>NZ_SRUS01000084.1:0-451 GCF_004794715.1 Mesorhizobium sp. M8A.F.Ca.ET.207.01.1.1 | reverse complement strand
CGCTGGCCCAGCTGCTCGCGCTGCGGCTTGTCCAGCCATGGCAAGGCGGCCAGGGCCACGATGCGCCCACGCAGGCGTGCGGCCAGCGCATGGGCGAACGCAGTGGTGAGATAGGCGATGCGACGGCGGCGGCCGGGGTCATCGGCCAGCAGCAGGTTCACCTGGCGGGCCAGCGAACGCGATTCGTAGACCAGCTGGCCCCACAGCTTGCGGCCTTCCCACCAGCGCTCGTAGCAGGCGCTGTTGCGGAAGCTGAGGAAGATCGACAGGACCAGGCCGAGCAGGGTGAACGGCGTGACCGACACGCGCTCGATGCCGGTCGGCGGGGCCAGCTCCACCACCGCCGCCACGGCGATGGACAGGATCAGGATGGCCAGCACCTTCGGCGCGATCGCTTTGACGATCGAGCCGCGCAGGATGTACAGCAGTTGCCAGCCGTGGGGACGGGGTC
>NZ_SRUS01000083.1:0-456 GCF_004794715.1 Mesorhizobium sp. M8A.F.Ca.ET.207.01.1.1 | reverse complement strand
CACCTGTGCCGTCATGATCTCCGCCACCGCGGTATCCCGCGACGAACGATCACGCAGCACGATCTTGCGCGCGTAATCACGCTCGGACAGGATCCCGACCAGTTTCGGCCCGTCCATCACCAGCACCGCACCGATGCCTTTTTCCGCCATCAATCGGATCGCATCGATCACCGCCGCTTCCGGCGCGACCGCATGTACTTCAGGAGACTTGCCGTCCAACAGTTGCCGTACCGTGGTCATCTGCCTGCCCTCCGAGGGTGGGTTGCAGGGCCGAGTCTGCCACGGCGGATGCTAGCCAGGCGTCAACCAGGTACAGCGGCCGCTGCTTGGATTCTTCGTAAAGCTGCCCCAGCCACTCGGCGATCAGGCCCAGCGCTATCATCTGCACCACACCCAGGAACAGGATCACCGCCATCATCGTCGTCCAGCCCGCCACCCGGTCGCCATACAGCGCCG
>NZ_SRUS01000082.1:0-459 GCF_004794715.1 Mesorhizobium sp. M8A.F.Ca.ET.207.01.1.1 | reverse complement strand
CAGGCCCAGCCCGCCCTTGATGACGGAGCGGCGAGTAAGTCTGCTGGAATGCATCATTTCACTCTCCCATTGCTGTTGACCCTGTGGACGGCGGTCAGGCCGGCCGAATTGAAGAAACAGGCGTTCGCCGGGTCGAAGGCGACGCCGATGCTTTCGCCGACCGCGCCCCTGAAATCGCGGCCGGCCCGTACCGAGACGTTGCCGCCTTCGAGGCGGACATTGACCAGCGTCTCGTTGCCCATCGGCTCGACGACATAGATTTCGCCGGGCAGCGCCCCCGGTTCGCCTGGCTGGGCGAGGCTGCAGTCTTCCGGTCTGAGCCCGATCTCCACGATCTCGGCCAGGCGGCAGGCCGTGAGCCGGGTTCGCTCCAGCGGCACGATCCTGGCACCGATCATCACGCCTCGCTCGCCTGGCGCAGCCGGCAGGATGTTCATCGGCGGGTTGCCGACAAAGGTG
>NZ_SRUS01000081.1:0-459 GCF_004794715.1 Mesorhizobium sp. M8A.F.Ca.ET.207.01.1.1 | reverse complement strand
GCGGCATGCCACCGCCGGAGAGCTGCTGTGAACCGACCGACCGACCCTCGCGATGCGGAAGCGCGCGCGCTGGCACAGGCGTTGCGTGAGCAGGCGCAGCAGGAAGCAACGCCGGATGTGAGCGAGGCGCTGCAGAAGCGCATTGCCGCTGAGTCGCGCGACAGTGGTGTGGTCTATGTGGTGGTGCAGGTGCTGTTGTTTGGCGCGCTGCTGGCTGCAGCGGCCTGGTATTTCTGGCACTGAGGCACCCGCCGGGTGATGGGCCGCTCCAATCGCTGCTGGTAGATGCCGACCTTGGTCGGCGTTTGGGTGTGTGTGCCAACCAAGGTTGGCAGCTACCAAAGCGCTTAATCCGTGGTGTTGGGCCATGCCCGGCGGCCTTCACGCAGCCCTGCGACAAAGTGAAGCAGCGCGTCACCCGGTCGCATCCCACCTTAACGAAATCCTCCTAAAGTGGTC
>NZ_SRUS01000080.1:0-459 GCF_004794715.1 Mesorhizobium sp. M8A.F.Ca.ET.207.01.1.1 | reverse complement strand
GGTCCACTTCCCAGCCCAGCGAGACGCCGGTGGAATAGCTGCGGCGCCAGTCGTCGGGCTGGTCGGTGGCGCGGCTGGCGCTGCCGCTCACGCCGGAGGACGAAGGCTGCGGCCACAACGCGTTGCTGGCCAGGCCGGCCTGCAGGCGCGAACGCTGCACGGCCAGGCCGGCGGCGGCCAGATCGCTGTTGGCGGCCAGCGCCTGCGCCACCAGGCGGTCCAGGCGTTGATCGCCGAAGCCGGTCCACCAGGTGTCCTGGCGGATGTCGCGGCCCGGTGTATCCAGGCTGCTGCGCGGGTCGTCGGCCGGCGCGTTGAGGGTGGCATCGCCACGCCCATACTGCGCCGCCACGGCCGGGTCATGCACCGGGTAGCGGCCGACCGACGCGCAGCCGGACAGGGCAAGTACAACGGCACCGGCCAGCAGCAGGTGCCGGGGAGCGGGGAAGGGCAGTCGGG
>NZ_SRUS01000007.1:0-359631 GCF_004794715.1 Mesorhizobium sp. M8A.F.Ca.ET.207.01.1.1 | reverse complement strand
ATTGACGGTTGTAGCCGGAGGGGCAGCGGGCGACTTCGCCAAGCCTCGGGCCGGATGGCCATCCGGCCCGAGGCTCAGTCGCTTCCATCGCACAAAAATCATCTCGTGCAGATACAAGGGGCGGCGCAGACACTATAAATCCTGGGACGGGTCCTTGACCGCCGCCTTGCCTGAGCCACGTTTCACATTCCTGCGGATCATGCCGAAATCGGCGCCGCCCGTGGCGAACGCCGTGACGAAATAGAGCGTCGCCCCGCCGGCCACCAGCGCCAGCACGGTCGTTGCCTTGATCACCAGCGGCGAGCCCGGTCCGAGCCTGACGGCGAAATAATGCTCGGCGAAATAGAGGGCGACCCCCATTACCACCGCTGACAGCACGAGGCGCGGAATGCGTTTCAAGAGCGGAACGTCGCGACCCCAATGGCCGCGCCGGATCAGCACGGCAAGCAGCATCAGCGCGTTGACCCAGCCGGCGACGGCCGACGCCACGGCGATGCCGGGCGCGCCCATCCTCGGGAACAGCGTCAGCGCGGTGGCGACGTTCACCGCCACGGAGATTGCGGCGAAGATCATCGGCGTGCGCGTGTCCTCGCGGGCGAAATAGCCTGGGGTGAAGGCCTTGATCAGGACGAAGGCCGGCAGGCCGAGACCGAAGATCGCAAGGATCGCCGCCACGACAGGGGTCGAATGGTTGGCGGCGAAGGCGCCGCGCTCGTAGACCAGCCGCACGATCGGCTCCGACATCACCCACAGCGCCGCCGCCGCAGGCAAGGTCATGAAAAGGGTGAATTCGACGGAGCGGTTCTGCAGATTGGCCGCCTCGATCAGGTTGCCCGACTTCAGCGCCCGCGACAGCTCGGGCAGCAGCACGATCGCCACCGCGACGCCGACGACACCGAGCGGCAGCTGGTAGACGCGGTCGGCATAGGCCAGCGAGGAGACGGCACTGTCCTGCGCCGAGGCGATGGCCGTGCCGATCAGCTGGTTGATCTGGGTGATGCCGCCGGTGATCGCCGCCGGCAGCGCCAGGATCAGGAGCCGCTTCACGTTCGGCGTCATCTTCGGCCGGCGGAAGCCGATCGAGATGCCGGCATTGCGCACCGCCACCCAGACGATGGCGAGTTGCACCATGCCCGCCGCCAGCACGCCCCAGGACAGGGCGAAGCCGACAGCATGTGCATCCAGCCCATGGTACCAGGCGTAGCCAAGCACGCTGATCAGGATGATGTTGAGGAAAGCCGGCGCGATGGCCGCCGCGAAATAGCGGCGCAGCGAGTTCAGCATCCCCGCCATCATGGCGGCGAGCGACATGCAGATGAGATAGGGGAACATGATCGTCGCAAGCGTAACGGTCGTCTCGAACTTGCCCGGCGTGTCGGCGAAGCCCGGCGCCACCAGGTAGCGCACGATCAGCGGCATCGCCAGTTCCATGGCGATGGTCAGCGCCAAGAGCGCCGAGAACAGGACCCCGAACACTTCTTCCGAGAAACGCTTGGCGCCGTCGGTGCCGTGCGTCTCGATTTCCTTGGCGAACAGCGGCACGAAGGCGGCGTTGAAGGCGCCCTCGGCGAACAGCCGGCGAAACGTGTTGGGGAACTGGAAGGCGGCGTTGAAGGCATCCGCGACCGGTCCGGTGCCCAGAGCGGCTGCCATCAGCATCTCGCGGCCGAAACCGAGCGCACGGCTCATCAACGTGCCGGAAGCGACGATGGCGAATTTCTTGACGAGACTCATGCGTTCGCAGACTGCCTGTGGGATTGGAAGAAGGAGATGATGGCCGTCACTCGGCGGCTGCCCTGGCCCTGCCGCCGCGTTCGAGTGCCGCGCCTTCGAGCGTCGCTATCAACCTGTTGCGAATGGTGGCGATGCGGGCCGGGCTGTCGATCTTCTGGCCGGTGAGGTCGGTGACATAGAAGGTGTCGATGACCTTCTCGCCGAAAGTGGTGATATGCGCCGAGGCGATGTCGAGCGACAGGTCGGACAGCGTCCCGGTGATTTCCGACAGCAGGCCGGGCCGGTCGAGCCCCTCGACCTCGATGACCGAAAACCGGTTCGACAACGCGTTGCGGATTTCGGCGCGCGGCGGGATCTTGAACACCTTGGATCCGCGCCTTGGCTTGGTCCGTTTCTCGATCATTTCCGGCAGCCAGCTCTTGCCCGACAGCACGTCCTCGATCAGCTTGCCGACGCGCTCGGCGCGCCGGCGCTCGTCCTCGTCGCGGTCGAACTCCCTCGATATCAGGATCGTGTCCAGCGCGCGGCCGTCCGACGTGGTGAAGATCTGCGCGTCGACGATGTTGCCGCCGGCGCCGGCGCATGCCCCGGCAATGACCGAGAGAAGACGGGGATGGTCCTGCGCCAGCACGGTGATTTCGGTCACCGCCTCGAACTGGTGGGTCTTGACCATGGTGGCGAGCTTGTTGCCCGCCGCGTCCGCCTCGCGGATGAATTCGGCGTGGCGAAGCTGGTCTGGCAGGTCCACGGTCAGCAGGTAGTTTTCATAATGCAGTCCGACATAGCGCTTGCGCGCCTTGTCGGGCCAGTCGGCGAGCGCCTCCGCCAGGCGTTCGCGTGCCGCCGCCGTGCGTTGGGCGCGCGAGACTTCCGAAAAGCCGCCGGTCAGCAGCAGTTCGGTCTCGTAGTAGAGCGTACGCAGCAACTGGCCCTTCCAGCCGTTCCACACGCCCGGTCCGACGCCCCGGATGTCGCAGACGGTTAGGATCAACAGCATCTTCAGCCGCTCGACCGACTGCACGATCGAGGCGAAGTCCTCGATCGTCTTGCGATCGTTGAGGTCGCGGGTCTGCGCCGTCATCGACATGACGAGGTGGTTCTCGACCAGCCAGGCGACGGTTTCCGTATCGGCCGGCGAAAGCCCCATATGCGGGCAGATCCGCCTTGCGATCCTGGCGCCGGCCTCGGAATGGTCTTCAGGCCTGCCCTTGGCGATGTCGTGCAGCAGCACGGCGACATAAAGCGCCTCGCGGCTCTTCTTCAGGCCCGGCATCAGCGAATGCGACAGCGGATGCACCTTCTCGCCATCGCCGCGCTCGATCTCGGCCAGCACGCCGATGCAGCGGATCAAGTGCTCGTCGACCGTGTAGTGGTGGTACATCGAGAACTGCATCATGGCGACGATCTTGCCGAAATCCGGGATCAGCCGGCCCAGCAGCCCCGCCTCGTTCATGCGCCGCAGGTTGAGTTCGGCGTTGCGGTCCGAGGTCAATATGTCGAGAAACAGCCGGTTGGCTTCCTCGTCGCGCCTGAGCGACTTGTTGACCAGGCCGAGCGAACGGGTGAGCAGTTTCAGCGCATCGGGATGGAATTCCAGCCCGTGCTTGTCGGCGAACCAGAACAGCCTGAGAAGATTGACCGGATCGCGCTCGAACACCTGGTCGTCGGCGATGTTGATGCGATGGTTGTCGACGATGAAGTCTGACGTCCCGGCCAGCTTGCGCTTGCGGCGCTGGAAGGTCAGGAAGATGCGGTTGAAGCCGGGAACGTGCTTGGCCTGCTCCTCTTCCAGCGCGGCGCAGAAGATGCGGGTCAGGTCGCCGACATCCTTGGCAACGAGGAAATAGTGCTTCATGAAGCGTTCGACCGCCGACAGGCCGGGATGGGTCGTATAGCCGAGCCGTTCGGCGATCTCGCGCTGGATGTCGAAATGCAGCCGCTCCTCGGCCTTCCCGGTGAGGAAATGCATGTGGCAGCGCACCGCCCACAGGAAATCCTCGGCCTTCTGGAACTCGCGATACTCGGCCTCGGTGAAGACGCCTTTCTCGACCAGTTCCTCGCCGGTGCGCACGCGGTAAAAATACTTGCCGATCCAGAACAGCGTCTGCAGATCGCGCAACCCACCCTTGCCGTCCTTGACGTTGGGCTCGACCAGATAGCGGCTTTCGCCGGCCTTGGCATGGCGCTCGTCGCGTTCGGCGAGCTTGGCCTGCACATATTCCGGGCCGGTCGTGCGCACCACCTCGTGGTCGAAGCGCAGCATCAGCTCATCATAGAGCTTGCGTTCGCCCCACAGGAATCGCGCCTCCAGGATCGAGGTGCGGATGGTGATGTCGGTGCGCGACAGCCTGAGGCACTCATCGATGTTGCGGGTGGCATGGCCGACCTTCAGCCCCATGTCCCACAGCATGTAGAGCATGTACTCGACCGTTTGTTCGCCCCACGGCGTCTGCTTGTAGGGCAGCAGGAACAACAGGTCGATGTCGGATCCCGGCGCCAGCGTGCCGCGGCCATAGCCGCCGACGGCAACGACCGCCATGCGTTCGGCCGAGGACCGGTTCTTCACCCGGTAGACATGCGTCGCGGCAAAATCGTAGAGCGCCCGGATCAGCTCGTCCATCAGGTGCGACAGCCGTTCGGCGCAGGCGTTGCCGCCGCCATCTTGCATCAGCATGGCCTCGGCTGTCTTGCGGCCCTCGGCGAGGCGCCCCTTGAGAAGCTGAAGAACGGCGGCACGGATGGCCTGGCTGGAACCGTCGCCGGCGCTGGCCGCGGTCAGCGCCGTCATCTCGCGGCGCAAAGCGTCGCCGTCGATCAGTTCATCGAGCTTCAGGGAGATTTTCGCCATGGATACCGGTTGGCCTTGCCTTTTGGGCGGCGTCTATAGCGTGTTTTCTCGGCGCTGGGTATGGCCTGCTGTCAATCCGGCAAACGCTCTAGTCGTTTGCCTCGACTGGAGCGAGCGGGACGACAATCCGCCGCCGCAGCTTAAAGAAATCGGTGATCCGCCGCGCTGCCCGCCCGGCTTCCCTGCTGATTCTCACGGTTGTCGGCTTCCTGTGCTTTGTCATAAGTCCACTAGCGGTCCGCGCGGCATCCCGTTCCGGGTCAAGCAGGCTTGGCAGCCCGTCGCCAATGAACTGGTCCTGCGCGCAGAGCGCTGGAACGAGTTGGTAGACGGTTTTGCCGGCTGAAATGGTGGGGTCGAAGATGAGATCATCGACAGCTATGTTGACCTGCGCCGTTGCTTCCAGGAAGTCGCATGCGGTTTGCCGCGAGAGGAGATAACCCCCGGCCCCGGGATGGCCCTTGCGGAGCCGGACCATGGAAAAACCGTTCCTGGCGGAAGTCCTTCTCCTTTGAATGACGGTTCTGGAAAAGAACGTCTCGAGCTTCACGACGTCCGCGTCTGCTGGCACCCAACTCGTATCGCCAAGCAATGCACCGGCTTTGCCAGAGAAGACCATGTCGTCCTCGAACACAACACCGTACGGGGCGTCGCCCTTGGCAATGATCGTCCAGCAGGCGCGATGGCTGTGCAGGCAGGCGATCTCGCTGCCGGAAAGAGGCCGGATGGCGTGTATCGCGTGCTGCGGCTGCAGCACCAGGTCGGGATGTTGCCTGGCATCGATCCCGGCGACTCGCTCAAACCCGATGCCGATGCGGGAAAATTCGGCGGTCATATGGGCAAGCCGCTCGGGAGAACGATCGAGATTGATGACAAGGCACTTCATATCGGACGCAGGCTTTACCTTCAGCGGATCGCCAGAGCCGTCTAGCACGTGAAGGTCTAGGGATTGCTGATCATTTCTGGGGTAATTTGCGGTGCGACGAAATGAGCGCGGCTAAAACAGGGCGTGAGCCTTCATTCGAAACAGCGTCAGAGATCAACCCTGGCGAGCTTCAGCAGGAATTTCGACACGGGCACCGAAAGGCCTGCCTCAAGCCTGCTTTCGCGGCGTGGGCACGGGCACGCTGGCGGTAGCGGCAAGAGATCTAACGTCCGGCTTCGGGCGGATCGAGCGGGATAACCGCGTGTCGCCGCAACTGGCAGTAGTCGAGGATCCACTCGGCGACCCGCCTAGTCTCCACCGCTACCTTTTTCGACAATGGCCTTCGGCGTTTTTCGGCCTGCCCGCTCGCGGTCCACTCGGCTTGCCGTTCCTGATGGAGCAGGCTTGGCAATCTGTTGCGCAGGAACTGGTCCTGCGCGCAGAGCGCGGGAACAAGCTGGTAGATCGTCTTGCCTGCTGCCGTTGCGAATGCGGGGTCGAAGATGAGGCTGTCCACCGCCACGTTGACCTCCGCGCTTGCCCGCAGAAGGGCGCGGGCCGCTTGCCTGGAAAGCAGGTAGCCTCCGGATCCTATGTGGTTCTTGCGCAGCCTGGACACGGAAAATCCCGGGCCGACGGAGATGCCGGCCCGATGGATGACCGTTCTGTGGAAGAATGTCTCCAGCTTGACGATATCGGCGTCGGCCGGAACCCAGCCCGTATCGGCAAGCAGCACACCGGCTTTCGCGGAAAACACAATGTCGTCCTCGAACACGGCGCCGTAGGGCGCGTCGTCCCGCGCAATGATGGTCCAGCAGGCGCGGTGACTGTGCAGGCAAGCGATCTCGCTGCCGAATAGGCGTCGCTCGGCGTACCGGGCATGCTGGGGTTGCAGCACCAGGTCGGGATGTTGTCTTGCATCGACCGCCGCGACGCGCTCGAACGCGATGCCGATGCGGGCAAACTCGGCGGTGATATGGGCAAGTCGATCCGGGGATCGATCAAGATTGATGACCAGGTACTTCATTTTCGGATAAAATCTATACTTCCAGGAGACTGTCGCCGCCCTCTAGCACAGATGGTGCCCGGTCGCATGATTATTTCGTCAGGAATCCCGAAGGTGCAATGCAACGAGCAGCGACGAAGCGGCTCTTGAGCTTCCGGTTACTAGATCGATGACCCGTTTCTGGACGCAGGACAGGGTTTCTATTTCGCGACATCGGACGCGAAACGGAATTCGATTCGGTTGCTCGACAGCATCTTGGCGAGCTGGGTGGAGCTGCCCTGTGGCGGCATTTACGCCCGGTTTCGGCGGCGCTGTGAGTGGGTCCCGGAGAAGCCTGCTTAATCCCTTGGCCCCGGCGAAGCGAGAGGGATGACGGTCCGTCGCCGCAACTTGCAGAAATCGACGATCCATTCCACGACCCGCCCGATCTCGATCCTGATCTTCTCGGTCATCGGCCGCCGGCGTTTTGTCATCAAGCCGCTGGCGAGCCATTTGCATTCGCGTCCGTGGTCGAGCAGGCTTGGCATCCCCAGCGCCCTGTCGCCGAGGACTTGATCCTGTGCGCACAGTGCCGGGACAAGTTGGTAGATCGCGTTGCTCGACCATGTCGCGAACGCCGGGTTGAAGATCAGGTCATCGGCGGTCAGGTTGATCCTTTCGGTCGCTTCGAGAAGATCGCGCGCGGCCTGCCTGGAGATGATGTAGCCCCCGGTTCCCGCATGGAACTTGCAGAGCCTTGACACGGAAAAACCATGACCGGCGGAAATCCTCATCCGCTGGATTATGGTCTTGCTGAAGTACGTCTCCAGCTTGACGATGTCGGCGTCGGCCGGGATCCAGCCGCAGTCGGCAAGCAGGCAGCTGGCATTCGCGGAAAAGACCACGTCGTCCTCGAAGATGGCGCCGTAGCGCGCCTCGCCCCGCGCCAGGATCGACCAGCAGGCACGATGGCTGTGCAGGCAGGCGATTTCGCTGCTCGATAGTTGCCGGGGTCCATACATTGGATGCTGAGGTTGCTGTTCGAGTTCGGGATGGCTGTGTCCGTCGACCGCCACGACGCGCTCGAACGCGACGCCGATACGGCCGAATTCTGCTCTCATATGGGCAAGTCGGTCCGAGGACCGATCGAGGTTTATGACCAGGCACTTCATTGTCGACCGAAATCTAGCGAGATGAACGTGATGCGGCGAGTAATATTAGCAAGCAAAGTTTTAGCACGAGATGTACCTTTGTGCAGGGGGTGTTCGATCGATTTCACGGCGCCCGAATCGGAAAATCAAAACAGCCCTTGACCTTCCAGTTACTGGAAGCACTACCTCGACCTCAAAGCAGTGACATCAAGGCATTTTCGAAATGACGCATTCAGATCACCATCATCATACGCATGGCTCGCATGGCGGCTGCTGCGCGTCCAAAGGCGCCGCCGCGAATGCGGCTCCGCTCGACCCGGTCTGCGGCATGATCGTGGATCCGGCCGCCGGCAAGCCGACATCAGAGCATGGCGGCCGCCTCTATCATTTCTGCAGCGAGCGCTGCCGTTCGAAGTTCCAGTCCGAGCCGGAAAGCTACCTGACGGCCACCGACCCTGTCTGCGGCATGAGCGTCGACCGCTCGACGGCGAAACATTTCGTCCGCCATGAAGGCCAAGGTTTCTACTTCTGTTCCGCCGGCTGCAAGGCGAAGTTCGAGGCGGCGCCACAAACCTATCTCGGCGACAGGCCGGCACCGGGGCCGATGCCCAAGGGCACGCAATACACCTGCCCCATGCATCCCGAGATCATCCGCGACAAGCCCGGCTCCTGCCCGATCTGCGGCATGGCCCTCGAGCCCATGGGCGTGCCGACAGGCGATGAAGGGCCAAATCCCGAACTGGTCGATTTCACGAGAAGGCTCTGGGTGAGCGCGGTGCTGTCGGTCCCGCTGCTGGTCGTCGCCATGGCGCCGATGGTCGGCCTGTCGCTGGAGGGCCTGGTCGAGGATCGCGCAAAGGTCTGGATCGAACTGGTCCTGGCGAGCCCTGTGGTGCTCTGGGCTGCCTTCCCGTTCTTCCATCGCGGCTGGGACTCGATCCTCAACCGCAGCCCCAACATGTGGACGCTGATCTCGCTCGGCGTCGGCGCCGCCTATGTCTACAGCGTCGTCGCCACGTTTTTTCCAGACATCTTTCCGCACCAGTTCCGCGGCCATGGCGGTACGGTGCCGGTCTATTTCGAGGCAGCCGCCGTCATCGTCGCGCTGGTCTTCCTCGGCCAGGTGCTGGAACTGCGCGCCCGCGAAAAGACCGGATCGGCGATCCGCGCCCTGCTTGATCTCGCGCCGAAGACCGCGCGGCGGATCGCAGACGACGGCGCCGAGACCGATGTAGCGCTGGACGACGTCAAGGCCGGCGATCGCCTGCGCATCCGTCCCGGCGATGCTGTCCCGGTCGACGGCACGGTGCTGGAAGGCCGCTCCTCCATCGACGAATCGATGATCACGGGCGAACCCTTGCCGGTCGAGAAGGCCGAAGGCGACGCCTTGACCGGCGGCACGCTTAACAAGAACGGCTCGCTGATCATGCGCGCCGAGCGGATCGGCGCCGAGACGACGCTGTCGCGCATCGTCGAACTCGTCGCCAAGGCACAGCGCTCGCGCGCCCCGATCCAGGGCCTGGCCGACCGCGTTTCCTTCTACTTTGTCCCGGCCGTCGTCCTGGTCGCCGTCGCCGCGTTCATCGCCTGGGCGATCTTCGGCCCCGAGCCCAATCTGATCTTTGCCATCGTCTCGGCGGTTTCGGTGCTGATCATCGCTTGTCCCTGTGCGCTGGGCCTCGCCACGCCGATGTCGATCATGACCGCCACCGGGCGCGGCGCGCTTGCCGGTGTGCTGATAAAGGAAGCCGCCGCGCTCGAACGCTTCGCCGCCGTCGACACGTTGATCGTCGACAAGACCGGCACGCTGACCGAGGGCCGGCCGAAACTGACCGACGTCGTCGCGGCCGCGGGCTTTTCCGAGGACGAATTGCTGGTGTACGCCGCGACCCTGGAAAAGGGGTCGGAGCATCCGCTGGCCGAGGCCATCGTCGATGGGGCGGGCCAGCGCGGCGTGAAGATCGCCGAGGCCAGCAGCTTCGAGGCGGTTACCGGCAAGGGCGTTTCCGGCACGGTGTCGGGCAAGAAGGTCGCGCTCGGCAATGCCGCGATGATGGCCGATCTCGCCATCGACGTTTCCGCAATCCTGGGCCGCGTGGAAGCATTGCAGGGCGATGGCAAGACGGCGATGTTCGTCGCTGTCGACGGCAAGCTGGCCGGCATCGTCGCCGTCGCCGATCCGGTCAAGGCGACCACGGCGGAGGCGATCAGGGCGCTGCATGACAGTGGGCTGAGGATCATCATGGCGACCGGCGACAATGAGCGCACGGCCAAGGCGATCGCCGGACGTCTCGGCATCGACGAGGTTCGGGCAGGTCTATTGCCGGAACAGAAGGCAGCGCTCGTCGACGAACTGCGCGGCAGGGGTGCCGGCGTCGCCATGGCCGGCGACGGCGTCAACGATGCGCCGGCGCTTGCCGCCGCCGATGTCGGCATCGCCATGGGAACCGGCGCCGATGTCGCCGTCGAAAGCGCCGGCATCACCTTGGTCAAGGGCGACCTAAACGGCATCGTCCGCGCCCGCACCCTGGCCCGGGCGACCATCGGCAACATCCGGCAGAACCTGTTCTTCGCCTTCCTCTACAATGTGCTTGGCGTGCCGGTCGCGGCCGGCGTGCTCTATCCGCTTACCGGCACGCTTCTGTCGCCGATGCTGGCGGCGGCGGCGATGAGCCTGTCCTCCGTCTCGGTGATCGCGAACGCATTGCGGCTCAGAACGTTGAAACTCTGAGATTAACCCCCAGATACGAAATCCAACCAACAGGAGACCATGAATGACCTTGGCTAAAAAACTCGTGCTGCTGCTGATGGCGGCCGGAATGCTGCTTGCCGTCTTCCTCGAAAGCGTGCCGGCGCAGAGCGAGGAGATGAAGCACGACATGGGCGCCATGGCCATGGGGGCGGAAAGCCCTTCGACGGCGGGCTACAAGGCGGCGATGGACAAGATGCATACCGACATGATGGCCTCGCAATATACCGGCAACGCCGACGTCGATTTTGTCCGCGGCATGATTCCGCATCATCAAGGCGCGATCGACATGGCCAAGGTCGAGCTGGCCAACGGCAAGGATCCGGAAATCCGCAAACTCGCCGAAGGCGTCATCGCCGCGCAGGAAGCCGAAATCAAGCAGATGCAGGACTGGCTCGCCGCCCATCCGGTGAAGTAAGCTTCCCGGCATCGCTAAGTAGGGTCCGGCGAGAACTCCTTGCGGAGTCTCGTCGAGGCCTCGATGCGATCGAGTACCGACGGAGCCATGCCATGGAATCGAGCGTCAGAACCACTACACTGCCCTGCGGCGAGGCCATACCCGTTCTCGGCCAGGGCACGTGGAAAATGGGCGAGGATTCGCGGCGCCGCTCCGACGAGGTAAATGCCCTCAAGCTCGGTCTCGACCTCGGCGTCACGCTGATCGACACCGCCGAAATGTATGCCGGCGGCGGCGCGGAAGAAGTGGTGGCCAAAGCCATCGCCGGGCGCCGCGCCGAGGTCTTCCTGGTCTCGAAGGTCTTGCCTTCCAACGCTTCAAGGGCCGGCGTGCAGCGCGCCTGCGAGAACAGCCTGAAGCGCCTCGCCACCGACCGCATCGATCTCTATCTGCTGCATTGGCCGGGCAGCGTGCCCCTATCGGAAACGGTGGAAGCCTTCGAGGCGCTGAAAAAAGCCGGCAAGATACGGCATTGGGGCGTCAGCAATTTCGACACCGAGGAGATGGAGGAACTGGCTGGCCTGCGCGACGGCGGCAATGTCCAGACCAACCAGGTGCTCTACAATCTGGTTCGCCGCGGCCCGGAATTCGATCTGGCGCCCTGGAGCCGAACACGCGGCATCCCGCTGATGGCCTATTCGCCGGTCGAGCAAGGCGCGCTGGCGCGCAATGCCAGGCTTGACGCCGTCGCCGCCCGCCACGGCGCGACACCGGCGCAAATCGCCTTGGCCTGGGTGATGCGGCAGGACGGCGTCATCGCCATTCCCAAGGCCGGCAGCCAGGAGCACGTCCGCCAGAATGTCGCTGCGTTGGACATAAAGCTTACGCCGCAGGACATCGCCGATCTCGACCGTGCATTCCCGCCACCGAAGCGCAAGCGCGGGCTGGAGATGATCTGAGGCGGCGGTGCTGCCCCAATTTCCCCCTCCGCCGCCCAGATTGCAAAATTACTTCCCCGCCAGCCCTTTCAGCCGGTAGAGCGCCTCCAGCGCTTCCTTCGGCGTCATCTCGTCGGGGTTGATCTCGCCGAGCGCTGTGCCCAGCGCGTCGCTCTTCACCGGCTTTGGCGCTTCCCGTTTCACCGCCACCGAAAACAGCGGCAGGTCGTCGACCAGCCGGTTGGCCTTGCCGGAGACCTCGCCTTCCTCCAACTGGTGCAGCACCGCCTTGGCCCGCTCGACCACCGCCTCCGGCAGGCCGGCGAGCCGCGCCACCTGCACGCCGTAGGACCGGTCGGCTGCACCCTTGCCGACCTCGTGCAGGAAAACGACGTCGCCTTCCCATTCCTTGACGCGCATGGTGACGTTGGAAAGCCGCGCCAGCTTGCCGGCGAGCGACGTCATTTCGTGGAAATGGGTGGCGAAAATCGCCCGACAGCGGTTCTTCTCGTGCAGATATTCGACCGCCGCCCAGGCGATCGACAGGCCGTCGAACGTCGCGGTGCCGCGGCCGATCTCGTCGAGGATCACCAGCGCGCGTTCCCCGGCCTGGTTGAGGATCGCCGCCGTCTCGACCATTTCGACCATGAAGGTCGAACGGCCGCGCGCCAGATCGTCCGAAGCGCCGACGCGCGAGAACAGCCGGTCGACGACGCCGATATGGGCAGACGCCGCCGGTACGAACGAGCCGGTCTGGGCCAGGATCGCGATCAGCGCGTTTTGCCTGAGGAACGTCGACTTACCACCCATGTTCGGGCCGGTCAGCAGCCAGATCGCGCCGTTCCTGGCAGTCCCCTCGGGCGAGAGGTCGCAATCATTGGCGACGAACGGGCCTTCGCCCGAACGGCGCAACGCCTGTTCGACCACCGGATGCCGCCCGCCTGAAATTTCGAAGGCAAGGCTGGAATCCACCACCGGCCGGCACCAGGCCTCGCTTTCCGACAACAGTGCGAGGGCGGCCGATACATCGAGCACGGCGAGCGCATCGGCCCCGGCGCGGATCGCCTCGGCCTCGGCGACCGCCTCCGCCGTCAGCGCATCGAAGGCGGCCAGTTCGATGCTCAGTGCCCGGTCGGCGGCATTGGCGATCTTGGTCTCGAGTTCGGCGAGCTCGGTCGTGGTGAAGCGCATGGCGTTGGCCATGGTCTGGCGGTGGATGAAGCGCGCCTTGGCGCCATCGCTGCCGGTCATGATTGCATGATGGTTGGCCGTCACCTCGATGTAGTAGCCCAGCACGTTGTTGTGCCGGATCTTCAGCGAACGGATGCCGGTTTCCTCGATCAGCGAGCGCTCCAGCCCGGCGATCACTTTGCGCGACTCGTCGCGCAGCGCCCGCATCTCGTCGAGTTCGGCATGATAGCCGCCGCGAACGAAACCGCCGTCGCGTTTGAGCAGCGGCAGCTCCTCGCCGAGCGCCTGGGTGAGATGCTGGGCGAGTGCCTTGGGCAGCGCTTGAATCGCGGTCATCGCGCCGGCCAATTCCTGGGGCAGGGCGGTCGCGGCAAAGGTCTCGGCGATGGCACCTGCCGCCTCGAAGCCGGCGCGCAGCGCGCCGAGGTCGCGCGGGCCGCCGCGATTGAGCGCCAGTCTGGACAGCGCACGCGGCATGTCGGCGACGCTCTTCAGGCTCATCCGCACCGCCTGGCAAAGCCGCACTTCGGAACGGAAGAACGACACCGAATCCAGCCGTGCGACAATGGCCGCCGGGTCGGTCAGCGGCGCCATCAGCCGGTCGGCGAGCAGCCTTGCGCCGCCGCCGGTCACCGTGCGGTCGATCGCCTTGAACAGCGAGCCCTCGCGGCTGCCGGACAGCGTGCGCAACAGTTCGAGATTGCCGCGCGTCGCCGGATCGATGAACAGGGTCGAGCCCTGCTCCTCGCGCTCGGGGCGCGACAGCGGTGGCCGCTCGGCCTTCTGCGTCTTCTCGACATAGGCGATGGCGCCCGAGATCGCCGACAGTTCGGCGCGCGAAAACGTGCCGAAACTGTCTGGTGTCGCCACCTCGAAGAACCGCGCGATCCGCCCCGTGGCCGAGGCCGAATCGAACAGCGAAGGCGGCTGCGGGCTGGCAATGCGGCCGAGCACGTCGAACACCGGCTTCAGCTCGGGATCATGGAAGACCGGCTCGGCCATGATAAGCTCGCGCGGGTCGACACGGAAGATGTCGGCCATCAGCCGGTCGGCGGAGGTCTCGGCGACGCGGAAGGCCCCGGTCGAGATGTCGATCCAGGCAATTGCAAAGCTGTGGTCCGCTCCGCCCTTCACCCTGCCCAGCGCCATCAGGAAACTCGATTCCGACGGCGCCAGCAATTTGTCCTCGGTGATGGTGCCCGGGGTCACCAGCCGCACCACATCGCGGCGCACCACCGATTTGGAACCGCGTTTCTTGGCCTCGGCCGGATCCTCGATCTGCTCGCAGACGGCGACGCGGAACCCCTGGCCAATCAGCTTCTGCAGATAGTCGTCGGCCGCATGCACCGGCACGCCGCACATCGGAATGTCGTGGCCTTGGTGCTTGCCGCGTTTGGTGAGCACGATGCCCAGCGCCCGGCTCGCCTTCTCGGCATCGTCGAAGAACAGCTCGTAGAAATCGCCCATGCGGTAGAACAGCAGCGAATCCGGGTTGGCCGCCTTGATCTCGATGAATTGCTCCATCATCGGCGTGACGGCGGGGCCTGGCTGTGGCGCCGCCGTCAACTCGGGAGCGGCGTCGGGCTCGTTCGGGCTGTGCATGTTCATGGCGCGGCACGCTAGCAGATGTGGTGGCGGGGTTTAATGCCGGGCCATCGAAAAGCAGGGGAAGATCGCAAGCCATCGTCCATGGCCGGCTATTCAGCGGCATTGCCCGATGCCGTGATCGCGAATATCTGTCGTCTTGGGGGTATAATGGTCATGGACAGGGATGGGCACGAAACGTTCGAGGAGATGGTAGGGCCGATCGACTCGGCCCTCGAACGGCTCTGGCTCATGACGGTTCGGCATGCCAGTCAAAGGTTGGGCTGGCTTAAGTTTTCGGCGGCCAAGCGCCTCCCTTTCGCGCTGCCGCTCAGCGGTCCGTTGTCCCGCCTGGACGGCGGCGTTCGGCTCGCGGTTTACGTGCTCAGCCACGATCCGCTGTTGATCTACACGCCGATCGGCGGCGCGCGCCCCCTCAACTCGATCGTCGCAATCGGCCGTCGCCTGGCCTCGCGGCGCGCCGTGTTCCTGCTGATGCCGAGTTGGACGCTCGAGCGGCCGCACGTCGTCGCAAAGCTGGGCCGGGATCTCGCCTGGTACCGTGAGAACTTTCCGCTTCACGAACTGATTTTTCTTTGCAACACGCCGGAGGAGCGTCGTCTGGTCACCGCTGTCGGAGGAACCGCGATCGTCTCCAACCACAATCTGATGGTCTCAGAGGACATCTTTCGGCCATTGCCGGATGTCCCCGTCGAATTCGACGCCGTCTATAACGGCCGCATCTCGTGCATCAAGCGTCATTACCTCGCCTTCGACGTCGAAAGGCTCGCCCACATCACCTTTTCGATCGGCGAGCTGCCCCGGGCCGGCGACCGTGCCTTCATCCGTCGCCTGCAGGCGCAATCGCCGCTGCATCGTATCGCCAACCCGATCATCGATGGCCTGGCCGGCTGGCTGGCGCCGCAGGAGGTCAATCGCGTCTACAACCAGGCCGCGGTTGGGCTCTGTCTGTCGGCGGCGGAAGGGGCGATGTGTTCCAGCATGGAATATCTGATGGCCGGGTTGCCGGTGGTCAGCACGCCCAGTCTTGGCGGCCGGGATGTCTTCTTCGATCCGGACTATTGCATCATCGCCGAGCCCGATCCGGCGGCGATCCGGCGGGCTGTCGAGACGCTGCGCGACCGCGCCATACCGCGCGAGGAGATCCGTAACCGCACGATGGCCAGGGTCGAGCCGCAACGGCGGCAACTCATGGAATTCCTGTCGGAGCTGTTCGAGCGGATGGGAAGCCGACGGCCGCCCTTGTCGCAATGGCCGTTCCCCGGAACCAGGACGCTGCGGCGATGGGCAACGGCCCGCCAGCATGCGCATGAAATCACCGCATTCAAGCCAGCGCAGCCCAGTCCCTGACCGAGCGCGTCCGCTTTGAAGCAGCTTTGCAGAGCTTCGTGGTTTACACGCGGCGGCCCGTGGTCTTAATTCGCAAGAACACAGGCACCCGCTTCAAGGAGGTGCCGCACCGGCGAGGAAATCAAAAAGCATCATGGCCAGGAAAACCGAGAACAACGGTCCGTCCGTCAGCGCACAGGAAGCGCTCGAATTCCACGCCATGGGCCGGCCCGGCAAGCTGGAGATCGTCGCCACCAAACCGATGACGACGCAGCGCGATCTCAGCCTCGCTTATTCGCCGGGCGTCGCCGTGCCCGTGCGCGCCATCGCCGAGGACCCATCGAGAGCCTTCGACTATACGACGCGCGGCAACATGGTCGCCGTCATCTCCAACGGCACCGCCATCCTCGGCCTCGGCAATCTCGGCGCGCTGGCCTCGAAGCCGGTCATGGAAGGCAAGGCGGTGCTGTTCAAGCGCTTCGCCGATGTCGATTCCATCGACCTCGAGGTCGACACCGAGGATGCCGACGAGTTCATCAACTGCGTGCGCTTCCTCGGTCCCTCCTTCGGCGGCATCAACCTGGAAGACATCAAGGCGCCGGAATGCTTCATCATCGAGCAGCGCCTGCGCGAACTGATGGACATCCCGGTCTTCCATGACGACCAGCATGGCACGGCCATCATCTCGGCCGCCGGCCTGATCAATGCGCTGGAGGTAACCGGCCGCGACATGAAGACCACGAAGCTGGTCTGCAATGGCGCGGGTGCCGCCGGCATCGCCTGCATCGAGCTGATGAAGGCGATGGGTTTTTCGCCCGAAAACATCACCTTGTGCGATACCAAGGGTGTGGTCTTCCAGGGCCGCACCGAGGGCATGAACCAGTGGAAATCGGCGCATGCGGTCAAGACCGACGCGCGTTCTCTGGCCGAAGCGCTCGACGGCGCCGACGTCTTCCTCGGTGTTTCCGCCAAGGGCGCGCTGACCACCGCCATGGTGCAGTCGATGGCCAAAAACCCGATCATCTTCGCCATGGCCAATCCCGATCCGGAGATCACCCCGGAGGAAGTGGCCGAGATCCGCACCGACGCCATCATGGCCACCGGGCGTTCGGATTATGCCAATCAGGTCAACAACGTGCTCGGCTTCCCCTACATCTTCCGCGGCGCGCTTGATGTCAGGGCCACCACCATCAACGACGACATGAAGATCGCCGCCGCCCGCGCTCTCGCCGAACTGGCCCGCCAGGACGTGCCCGACGACGTCGCCGCCGCCTATCAGGGCAACCGGCCGAAATTCGGCCCCAACTACATCATCCCGGTGCCTTTCGACCCGCGCCTGATCTCGGCCATCCCGATTGCCGTGGCCAAGGCGGCAATGGATTCGGGCGTCGCCCGCAAGCCGATCCTCGATCTCGACCGCTACGCGCAGGAGCTTTCCGCCCGCCGCGACCCGATCGCCTCGACCCTTCAGCGCATCTACGATCGCGTGCGCCGCCAGCCCAAGCGCATCGTCTTCGCCGAGGGCGAGGAGGAGCAGGTGATGCGCGCCGCCGTCTCCTATGTGAACCAGCGGCTCGGCACGGCCATCCTGCTCGGCCGCGACGATGTCATCAAGGAGAACGCCAGGCACGCCGGCATCGACTTGAACAAGCAAGGCATCGAGATCATCAATGCGCGCCTGTCGCGCCGCAATTCGATCTACACCGACTATCTCTACGAACGCATGCAGCGCAAAGGCTTCCTGTTCCGCGACTGCCAGCGGCTGATCAACAACGATCGCAACCATTTCGCCGCCTGCATGGTGGCGCTGGGTGACGCCGACGGCATCGTCACCGGCGTCACCCGCAACTATTCCACCGCGCTCGACGATATCAGGCGCATCATCGACGCCAAGCCCGGCCACCGCGTCATCGGCGCCTCGATCGTGCTCGCGCGCGGCCGCACGGTGATCGTCGCCGACACCGCCGTCCACGACATGCCCAACGCCGAGCAGATCGCCGACATCGCCGAGGAGGCGGCCGGCTTCGCCCGCCGCATGGGCTATGAGCCGAGGCTCGCCATGCTCGCTTATTCCACCTTTGGCCATCCGCAGGGCGAGCGCTCCGAGCGCATCCAGGAAGCCGTGCGCATCCTCGACAAGCGCCGCGTCGATTTCGAATATGACGGCGAAATGGCCGCCGACGTGGCGCTCAACGCCCGCGCCATGGCGCAATACCCGTTCATCCGCCTGACCGGCCCGGCCAACGTGCTGATCATGCCGGCGTTCCACTCGGCCTCGATCTCGACCAAGATGCTACAGGAACTCGGCGGCTCGACCGTCATCGGCCCGCTGCTGGTCGGCCTGAACAAGCCGGTGCAGATCGTCTCGCTGAACGCCAAGGACAGCGATATCGTCAACATGGCGGCGATCGCGGCCTACACGGCGGGGACTTGAGGAGCATCCCGCCTGGCGGACGAAAGCTTCTGCATCAGACAAGCCCGAAGCGCGCCGCAGGCACCTTCTCGCGCCGACTTCACCCCGGCGCAAACACCCGCGCCGCCTCGACCACCTCTTCCGCCTGGTCCTGCCGCAGCAGGTCAATCGGGATGCGGCCGTCGAGCTGTGCCGCTGGGCGGGTCAACCATAGCCATGCGAGCCTCGGATTGCCGATCAGCTCCAGCACGTCGCTTATGCCCGCCACCGGCCTGCCGTCGACGAATTGCGCCAGCGGGAAGACGTGCTTGCGGCCGCCCTTGCGCAGCGCGATGACGTCGCCGCGCCGTTGCCAACGGTGCAAGGTGGAGCGGGCGATGCGCAGGTTCTCTTCCAGATAGGTCGAGCCGGCGACGCGGCCGGCCCAGTCCTCGATCAGCATCGATTCGAGGTCGTCGGACTGGGGGAGCGGGGGCAACGTTTCGGCCTCTGCAGGCAGCGTCGTCGTGCCGGTGGTGCCGGCTTCGCCTCGGCGCGCCGCTTCCGCCGCCAGCGCGCGCACGAATTTCGAGGCAAGGCCGGGAAGGTCGGCGTGGATGGTGTCGATGGCGCGCTGGTGCTTGGGCGACAGCAAGGTGACCGCGGAGGCGATGCTGCCGGCGATTTTGGCGACCGAGACCATGGTGGACTGGTTGATCGCCTCGTCATAATGGGCGAGCGCGCGCTCGACCTTGTCGGCGACCAACTCCGCGAAGTCGTCCTGGTTTATGCCGGTCGCCTGGATTGGAAATCTGGTCATGCATCTGTCTTCTGGCCGCGCTCCTCCCCGACTGCGGCCGTTTGTCAACGGCTAAGGGAAAAGCGGGACTCCGAACGGCAACAGATGCAGCGAACCCGACAGGTTGCTGTCTTGCATTTACGACACCCCAACTGACTGCGAGCATCCCGAAATGCCAGTCACGGGACGCTCGCAATTTCCTGTAGGAGCGGTGTGTGACAACCGCGCGACGGTCTTTTCCTTCTCCCCTTGTGGGAGAAGGTGGCCTCGCGAAGCGAGGTCGGATGAGGGTGTTCCAGCTTGGCAAAAACGGCGATCCGTCACCCACCCCTCAACCGTCTCGGCGCTGCGCGCCGATCCACCTTCTCCCACAGGGGGAGAAGGGAAAAGCCCCCCTACAACAACCCCGCTTGCTCGGCTTCCTTGCGCAGATTCTGCCGTGGCCTCGGGCCGATCTGCTGGATCACCAATCCGGCTGCCAGTGAGCCAAGGTCGCCGCAGGTCTGGAGGTCGCGTCCCTGTGTATAACCATGCAGGAAACCGGCGGCGTAGAGGTCGCCGGCGCCCGTCGTGTCGACCAGTTCCTTGATGGCGGTCGCCTTTATGACCACGGTCTCGTCGCCGCGCACGATGACCGAGCCCTTTTCGGAGCGGGTCACCGCGGCGATCTTGCAATCCTTGCGAATCTGCGCCAGCGCCTCGTCGAACGACGAAGTCTGGTAAAGCGACTTGATCTCGTGGCTGTTGGCAAAGACGATATCGACCGTGCCCGAGCGCATCAGGTCGAGGAACTCGTCACGGTAACGGTCGACGCAGAACGAATCCGACAAGGTCATGGACACTTCGCGGCCGGCCGCGTGCGCCAGCCTGGCCGTCTGCCGGATGGCTTCCTTGGCGCGCGGCGGGTCCCACAGATAGCCTTCGAAATAGGTCACCTTGGCGCCCGACGCCTTGTCGGCCTCGACATCTTCCGGCCCGAGTTCGACGCAGGCGCCGAGATAGGTGTTCATCGAGCGCTCGCCATCGGGGGTGACGAAGATCATCGAGCGCGCCGTCGGCGGCTCGCCCTCGAGCGGCTTGGTGTCAAAGGCGACACCTTGCGCGTGGATATCGTGCGCGTAGATTTCGCCCAGCGCATCGTTGGAAACCTTGCCGAAGAAGGCGGCGCGTCCGCCGAAGGAGGCGACCCCGGCCGCCGTGTTGCCGGCGCTGCCGCCGGAGGCCTCGATTGCCGGACCCATGCGGCTGTAGAGCAATTCGGCGCGATGGGTGTCGATGAGATTCATCGCGCCCTTGATGATGCCGTTGGTCTGGAGGAAGTCCTCTTCGCACTGGGCGATGATGTCGACAATCGCATTGCCGATGCAAAGCACGTCATAATCCGGCATCAATGTCTCCGCCAAAAACCCGAGCCGGCTTCTTGCCATGCCCGCGCGGGTCTACAGCATGACGCTGAAAACAGGCAACCGATTTTCTGTCCTTGCCGCGCCAGCCCAGGCGCTACGACAATTCGACCGTGGCCGAAACATTTCGTCGCGATGTCGCCTACATCTGCGCTCCTGAGATCACGGTCCGAAGGCGCGAGCCCATGCCTGCCAAAAACGACACGGCTACCGACCTGGCGCTGCTTGGCGTACTGGCTGTCCTGTGGGGCGCCTCCTACACCTTCATCAAGATCGGCGTCGAGACCATCCCGCCCATCACCTTCATCGCCGCCCGCACCCTGATCGCCGGCGCCATCCTGTTCGCCATCATCCGCTGGCGTGGGCTTGCCATGCCGGGAGACGCGGCTAGCTGGCGCCGCTTCGCCTTCCAGGCCTGCCTCAACAGCGTCGTCCCGTTCACGCTGATCGCCGCGGCCGAGCGCTCGGTCGACGCCGGCCTTGCCACCATCCTCAACGCCACCTCGCCGATCTTCACCTTCCTGCTCACCGCGCTGATCACCCGCCATGAGCCGGTCACCCCACGCAAGCTGGTCGGCGTCGGCGCCGGCATTGCCGGCATCTGCCTCATCGTCGGCACACAGGCGCTTGGCGGCATCGGCCACCAGCTCTGGGCACAGATCGCCATCGTCGCGGCAACCGTGTGCTATGCCGGCGCCGCCATCTTCGGCCGTGGCTTCAAGGGCCTCGATCCGATGCTTCCCGCCGCTGGCTCCATGCTGTGCGGCGCCGTCATGCTGGTGCCGCTCAGCCTGGTGGTCGACCAGCCATGGACGCTGACGCCTTCGGCAGCTTCCATCCTCGCTTTGCTCGGCCTGTCCGTGTTTTCGACGGCACTGGCGTTCGTCATCTATTTTCGCCTCATCCACACGCTGGGTTCGGTCGGCACGACGTCGCAGGCCTATCTGCGGGTGCCGATCGGTGTCGGCATCGGCGCCATCTTCCTCGGCGAAAGCCTGGGTCCGACGGCATGGCTCGGCATGGGCTTTGTCGTTGCCGGCGTGGCGGCCATGACCATACCGGTCCGCAAACCGGCCTTCGCCCGGTAGTCAGATTTCGGCAGCGTCCAAAGACAAGCAAAGGCCCGCGCTTGTGCTCGCGGGCCGCACTGCCTATCTCGGAGACGTCCTGCCTTGAGCGGTTCAGTGTTTGATGGAATCTCTGACCCGCTGTAACTTCTCGTTTTTACGCAATCCCGGGCGGAAAACCGCTACGCACTTTTCCTGGAATTGCTCTGTGGTTGTGTCCGCTGACCTGGGGTTGAAGCACGGTGATTTTCGACGCTGCCCGCACCGCGGCCCTGGAGCTGCTCTCGCCTCCGTTCCGCGCCGTGTTCATCAAGACGCTCGGCCTAACCCTGCTGGCGCTGGTCGCCCTGTGGTTCGGCCTGACCAGCCTTGTCGAATGGCTGGCCCTGCCGTGGCTCCAGACCGTGTTGCCCGGCATACCGTCCTGGGCCGGCTGGCTGGGCGGCATTGTCGCGGCCATCGCGCTGGCCTTCGGCATGGCGCTGCTTGTTGCGCCGGTCACGGCCGTCATCGCCGGCCTGTTCCTCGACGATGTCGCCGAAGTGGTCGAGCGCACCGATTACCCAAGCCACCCGGCCGGACGGGCCATGCCGGCATTGCGCTCGATGGTGCTGGCGATAAAGTTTTTCGGCGTCGTCATCCTGGGCAACATCGTGGCGCTCATGCTTCTGCTGGTGCCGGGCATCAACATCGCAGCCTTCTTCATTGTCAACGGCTACCTGCTGGGGCGCGAATTCTTCGAATTCGCCGCCATGCGCTTTCGCCCCGAGGAAGATGCGAGGGCCCTGCGCCGGCGCTATGCCGGTACGGTGTTTCTGTCCGGGCTGGTGATCGCGGCATTCCTTGCCGTGCCGCTGCTCAACCTGCTGACGCCGCTCTTCGCCGCCGCCATGATGGTGCATCTGCACAAGGCGGTCTCGGCGCGGGAAGCGGTCCGTTCCGCAAACGGTTGAGCCTTCAGCGCAAGAGGAAACCACGCCCCAGCTCGTCGTCCGGTTCGACAATGAATTCGGCTCGTCCGGAATAATAGGCGCGGCCGCCGACGCGGGCGACGATCGCTTCGTGCGGGCCGGCCTGTGCCGTTCGCACGACCGCCCCGGAAAAGCGCGAGCCGGCGATGCTCTCGAAACTGCGCGTCTGCCCGATGGCGATCTCACCCTTGGCATGCATGGCCGCCAGCCGGGCGGTCACGCCGGAACCGGTCGGCGATCGGTCGACTTCCGCCTCGGCGAAGACGCAGACATTTCTGGTGACTTCCCCGGAAAAGGCGTCCTTTCCGTCGGTCAGGATGGTGCCGTAGAGGAAGGCGAGGTCGTCATGATCGGGATGCGACAACGCAAACTCGGCCTTGAGCCGGTTCGTCAGCGCCGTTGCCGCATCGACGAAATCGCGCACGCGGTCGCGGTCGAATTCCAGCCCGAACTGATGGCAGTCGGCCAGCGCGTAGAAAGCCCCGCCATAGGCGATATCGAAACCGATCTTGCCATACTCTGTCAGCCCGATCTGTTGGTCGCGGGCGAACAGGAAGGCAGGCACGCTCTCGAACGACACCGCACCGGCCTTGCCGTCGCTGACCTCGACCGAGGCGACGACCAGGCCACAAGGCGCCTCGATGTTGACTGTGGTGACCGGCTCCTGTTTCGCCACCAGGCCTTCATCGATGGCATAACGGCCGAGCGCGACGATGGCGTGGCCGCACATGGTGGAATAGCCCTCATTGTGCATGAACAGCACGGCAAGGTCGGCGCCGGGCAAATCGGGCTCGACCAGCAAGGCGCCATACATGTCGTAATGGCCGCGCGGCTCGAAGATCAGCAGTTTGCGCAAATGGTCGAGATGGTCCCGCACATAGGCGCGCTTTTCAAGGATGGTGCCCCTGGGGATAGCGGGATAACCCCCGGTGACGATCCGCAGCGGCTCGCCGCCCGTATGCATGTCGACGACAGTAAGGTTCATGCGGCGTCTAACCCTGGGATTTGCCGTAGAGCGCCTGCAACTTGCCGAACGGCATGGCGGCGCGGGTGAAGCCGAACGTTCCGTCCTGCTGGATCTCGCGCGCCGCCGTCTCCAGCATGCCGTAGGCGAAATTGGTCAGCCACGGCCCGAGCGAAATCCGCTTGACGCCGGCCATGGCAAGGTCGGCGATGGTGAAGCCGGGCCTCGCCATGACATTGACCGGCTTGGTCACCGCCGAGCAGAGCGTGCGCACCATCTCGACGTCGCCGATGCCCGGCGCATAGAGCACGTCGGCGCCGGCCTTTTCGAAGGCCTGCAGCCGCTTGATCGTATCGTCGAGGTCGGACTTGCCCCACAGGAAGTTCTCGGCCCGCGCGGTGAAGACAAAATCGCGCTTCAGCGCCCGCGCCGCCTCCACCGCGGCGGCGACGCGCTCGACCGCATGCGAAAACTCGTAGATGGGCTTTTCCGGATCGCCGGTATGGTCTTCGATCGAGCAGCCGGCAAGCCCGGCGGCCTCCGCTGCGAAAATGGTCTCGGCGGCCTGCTCGGGGCTGTCGCCCTTGCCTTTTTCGAGATCCGCCGAGACCGGCAGTTCGGTCGCGGCCGTCACCTCGCGGCAATGATGGATCATCTGGTCGAAGCTCACGGCCCCGTCCGGCAGGCCGCGCGAAAAGGCAAAGCCGGCGCTGGTCGTGGCCAGCGCCTTGAAGCCGAAGGAGCCAAGCAGCTTCGTCGTGCCCGGGTCCCAGGGATTGGGCATGACGAAGGTCGAGGCATGCAGGTCGCGAAAGATCTTGCCCTTGTCCATGAATGTTCCCCATGACGAGTGTCGGGGCGGATGCTAGCGCGCCGTTTCCGGCCGGGCAAACAAATGCGGTTGGTTCAGAAGCGTTTCTCGTTGTCTGCTGCCAATTTTCGAAGGCATCGGAATCGGCGACGTAGCCCGCTGTTTTCTTGTCCCAGCGGTAGGTTACGGAAATGTCGTTCGAGACGGCTTTGGGGGCGGGTTCGTCGCACGTCTCTTCGCCAGGTGCCGTCTTGTCGGTTATCGTCGCCTTGATCGCGGCGTAGGGCTGGCCATCGCTCACGGCCTGGAAGGTCAGGTCCTGGGAGCGCCGATAGGAACAGACATTTTCGTCGAACGTGTTGATGAGGTCGATCAGCTCAAAACGGTCGTCTCGCACCAGGATAAGCGGCGTCGACATGTAGCCCTGGTTCGAGTTGAAATGCGTGCTGGAGATCATCAGCGCATCGTCGCTGGCGCCGAGCGAAAGTTTGCCGGGGTGGCGAAAGAAGGTGAAACGGTCGGTCGCCACATTGACGGCATCGAGCAACCTCGGTTTGCCGGTGAGATCGTAAAGCGCCAGCACCGCATAGCCCTCCGCGCTGTCGGGCGATTCGCCGAGATCGAAAAGCATGGCCAGCCGCTCCTTGCCTCCGGCCTTGATGCCAAGCACGCCGGCGCTGAAAACGCTCGGTGCTTCTGGTGGCGAGCTGTCATTGTCGGGACCGGCAATGTGCCGCATCTCGATCGGCGAGGAGCCGACATAGTAGTCGCCCTTCGCCGTCAGATCCGGAATGACCATCCTGATGAGATCGGCATAGGTCGTGCCGGCGTGGCCATCGATGGGTTTGCCGAGGTCCGGGCTGGCCGCGTCCTGGGCGCCGGCCGCGCCGCCCAGCAATGGCAGCAGCAACAGGCAGGCAAAGACGAGCCGATGCAAAAATCCCGACATGCTTGATATCGTCCCCTCACCGCAAGCACCGCGAAGCTGACACTTCCGGGCGACATGCACTAGCCCATCCGGCCGGCAAAATCAGTGGATCGGCACCAGCCCGGCGAGTTCGCGCATGTCGTCGAACAGGATGCCGCCGGCCTGGATCAGGCCGTCGCGGTCGGAATAGGGGTCGCCATGATAGGAGAACACCCGCATGCCGGCAGCGATGCCTGCCTGCGTGCCTGCGACGCTATCCTCGATGACGATGCAGTCGGCCGGCTCGAAGCCCATGGCTTTGGTCGCATGCAGGAACAGGTCGGGGAACGGCTTGCCGCGCGAGACCATGGTGGCGCTGAACATGGCATGCTCGAACAGCGGCAACAGCCCGGTCTGGCCAAGCGTTATGTGCATCTTCGAGATCCTGGCCGAGGTGGCGACGCAATAGGCGAGGCCGGCGGCGCGGACCGCCTCGATGAACTCCCGGACATAAGGGATCGCCTCGACGCCATGAGCGAACAGATCCGGCAGGCCGGCATTCCAGCGCTCGACGAAATCGGCGCCGAGCCTGACGCTGGTCGTCTCCTCGATCTCCTTCTGCACCGAGACCATGCTGCGGCCGGAGAAGTTCTTGCGGCAATATTCGAAGGTCGTTGGATAGCCGCTCGCGCTGAGCCATTCGGCCAGGCGCCGGTTGGCGAGATTCTCGGTATCGACCAGGATCCCGTCGCAGTCGAAGATGACAAGTTTAGGCAAGGGCATTGGATTCGCTATCAGGCGGTGCCGGTCGATCCGAATCCGCCCGAGCCGCGCGCCGTGCCGCCGGCGAGCGAACGCTCTTCCACAGCCACCTGCGTCACGGCGGCGAAAACGATCTGGGCAATGCGCATGCCGCGCGTAACGGCAAAATCCTCGTCGCCGAGATTGACCAGCAGCACCTTCACCTCGCCGCGATAGTCGCTGTCGACCGTGCCGGGTGAATTGAGGACGGTAAGGCCGTGTTTGAAGGCAAGGCCCGAGCGTGGCCGCACCTGGCCTTCCATGCCTTCGGGAATTTCCAGGATCAGCCCCGTCGGCACCAGAGCGCGCTTGCCGGGCAGGATCAGAAGCGGCCGGTCTTCGGGCACCGCCGCGCGCAAATCCATGCCAGCGGCGCCGGTGCTTTCATAAGCGGGAAGCGGAAGTCCCTCGCCATGCGGCAGCCTGACGAAGCCGACGGTGGGACCGATGACGGAGGGTGTTTGAAGGGCTGCGCGCATAAAATCGATCCTATCGGCGCGATTGCCGATTCGGTCAATTCGCCCGCGGCGCTATCAACGGCTTTCTTTCGGGCATCACTATGGCCTGAGGACGGCTCAACGCACTTCCATCGGAACCACCGTCGTCTCCTTGATCTCCTCCATGACGAAGGAGGCGGAAACATCCGACAGCGCCACCTTGGCGATGAGCCGCTGGTAGAGCCGGTCATAGGCCTTCACGTCGGCGACACGGGCGCGCAGTACATAATCGAGATCGCCAGACATGCGATAGACGCCGATGATCTCTGGCAAGCCGCTTACCGCGGCGCGGAATTTCTGCAGCCAGTCCGGGTCGTGGTTGGATGTGCGGATCAGGATGAACACCGAAAGGCCAAGCCCGAGCTTTTCGGCATCGACCAGCGCCACGCGGCCGGTGATGACGCGATCTTCCTCCAGCCGCTTGACGCGACGCCAGCAGGCATTGCGCGACAATGCCACCCGCTCCGACAGCTGGTCGACCGACAACGTGCCGTCTCGTTGCAGTTCGGCAAGCAATTTTCGGTCGATTTCATCGATTTCCAGTGTCATTTGGGATGTTTGTCCCATGAAGTGGCAAAATACAAGGATATTTTGGGACCAATGAACCGGTGAGGCGTGTCAGGATACTCATATCAGGAAGCTCCAGCGCTGAAGGGGAACCAGCATGTCGCTCGCAAGCATTTTCACCTCTCATCCGGCCAAGGTCGGCGAAACCTATTTCGGCCATATGGCCTTCGCCGCCTGGTTCTCGTCGCGCCTGCTGATGGCGGCGGGAGCAGCGCTCGTTCACGCTTTCTTGCCATTTCTCTTCGAGACTACCGCCAGCCGAATCATTCGCGAGCTCTACGAGCGGACGCACAACAGAGGCAATCACACGGTCGAAGCGCCGGCGGCGCTTGCGGATCGTGCCTAGAGGACGACAAAGCGATGTGCCGATGGGCGGCCTATCTCGGTGAAGCGGTCGTTCTCGAAGATATCCTCACGGCGCCCTGTCACTCGCTGATCGCCCAGAGCCACTGCGCCCAGGAAGCCAAGTCGCCGACCAATGGCGACGGTTTCGGCCTTGCCTGGTATGGCGAGAGGCCCGAGCCCGGCCTCTATCGCGACATCCTGCCGGCCTGGTCCGACCCCAATCTGAAAAGCCTGTGCCGGCAGATCAAGTCCGGCCTGTTCCTCGCCCATGTCAGGGCCTCGACCGGCGGCGCCACCAGCCGCATGAACTGCCATCCGTTCATCTCCGGCCGCTGGTCGTTCATGCACAATGGCCAGATCGGCGGTTTCGAGAAAATTCGCCGCGCGCTGGAGAACTCGCTGTCCGACGCTGTCTTCGACCAGCGCGAAGGCACCACCGATTCCGAACTGTTTTTTCTCCTGATGATCGACGAGGGCCTTTCGGCCGACCCACAAGGCGCCGTCTCGCGTGCCACCAGCCGCGTGCTGGAAGCCTCTCGCCGCGCCGGTCTCGAGCCGGCGCTTAAACTCACCGCCGCTTTCTCCGACGGGCAGATTCTATATGCGGTCCGCTACGCCACTGACGCTCACGCGCCGACGCTCTACACGTCCATCTTCCGCAAGGGCGCTGGCCGCTGCATCGTCTCCGAGCCCTTCGATCGCGAGGGCGGCGACTGGCAGGCGATCCCGCCATCGAGCTTCGTCACCATGACCAGGGACTGCATCGACATCAGTCCATTCGCTCCGGTCGCGGCGAAGCTGGCGCTGGTTGGGTAGCAAATCGTTTCGGTCGAGTTCCTCCGCGCCCCTCTCTGTCCTGCCGGACATCTCCCCCAGAGCGGGAGGCCAGATGTCGCGATGGTCTTCCCAATCTCGAACGTTGAAGAGCGAAGCCGCCGGCGAAGCTGACGTCTCCCCACTTGTAGGGGAGATGTCCGGCAGGACAGAGGGGGGCGCCGTAGAGTGCCGCGCCTCGGAAGCAGCCATTGCTACTGCGCAAACCGCCCCAGCCCGTAAGGCGCCAACAATGCATCGCGCTCGCCTTCAAGAATCTCCCGCGCGGCAAACAGGCCGACGGCTGGTGCCAGCGTGATGCCGGAATGCATGACCGCGACGTAGAGCCCATCCAGGCCCTCGGCGCGGCCGATGATCGGAAAGCCGTCGATCGGATTGGGGCGGTAGCCAATGGTGTGGAAATCGAGTTCCAGCCCCTCGGCGCCACGCAATGCTGCTTTCGTGACCGCGAACAGCGCGCGGGCCGTCGCTTCGGCGTCCATACCGGGATCGCCGCCGGCGAAATCCGAGCCGGCGATGATGCGGCCCTCGGCGGTCTGGCGCATGTGTAGCCTCTCGGCGTGCACCAGTCCGTTGAGCAATTTCCTGTAAGGCCGCGAATGGACGATAAGGCCGGGCGGCGTCTCGATTGGCAAGGTGATGCCGGCCGTCGCCGCAATATCCGGAGAGCCGACGCCAGCGGCGATCACCACCTCGTCGGCGGCAACGAGCCCATGTGATGTGTCCACGCCGGTAATCCTGCCGTTGCTCTGGGCCAGCGCGGTCACCGTGCCGGAGAGGATGCGCGCGCCTTGCCGCGCTGCATCCGCCAGCAGCGCCTTCGCTGTGGCCGCGGGCTCGGCGACACCTTCCTCAGCGATATGCAAGGCAAAATCTGGAGGCTCGGCGAGATTGGGCTCAATGCGTGCCACCTGCTCTCGGCCAACCCGTTCGATGCCGTAGCCCCAGGCCGAATGCTCGTCCGCATAGGCTTCGAGCCTCTCCGCCTGCAGGTCCCAGTTCAGGCCGCCGCACCAGGCCAGCGGCAGGCCGGGCAAATCATTTGCAAGTCGCTTCCACTCGGCCATGGCACGGATGCGCAGCCGGAAATAGGTTTCCGGATTGCCCCAACTGGCGTTGATCCAGGCAAACGAGTTCGGCGTCGCCACGCCGCCCGGCGCGCTGTCGGCAATGACCGTCACCTGCGCGCCAGCTCTGGTCAGATGCCAGGCAACCGAGGCACCAATAATGCCGGCGCCGATGACGATCACTTGTTTCGACGCAGCCATGGTCACTCCTCTGCCTCCTGATTCCAAGGGATGTTCATCCAAGTGGCATTCCTATGGCCGCTTGCCAATGTTGAAATACACGGCTCCCGGCCATTGCTGGCTTCAGCAGAGAGACGGCATCCGGCGGCATCCGTGCCGCCGGAACGGTCGACAGCCCGGCGTAGCGCTGCTAGAAGCCCGGCCTGTCACACGGAAATCCCAACAGAATGCCCGATACAATACCAGAGGAAGTGGCGCGCCGCCGCACTTTCGCGATCATCGCCCACCCCGACGCCGGCAAGACGACGCTGACCGAAAAGCTGCTGCTGTTCGGCGGCGCCATCCAGCTTGCCGGCGAGGTCAAGGCCAAGAAGGACCGTATCCAGACGCGTTCCGACTGGATGAAGATCGAGCGCGAGCGCGGCATTTCGGTCGTCACCTCGGTGATGACCTTCGAATATGAGGACAACGTCTTCAACCTGCTCGACACGCCCGGCCACGAGGACTTCGCCGACGATACCTATCGCACGCTATCGGCGGTCGACTCGGCCGTCATGGTCATAGACGCCGCCAAGGGCATCGAGCCGCGCACGCTGAAACTGTTCGAGGTCTGCCGGCTGCGCGACATCCCGATCATCACCTTCGTCAACAAGATGGACCGCGAAAGCCGCGATCCGTTCGAGATTTTGGACGAGATCGAGCAGAAGCTGGCGCTGGACACCGCGCCCGTCACCTGGCCGATCGGCCGTGGCAAGACCTTCTCCGGCACCTATCACCTGGCGCTGAACGCCGTGCGCAAGGGTGACGAAGAGAAGGAACGCACGCCGGTCAACGGTCCCGATTCCAACCGCGTTGCCGGCCTTCTGCCGGAAAATGAGCGCGAGGCCTTCATCGAGGAACTCGAACTGGCGCGCGAAGCCTGCCGTCCGCTCGACATCGACGCTTTTCGCGAAGGCCATCTGACACCAGTCTATTTCGGCTCGGCGCTGCGCAATTACGGCGTGCGCGACCTGATCGAGGCGCTTGGCGCCTTCGGGCCGCCACCGCGCGCGCAGGAGGCCGACACCCGCACTATCGAGGCGACGGAGGAGAAGATGACCTCCTTCGTCTTCAAGATCCAGGCCAACATGGATCCCAACCATCGCGACCGCATCGCCTTCGTGCGGGTCTGCTCGGGCAAGCTCGAGCGCGGCATGAAGGCCAAGCTGGTGCGCACGGGAAAGCCGATGTCACTCTCGGCGCCGCAATTCTTCTTCGCCCGCACCCGCGTCACCGCCGACGAAGCTTTCGCCGGCGATGTCGTCGGCATCCCCAACCACGGCACGCTGCGCATCGGCGACACGTTGACCGAGGGTGAGGAAATCCTGTTTCGCGGCGTGCCGAATTTCGCCCCGGAAATCCTGCGCCGAGTGCGCCTCGGCGACGCGATGAAGGCCAAGAAGTTGAAGGAAGCGCTGCACCAGATGGCCGAGGAAGGCGTCGTGCAGCTGTTTTCGCCGGAAGATGGTTCGCCGGCCATCGTCGGTGTCGTCGGCGCCCTGCAGCTGGATGTGCTGAAAGAGCGGCTGAACTTCGAATACACGCTGCCCCTTGAGTTCGAAATGTCGCGCTTTTCGGTCTGCCGCTGGATCTCGGCCGACGACAAGGCCGAAGTGCTTCGCTTCATCGAGGCGCATCGCGGCGACATTGCCCGGGATCTCGACAACGACCCGGTTTTCCTCGCCCAGCACGCCTTCTCGCTGAACTACGAAGCCGAACGCTGGAAAGCGATCCGCTTCGCCACGATCAAGGACTATCAGGTCCGCGACAAGGCGGCGTAACTGCCCTCTTTCCTTCTCCCCGTTCACGGGGAGAAGGTGCCCGAAGGGCGGATGAGGGGCAGCGCCGGCGTTGACTATTCTTTCGCCGCCGCCTCCAATTTGTCGATCTCGATCTTGCTCATCTGCATCATCGCCGACATCACCCGGCCGGCCTTGGCCCTGTCCGGGTCCTGAAGCAGCCTGGGCAGTTGCTCCGGCACGACCTGCCAGGAGACACCGAACTTGTCTTTCAGCCAGCTGCATTGCGACGGTTCGCCACCGCCTTCGATGAGCCTGTCCCAGAAATAATCGACCTCTTCCTGCGTCTTGCAGTCGATCGACTGCGACATTGCCTCGTTGAACTTGAATTGCGGTCCGCCGTTGAGCGCCTGGAACTGCACGCCGTCGAGTTCGAACGTGGTCACCAGCGCCTTGCCTTCATTTGCATGACCCTCTGGCCAGCGCATCACGCTCAGCACCTTCGAGTTCTTGAAAATGGAGACGTAGAAATTCATCGCCTCTTCGGCCTGGTCGTCGAACCACAGGCAGGTGGTGATCTTTTGCATGTCGCGCTCCTCGGTTGCTTCTTGCTGCTACGGTGAAACGGCTGGCTCCGGGAATGGTGCCATTCCCTTGCCGTTGAACCAAGGACGGGCGTCCGGCGCGCGATCCGACAGGGCATGCAATTTTTTTGCAGACGCCGATTTTCGGTAAGACTCTGGCGCATTGCAAAAATGTGGCCAGACCATACTTGCCGGTCTATAACCCCTGCGATCAAAATTCAGCGCCGCCGCGCCACTCTTCGGCTGCGGCCAGCCACCAAGGAAAAAATATGCCCGCCTACCGTTCCCGCACCACCACCCATGGCCGCAACATGGCCGGCGCCCGCGGCCTGTGGCGCGCCACCGGCATGAAGGACAGTGATTTCGGCAAGCCGATCATCGCGGTAGTCAATTCCTTCACCCAATTCGTGCCTGGCCATGTCCATCTGAAGGACCTTGGCCAGCTCGTCGCGCGCGAGATCGAGAAGGCCGGCGGCGTCGCCAAGGAATTCAACACCATCGCCGTCGATGACGGCATCGCCATGGGCCATGACGGCATGCTCTATTCGCTGCCGTCGCGCGAGCTGATCGCCGATTCCGTCGAATACATGGTCAACGCCCATTGCGCCGACGCCATGGTCTGCATCTCCAACTGCGACAAGATCACCCCCGGCATGCTGATGGCCTCGCTGCGCCTCAACATCCCGACCGTCTTCGTCTCCGGCGGACCGATGGAAGCCGGCAAGGTCGTGCTGGCCGGCAAGACCCAGGCGCTCGACCTTGTCGACGCCATGGTCGCGGCCGCCGACGACAAGATCTCCGACGAGGACGTCAAGGTCATCGAGCGCTCGGCCTGCCCGACCTGCGGGTCCTGCTCGGGCATGTTCACAGCCAATTCGATGAATTGTTTGACCGAGGCGCTGGGGCTTTCGCTGCCCGGCAACGGCTCGACACTGGCCACGCATGCCGACCGCAAGCGGCTGTTCGTCGAGGCCGGCCATCTCGTCGTCGATCTCGCCCAGCGCTATTACGAACAGGATGACGAGAGCGCATTGCCGCGCAGCATCGCTTCCAAGGGCGCCTTCGAGAACGCCATGACGCTCGACATCGCCATGGGCGGCTCGACCAACACCGTGCTGCATATCCTGGCCGCCGCGCATGAGGGCGAGGTCGACTTCACCATGGAAGACATCGACCGGCTGTCGCGGCGGGTGCCGGTGCTGTGCAAGGTGGCGCCGGCCAAGTCCGACGTGCACATGGAAGACGTCCATCGCGCAGGCGGCATCATGGCGATCCTCGGCCAACTCGACGAGGCCGGGCTGATCAACCGCGACCTGCCGACGGTGCACACCGCCAGCCTCGGCGAAGCGCTCGACCATTGGGATATTTCCCGCACCTCGAGCCAGAATGTGCGCGACTTCTTCCTCGCCGCCCCAGGTGGCGTGCCGACGCAGGTCGCCTTCAGCCAGGACCGTCGCTGGGAAGAGCTCGACACGAACCGCGAGACCGGCGTCATCCGCTCGGCGAAGACGCCCTTCTCCAAGGACGGCGGCCTTGCCGTCCTGAAGGGCAATCTGGCGCTCGACGGCTGCATCGTGAAGACGGCCGGTGTCGACGAGTCGATCCTGAAATTCACCGGTCCGGCTCGCGTCTTCGAAAGCCAGGACGCCAGCGTCAAGGCGATCCTCGCCAATGAGATCAAGGCCGGCGATGTCGTCGTCATCCGCTATGAGGGCCCGCGCGGCGGCCCCGGCATGCAGGAGATGCTCTATCCGACCAGCTATCTGAAATCGAAGGGCCTGGGCAAGGCCTGCGCGTTGGTCACCGACGGACGCTTCTCCGGCGGCACGTCGGGCCTGTCAATCGGCCATGCTTCGCCGGAAGCGGCGGAAGGCGGGCTGATCGGGCTGGTGCAGGAAGGCGACACGATCGAGATCGACATCCCCAACCGCACCATCCGCCTGGCTGTCAGCGACGCCGAACTCGACGCGCGCCGTGCGGCGATGGAGGCCAAGGGCGCGAACGCCTGGAAGCCGGAGGAAAAGCGCAAGCGCAAGGTGACGACCGCGCTGCGCGCCTACGCCGCCTTCGCCACCAGCGCTGACAAGGGCGCGGTGAGGCACGTGCCGGAGTAAGGTTCGCGCCGGCCCCCTCATCCAGCCGCTTGCGCGGCCACCTTCTCCCCGTTGGGGAGAAGAGGCTGACGCCCGCGTTGACGACCTCTTCTCCCCTCGGGGAGAAGGTGGCCCGGAGGGCCGGATGAGGGGGTCTGGCACCTACATTCGAAGGCACCCTCACGGCATCAGCTGATATTCATAAAGCTTCTGGTAAAGCCCGCCCTGCTTGAGCAGGGCACGATGCGCCCCGCTTTCCACCACCTTTCCGGCTTCCAGCACCACGATCGTGTCGGCCTGGTGCACGGTGGACAGGCGGTGCGCGATGACGATCGTGGTGCGCCCTTCCGTCAGTTGTTGCAGCGCGTCGCGGAACAGCGCCTCGGACTCCGCGTCGAGCGCGCTGGTCGCTTCGTCCAGCAGCAGGATTTCGGCGTTGCGCAGCATGGCACGCGCGATGGAAATGCGCTGGCGCTGGCCGCCTGACAAAAGGCCGCCATTCTCGCCGACATCGGTTTCGTAGCCTTTCGGCTGCGCGACGATGAAGTCATGCGCGTTGGCCGCCTTGGCCGCGGCGATCACCTCGTCGTCGGTGGCGCCCTCGCGCCCAAGACGGATGTTATGCATGATCGTGCCGGCAAACAGGAACGTGTCCTGGCTGACATAGGCGATCTTTTCCCTGAGCGAGGCCAGCGTGGCATGGGAAATATCCTGGCCATCGAGCAGCACCCTGCCGCTCTTGGGGTCATACATGCGCATGATCAGGTTGAGGATCGTCGACTTGCCGCCGCCGGAAGGCCCGACCAGCGCCGTCATCTTGCCGGCCTCAAGGGTCAGGTCGAACCCTTCCAGCACCGGCGGGCCGTTCTGATAGGCGAAGCTGACGGCGTCGAACCGTATCTCGCCGGGCCCGGCCTGAAGCGGCTTGGCATCCGGCTTCTCGGCCAATGTCAGCGGCTCGTCGGCCAACTGGAACATCATGCGCACGCCGACAATGCCGCTCTCCAACGAGATACGGACGCGTGCGAGGCGTTTAGCCGGCTCGTAGGCAAGCAGCAGCGCGGCGATGAAGGCCATGATGTTGCCAGGCATCTGGCCGCCCTGCAGAACCAGCAAGCCGCTGATCATGACCGCGCCGGCGATCGCCAGCCCGGCCAGCGTTTCCATCACCGGATTGGTAACCGCTTCCAGCGCGGCGATGTTGTTGGCCCGGTCCTCGACATCGGACACCGCCCTGTACATGCGCTTGCGCATCAGGCCTTCGAGGTTGAAGGACTTGACCACGCGCACTCCGATCGCGGTTTCCTGCATCACCTGGACGATCTGGCCGACCGAGCGGAACTCCATGGCAGCGAACTTGCGGACGCGTTTCAGGATGCGGTTGACGCCATAGATGGCCAGCGGACCGACGACGAAGCAGATCAGCGACAGCGCCGGCTGCTGCCAGACCATGACTCCAATCAAGGCGGCCAGCGTCACCAGATCGCGCACATAGGAGGTGACGATGAGGTCGAGCACGTTGCGCGCCGCCTGGGCATTGTTGGTCATGCGGGTGATCAGGTCGGATGACGAGGTCGAATGGTAGAACTCGATGCCTTGCGCCAGGATGCGGTCATAAATCTTGCGCTGCCGTTCGGCGATGATGGCGTTACCGACCCGGCTCATGAAGTAGGCCTGGACGAAGTTGGCGATGCCCTTGACGATGAAGATCGCGGCGACCGCCACGGCAATCATGTTGACGCGGTCGATCCTTTTGTCGATCACGAATTCATTGGTGATTTCGCGCAGGATCCAGGCGCTGGCGGCCGTCATGCCGGCGACCACCAGCATCGACAGGATGGCGGCGGCGTAGCCGGCCCTGTGCTGCCGGAACGATTCCCTGAGCAGCCTTGCGACGAGGCGCTGGTTTTCCGTCGAGCGGAAGAAGCGAAACAACGGCTGATCCTTGATGCCGGGATGACGAAGGCGGCTTATAGAGGGAGTTGCCGCCGGAGGGAACCTTTCGCCACCATGGAAAGAAACCCGCTGCGGCAGGCTGTCTTTTGAGACACGATGCGACTGTGATTCTTCAAGCGGGATGATGAGAGATGGATTTCGACCTAATCGTTCGTGGCGGCACACTGCCGGATGGCGGCATCGCCGACATCGGCATCAGCGGCGAGACGATCGCGGCGATCGAGCCGAAGCTCGAGGGTTCCGCGCGGACCGAGGTCGACGCCCGTGGCAATCTGGTGTCGCCGCCCTTCGTCGATCCGCATTTCCATATGGACGCCACGCTGTCCTACGGCATACCGCGCATCAACGCATCGGCCACGCTGCTTGAAGGCATCGCGCTGTGGGGCGAACTGAAGCCGCTTTTGACGCACGAAGCGGTGCGCGACCGCGCGCTCGCCTATTGCGACTGGGCGGTGTCGATGGGGCTGCTTGCCATCCGCACCCATGTCGATGTCTGCGACGACCGGCTATTGGCGGTCGAGGCGCTGCTGGAGGTTAAGAAGACCGTCGCCCCCTATATCGACCTGCAATTGGTGGCCTTCCCGCAGGACGGCTTCTATCGCTCGCCGACGGCGCGCCAAAACACCATTCGCGCGCTGGACATGGGCGTCGACATCGTCGGCGGCATTCCGCATTTCGAGCGCACCATGGCCGACGGCACGCGCTCGGTGACCGAACTGTGCGAAATCGCGGCAGAACGCGGCCTGATGGTCGACCTGCATTGCGACGAGACCGACGATCCCCTGTCGCGCCACATCGAGCAACTGGCCTATGAAACGCAGCGGCTCGGCCTGCAGGGCAGGGTCGCCGGCTCGCATCTCACTTCGATGCATTCGATGGACAATTACTATGTCTCGAAGCTTCTGCCGCTGATCGCCGAGGCCTGCGTTTCCGCGATCCCCAATCCCTTGATCAACATCATGCTGCAGGGCCGCCATGACACCTTTCCCAAGCGGCGTGGCATGACGCGGGTCAAGGAAATGCTGGCGCTCGGCATCCGTGTCGGCTGGGGTCAGGATTGCGTGCTCGATCCCTGGTATTCGCTCGGCACCGCCGACATGCTCGACGTCGCCTTCATGGGCCTGCATGTCGCCCAGATGTCGAGCCCCGCCGACATGGCGCGCTGCTTCGACATGGTCACCAACGTCAACGCCGCGATCATGGGCCTCGATCATCTCGGTCTGGAGGTCGGCAAGCGCGCCAGCCTGGTGATCCTCGATGCCGGCAATCCGATCGAGGCCCTGCGCCTGCGCGCCGAGCGCATCTGCGTCGTCGCCAGGGGCAAGGTGGTGGCGGAAAGGACAAGGCAGGATACCAGGCTGTCCATTCCCGGCAGGCCGGGGCAGGTGAACCGCAGACATATATCCACCTAGATACAGCCGATTCCCGACGCTGGTCTTACTCATTTCCTGATTTCTCCTCGTCAAAGCCACCGCTTCCGTCTACGACGCGGCTCAGGCGAGGGAGGAATCGGGGCCGGCATGACGCAACCCGTGGCGCGGAATTCCCCAATCAGGAATGTTCTTCTGGCCGGCATCCTGCTGATGCTGGCCGGCGACTTCCTGTTTGCGCTGAACGACGCGATGGGCAAGTGGCTGGTTGCCAGCTTTTCCGTCGGCCAGGTGGTGCTGATCCGTTCGATCGGCGCCTTTATCGTGCTCGGCCCGATGATCGCCAACCAGGGCGCCGGCAGACTGTTCCAGATGGAGCGGCCCGGGCTGCAGATCCTGCGCGTGGTTGCGACGACGCTCGACACCGCTTTGTTCTACGCCGCCGTCGTCTATCTGCCGCTTGCCGATGTGATGAGCTTCTACATGGCCGGGCCGATCTATGTGGCGGCGCTGTCGCATTTCCTGCTTGGCGAAAAGGTCGGCTGGCGCCGCTGGGTAGCGATCCTGCTCGGCTTCTGCGGCGTGGTGATCATGCTGAAGCCATCCTCCGCCGCGTTTTCGCTGTCGTCGAGTTTCGCGCTTGTCGGCAGCCTCGCCTTCGCCTTCGCAATCATCCTCAACCGGCGCCTGCGCGGCACCAGCGACACCAATCTGGTGACATGGCAGACGATCGGCACGCTGGCGGTTGGCGGCGTGCTGACCATTGGCGCCTGGAAGACGCCGTCGCCGCTCGATCTCGGCGCCATGCTGCTGCTCGGCATCGTCTCCTGCGGCGCGCATCTGATGATCACGCGGGCGCTGAAACTGGCGCCGGCCTCGACGCTGGCGCCGCTGCACTACACGCTGCTCCTGTGGGCGGTGGTGTTCGGGCTGGCATTCTTCGGCGATGTGCCCAGCCCGCGCATCCTGATCGGCTCGGGCATCATCGTTCTCGCCGGCCTGTTCATCTTCCACCGCCAGAAGGTGGTCGATACCACGGTGCCGCCGGAGAACGTGCCGAAGGGTGTGAACTAAAGCCCGGATTTCGGGTGACTAGCCCTGGCGTATCGCCGCAAGGTGCCTGGAAAACTCTGGTGTCTCCATCAGCGCCTTGCAGCGCGCGAAGCGGCCGTCGGCATAGGCGCGGAAATCGTCCACCGGATTGTTGTTGGCGAGCTGGATCAGCCCCCACAGCGTCCACAACAGGTCGCACATAGCCTTGTAGATGGCGACGCGGCCGCGCTCCGCCGGCTTCGCCTCGCCGCCGAAATAGGCGCGCATCAGCTCTTCGTCCTGGGCGGCGTCGAACCTGCCTTCCACGCTGAGATCGCCGAGGTCCCAGAGCGGATCGTTCATCCCGGAATATTCCCAGTCGACGATCCACATCCGCTCGCCCGTATCGAGGAAGTTTTCGCACAGCGGGTCGCAATGGCAGGCGACGAGAGGCAAGGGGCGGACGGCCAAGGCCTCGCGCACGCCGCCGGCCTCGCGCACCACGTCGTGATAGCCGGCGGGCAGGGCGACATCCCTGGTCGACAGCACCTTGAGATAGTCGTCGATCATCGAAAACAGCTCGAAGCGGAAGGGGAAGACCGCGCCGGACGCATGCAGCTTGCGGAAGGCCTCGGCCGCCCGGGCCGGACTGCCCTTCCGGTCCCTGAATTTCTCCGGCGACATCGTCTCGGCACCGGCGATGTAGCGCGTCACCATGACTCCAGTACCGGGATCGACATGCAGCACCTCGGGGCTAACGCCGGCTCTTGCCGCCTCGCGCGCCGCTATCGCCTCGTTGGCGCGGTTGATATATTCCTCGGTGCCTTTGCCTGGAATGCGCAGGCAGTAATCCCCGGCCTTGAAGACGAGATTGGTCAGGCCGCCGAGCCGTTCCAGCGGCCCGGTGTAGCCGGCCAGCAGCGGAATGGCGGCAAGTCTTGCCCGCGCCTCGTCTGTCCCCATGCCTGCGTTCCCACGCGTTATTTCTTCGCTGCAACGGTTCCACAATTTTCACCGTTTGGCTATCATTCCGGCGAGACGAAGGAGTTGGTGGGCACGTGGCGGACAGCAAACATCATGGCGCGCTCGGCGAAGTCTACGCGGCCAAGCGCCCGGAAGAGGTGGCGGCACTCTATGATCGCTGGTCGCAGACCTACGACGTCGACATGTCGGCGGCCGGTTACCGCCACCCGACGATCTGCCTTGCCTTGCTCGCCCGTCATCTGCCGCGCGGGTCAGCCCCGCTGCTCGACGCCGGGGCAGGGACCGGGCTGATCGGCGAATGGCTCGATATTGCCGGCTATCCCCAGGTCGAGGCGCTGGATATCTCGCAAGGCATGCTGGATCAGGCCGCGCGCAAGGGTGTCTATTCGGCGCTGCATTGCCTGGCGCTCGGCGGCGCCTTGCCTTTTGCCGACGACGCCTATGCCGGCATAATCTCGGCCGGCGTCTTCACCTCGGGTCATGTCGGCGCCGAGGGCTTGGACGAATTGATCCGCATCTGCCGGCCGGGCGGGGTGATCGTGCTGACGGTCAAGAACACGCTATGGGATCAGGGCTTTGCCGCGCGCATCGCCGAACTCGAAGCGCAAGGCCTCGTCACCCGCGCCGAGGAAACCCGCCCTTACGTCTCCATGCCTGGCGAGGCCGATACCGTGCCCAGTCGTGGCCTCGCCTTGCGCGTAAGCTAAGCCTTCACCCGCTCCATTGCCGGGTCGTATAGTGGCTCGAGATGGATATTCGCCGGCGTCCGCTGCATCGCGACCACCAGTTCATAGCTGCCCGAGGCGAGGAAATCATCGCTCACCCCGTCGGCGCTGCGCACATAGCCATAGCCGATATTCTTGCCCACCGTGTAGCCATGGCCGCCGCTGGTAAGATAGCCGACTGGCTCGCCGTCGCGCAGAATGGTTTCGCGGCCGAGCAGCACGATCTCCGGATCGTCGACCGTGAAGCCGGCAAAGCGCTTCTTCAGGGACGCGCCGCCAACCTTCTCGAGTGCACGCCGTCCGACGAAGTCGGTGTTCTTCCTGAGCTTGACCGCCCAGCCGAGCCCGGCCTCCAGCGGTGTGTCGTTGGGCGTGATGTCGGAGCCCCAGGCGCGATAGCCCTTTTCCAGCCGCAGCGATTCCAGCGCGCGGTAGCCGACCGGGCGGATGTCGTGCTTCCGGCCGGCCGCCATCAGCGCGTCGAAGACTTCCCCGGTGGCGGCGATCGGCACATGCAGCTCCCAACCCAGTTCGCCGACATAGGTGACGCGCAGCGCCCGCACCGTGTGGCCGGCGATGACGATTTCCCTGATATGGCCGAACGGGAAGCTGGCATTCGACACATCGCTCCCGGTCACCGCCGAAAGCACGTCGCGGGCACGCGGTCCCATCAGCGACAGCGTGCCGAAATCCTCGGTGACGTCGGTCAGCCTGGCATCGAGGCCCTCGCCAATATGGTCGCTGATCCACGAGGCGTCATGGGTGCGGAAACCGGTGCCGGTGACGATGTAGAATTTCTCCTCGGCAAGCCGCGACACGGTCAAATCGGCCTCGATGCCGCCGCGCGTGTTGAGAAGTTGCGTGTAGGTCAGCCGGCCGACCGGCTTGCTGACGTCGTTGGCGCAGATCCAGTCCAGCGCCTTGGCCGCGTCGGGGCCGCTCAGCTCATACTTGGCGAAGGACGACTGGTCGAAAATGCCGACATGCTCGCGCACATGCCGGTGCTCGTCGCCGACGGCCGCGAACCAGTTCTGCCGGCCCATCGAATAGACGTCCCTTGGTTCGACGCCCTCCGGCGCGAACCAGTTCGGCCGCTCCCAGCCGAGCTTCGAGCCGAACACGGCGCGCTGCTGTTTCAACCGCTCATATAGCGGCGAGACGATGCGCGGCCGGCCGCTGGCATACTCCTCGTGCGGAAAGCCGATCGTGTAATGCTTGCCATAGGCTTCCAGCGTGCGCTCGCACACCCAGTGCCGGTCGCGGTGCAGGTTGGAAAAGCGCCTCATGTCGACCACCCACAGGTCGAGCGGCGCCTCGCCGTCGACCACCCATTGCGCCAGCACCCAGCCGGCGCCGCCACCCGAGGCGATGCCGAAGGCGTTGAAGCCGGCGCCGACGAACATGTTGGCGCATTCGGGCGCCACGCCGAGGATGAAATTGCCGTCCGGCGTGAAGCTTTCCGGCCCGTTGATCATCTGCTTGACGCCAACGGCTTCCAGCGCCGGCACCCGCGCGATCGCCTGAACCATGTGCTGCTCGAAATGATCGTAGTCGTCGTCGAACAGCCGGAATTCCCAATCGTTGGGCACGTCCCCTGTCGTCCACGCCTGCGGGTTCGGCTCATAGCCGCCCATCACCAGGCCGCCGACCTCCTCCTTGAAATAGGTGCGCCGATCGGGGTCGCGCAGCGTCGGCGCGTCGGTTGCCAGCCCCGCGATCTTCTCGGTGATGATGTACTGGTGTTTCACCGGCTGCAGCGGCACGTTGATGCCGGCCATGGCGCCGACTTGCCGTGCCCATTGTCCGGCGCAGTTCACCACCTTGTCGCAGGCAATGTCGCCCTGGTTGGTCTTCACCGCCGTGATGCGGTCGCCCTTCATCTCGAAGCCGGTGACGCGCACGTCCTCATAGAGCTTGGCGCCATGCATGCGCGCGCCCTTGGCCAGCGACTGCGTGATGTCGGAAGGGCTCGCCTGGCCGTCGGTCGGCAGCCAGGAAGCGCCGACCAGATCGCCGGTCTCCATCAGCGGCCACATCGCCTTGACCTCCGCCGGAGACAGCAAGTGCATGTCCATGCCGAAGCTCTTCGCTGTCGTCGCCAGCCTTTTGTACTCGGTCCAGCGGTCGGCATTGGTGGCGAGCCGCAGGCAGCCGGTCATCTTCCAGCCGGTGGCGAGCCCGGTCTCGGCCTCCAGTCCCTTGTAAAGGTCGACGGAGTATTTCAGCACTCGCGTGATCGAGGCCGAAGAGCGCAATTGCCCGACCAGCCCGGCGGCATGCCAGGTCGAGCCCGAGGTCAGCTTGCCCTGTTCGAGCAGCACCACGTCGACCTTGTGGTCGCGCGCAAGATGATAGGCCGTCGAACAGCCGATGATGCCGCCGCCAATGACGACGACCGCGGCCTGGCTAGGCAAGGTCATGATTTCAGGATCCCGTATTTTGTCCGGTAGTTTTCCAGCGCCGCGTCGAGCCGCACCAGGTTTTCCTCGGTGTAGGCGACGTAGTCGATGCCGGGCGCGTCGAGATAGAGCTCCGACACCATGCTCCACATCGCCTCGCGCAGCAGCGAGGCGCATTGCATGGCGGCGTGCGAGCGGCGGATCGCCTCGTCCGGCTCCTTCATGAAATAGGCGGTCAGGAAGGCGAAGGATTCCGCGTCGCTCATGCCGGCGTTCGAGGCGACGCCGGCAAGGTCGAACATCGCCGTGTTGAAGCCGGCATATTCGAAATCGATCAGCCACAGCCTGCTGCCGTCATCGAGAATGTTGGCAGGCAGAAGATCATTATGGCCAAAGACGATCGGCAGCAGTTTCTGGGCACGCTCCAGTTCGTCGGCCAGCGCCAGGAAGCGCGGCAGGTCACCGCGCTTTCGGCTGCCGCCCTCGTCAAGCGTGCGCGCATAGTCGCGGATGACGTGGAACACCCAGAACATGAAGCCGGCGCCGGAGATATGGTTGGGCATCTCTCGGTGAAAGCCGCGCATCAGCGCCGCCACGCGGCCCAGATTGGCGCGCACGTCCTCGGCCAGATAGGTTTTGGCGCCAAGAAACGCCGTCACCAGGATTCCGGGTTCGGCATAATGGACCGCCGGCGCGAAGCCGGCGGCGTGAGCCGCCCGTGCGGTCATCACCTCGCGTTCGCGGAAGACATGGTGGAACGGATAGTCCTGGCCGAAGCGCACCACATGTTTGCCGGCCGTGTCAGTGACCACATAATTGGCATTGCTCAAGCCGCCGGGCAGCGGCGCGATCTCGATGGCGCCCGTCCAGCAGGGCAGGGCGCGGATGCGGTCTTCGGCAATCACGGAATCATCCCTGGTTTGCTGACCTGGTTTGCTGGGCTTCGACACGGCGCCACGGGCAGCGCAACGACGGCGGGGGGAAGTGCAAACAATCTCGTCGGTGCGGGACGCCAGGATTGGTATCCCGCACCGCACCGACGAGCCCCTTGGCCAGGTTTTTGAACCCGGCATCCGCCCCCGCGGATCTGAAAATTCCCTGCACCAGGCACGTTACATGCTGCCTGGTCAGTGAGTTGCGGCCCTGCCAATTACCCTCCCGCGCAGCTCCGAACCCCTCTTGAGGTTGGATTTCACGCCAGGGTTGCCCTTCTGTCAATAAAAAGATGTGACTTTTTTTGGGTATTTTGCCCGAAAGCATGGGCAATTCCTTTAAAAGCGTTAGGAATGCCCTAGAATCGGTCAATTCTCCAGGACTCAAAATGATTCACTCGAAACGGCATGGCGAAATCCTGCGGCTGCTGCAGGAAGAGGGAACCGTCACCATCGCCAGCCTGGCCGACCGGTTGGGCGTGTCGCTCGAAACCGTGCGCCGTGACGTCAAGCCGCTCACCAGCGACGGCTCGGTTCTGAAGATGCATGGCGCCATCGGCCTGCCGTCGATGATCGGCGAAGCGCCGTTCGAACGGCGCATGCGCGAGCATGCCGACGCCAAGCGCAGCATTGCCCGCGCGGTCGCGGCCACCATCCGTGACGGCGAATCGATCATGCTCGACACCGGCACCACGACGTCGTTCCTGGCGCGCGAACTGCTCGGCCACCGGCGCCTCACGGTCGTCACCAACTCGTCCGATATCGCTCGCACGCTGGCCACCATCAACGGCAACAAGGTGTATATGGCCGGCGGCGAGTTGCGCAGCGATTCAGGCGCCGCGTTCGGGACGTCGGCCATCGAGTTCGTCAGCCGCTTCTCGGTCAGCCACGCCATTATCTCCACCGGCGCCGTGGATGCGCTGACGGGCGTCATGGACTATGATCTGGAAGAGGCGGAATTTGCCCGCATGGTGCTGTCGCGCGGCCAGCGCTCGCTCGTCATCACCGACCACACGAAATTCGGCCGCCAGGGCCTGGTTCAGGTCTGCGGCTTCGACGGCTTTTCCGAACTCGCCACCGACCGCGCGCCGCCGCACGACATTGCCGCCGCCCTCGCACAGGCCGGCGCGCGGCTCAGCATCGCCCGCGGCGAAGCCGGAATTTAGCCAAACACTAAGGATTGATGGGCGCACACGCCCGCAAAAGTGCCACCCGACACGGCGAAGGCGATGTTATGCATCGCGCGTGCCGCGTCTCCGGCGGCATAGACGCCGGGTATCGTCGTCTGCTGCCTGTCATCGACTGATATCATCGGGCCAAGCAGGCCGTCCTTGAAGTCGCAGCCGAGCTGTTCGGCCAACGGGCTCGTCATCGTGTTGCGGGGCGCGGTGAACATCGCCTTGACGCCCGCCTTTCGGCCGCCGTCGAGGTGGACAACCAATCCGCCGGAGCCGTCTTCCCCGAGTTCGCTGACCGGCGCGGGCTCAAAGCTGACATTCTTGCCATCCAGGGCAAGCATCTCCTCGGCGTCGGGCTCGATCAGGCCGTTGCCGAACAGCGTGACGTCACCCCAGTCGGAAATCAGCTGGGCCTGATGTATGGACATCGGACCGGTCGCGAGCACGCCAAGCGGCCCGCCGGAAACCTCGTAGCCATGGCAATAGGGACAGTGCAGCACGGTCATACCCCATTGTCCGGCGAGCCCGGGAACCTCCGGCAGGATGTCGCGAACGCCGGTGGCAAGCACCAGCCGGGCGGCGCCGAATGTGTCGCCGCCATCGATGGCGATTTCGAAATCGCTTGTGCTGTTGGCAATGGCTTTGTCCGCACGTGCGGTGACAAGCCTGGCCGTCGGATAGGCAAGCAATTGCCGCCTTGCATCGTCGAGGATCGCGCCGGGCGTTCGCCCGTCCTGGCCGAGGAAGCCGTGCGAATGCGTGGCGAAGCGGTTGCGTGGCTGGCCGGCGTCGATCACCAGCACGTTGCGCCGCGCCCGCGCCGCCTGGATGGCGGCGGACAGGCCGGCGAAGCTGCCGCCGACGACGGCAAGATCATACTGCATGGCTGGAGACTCCAATGAGGGCGTAACGGCGGCGGAAATCGGCGGTCAGGTCGGCCAGCGTGATGCGGCTGAGCTTCTCCGCCAGCAGCTTCTCGGCCGCGACGCGAAAATCGTCGAGAACGGCGATCACCGCTTGCTCGACCAGACAGCCTGGGCTTTCCGGCTCGGTGCTGAAGGGCAGCAGCGTCTCGCCAAGAGCCACGCTGATCTCGGCCAGTGAAATGTTTTCGGGCGCGCGCCCGAGCAGCCAGCCGCCGCCATGCCCGCGCGACGAGGTGACGATGCCGGCATCGCGCAAGCCGCCAATGGTCCGGCGCACCACCACCGGATTGGTGTGGATGAAGGTGGCAAGCTGCTCGGAGGTCAGCGCCTGTTCGGGCTTCTCCGCCATGTGGACGAGAATGTGCAGGGTGGAGGACAGGCGACTGTTGCGTTTCATGTAACTTAATTAGTTACGATTCTTCGCGATGTCAAACACGCGAAGGTCGCTTAATGATTTACGGCGACGCTATGCCGGCAAAGCGCGAAAACTCATCCTGAAGCAGGCGCCGCTCGGTTTGCCGTCAAGGATCTCGATGCGGCCGCCATGGAGATGCATGATTTCCTGCACGAGGTTGAGGCCGAGGCCGGCGCCGTGATCCTGCGGACGCAGCCGGTAGAAGGGCTCGAAAATGCGCTCCCGCTCGCCCGGCGGCACGCCGTCGCCTTCGTCCCGGACCTCGATGATGGCGGGCATTGTGACGCTGACGGTGATCTTGCCGGCGCGGCCGCCATGCTCGATGGCGTTCTGCACGATGTTGGTCACCGCGCGTTCGATCGCGGTGCGGTCGCCGGTGGCAAAAAGCGTGTCCCGTTCCGGCTCGAACGACATTTCGTAGCCGGCCGAGAACGCCATCGGCGCGAGGTCGACGATGACGCCGCGCGCGATCGCCACGAGGTCTACCTTTTCGAAGGCCGTTGTCTGCCGGTCGAGGCGCTGCAGGTCGAGCAGCTGGTCGGTCAGCGTCGAAAGCCGTGCCGCATCCTGCAGCAGCCTTGCCCGCTCCGGCGTCGCCGGCAGCGAGGCAAGGCGCGTGTTGAGGATGGCGACCGGTGTCCTGAGTTCATGGGCGGCGTCGGTCAGGAAGCGCTTGTGGCGTTCATAGCCCTTGTCCAGGCGCGCAAGGGCGGCGTTCACCGCCTTGACCAGCGGCGTCACTTCCTTTGGCACATCTTTCAGCGGCAGCTGCACGCCACGCTGGTCGATGTCGATGCGTTCGGCCTCTGCGGCCGCATGGCCAAGGCCTGACAGTGCGCCGCGCACCACCCATGGTGTCGCGACCAGCGTGGCCAACGCCATCAGCCCGGCGAGCGGCAATATGCCTTGCAGGAAGAATTGCGGCGCCTGGCCGAGCAGGCGCAGCAGCGAAAGCCCGCCCTTGGTGCCGCTGAAGATCTGGACATTGCCGGCCGCCGTATCGGTCCAGCGGATCTTTCCCTCCGGCGGCGCGGCTTGTCCGATTGCGTGGTCGATACGGGCGTCGCTGATAATGTCCAGCAGTCCGGCAAAGGGCTGGAAAATGGCCGGCACCCTGCCTTCTTCCAGTCGGTGCCCTTGCTTGTCGCGGATGATGAACCAGAGGTCCGGAACGTTCGAGCGCAGCTTTGCCATATCCGGCGTCTCGGTGATGACAAGCTTGCCGCCGGCATCGCGTATCACCGCATCCGCCAGCACGTCCATCGTGCCGTCCTCGTAGTCATGCGGGATAAGGCCGGTGGCCAGCATGGCGCCGAGAATGCCGACGATGATCAGCGTCAGCATCGCGCATTGCAGCAGGGCGATGCGCAGCACCAGGCTCCATTTGAGCGAACGCGGGCGCTTGAGGCTCATAGCTCGGCGCTCATGTCGTTTCGCGCAGGAGATAGCCGACGCCGCGAATGCCATTGATCGTCACGCCGGCATCGGCATCGGCGAGTTTGCGGCGCAGGCGCGAGACGTGGGTGTCGAGCGCGTTGGACTGGATCTCGTCGTCGAGGCCGAACACCGCCTCCATCAGCGCCTCGCGCTGCACCATGCGACCGGTCCGGCGCATCAGCGCCTCCAGCACCAGGAGTTCGCGCCGCGGCAGGCTGAGCGGTTCGGCACGGATCGACGCTTCGCGATGCCCGACGTCGAGCACCAGGTCGCCGGCGCGGATGAATTGCGACTGCATCGGTGCCGGACGCCTGAGCAGCGCGCGCAACCGGGCAAGCAATTCCTCGAAGGCGAATGGTTTTGCCAGATAGTCGTCCGCGCCCATGTCCAGCCCATCGACCTTGTCCGCTGTGTCGCCTCTCGCCGTCAGCATCAGCACTGGCGTGGTGTTCTTGGCCGAACGCAATCTGGGCACCAGCGACAGCCCGTCGCCATCCGGCAACTGACGGTCGAGCAGGATCGCGTCGTAGCTGTCGGCGGCGACGAAGCCTTCGGCTTCGATGAGCGAGCCGGCATGATCGACCACCATGTCGTGGCGCTTCAGCGCGGCACGTAAGGCAGAGACCATTTCGGGCTCGTCCTCGACCAGCAAGATTCGCATCGACAGTTCTCCAGCAACGGCAACAGCTTCGGGCGCTACCGCGCCAACATTGCGCAAACATGGCAAAGCCGAACGGCCTGGGGTCGACAGGCGCTTTCTTTGGCTCTCCGAGATTGCGCAATGTCTATGCAACCCAGTCGCGGCAAACAGCGCCGGTCGGCACGAATCGCCCATGCCGGCGTGAAGGCGTCGGGCCCGAATATGCAACAGGTCGGGCCCGACGTTGAAGCGGAAATGACGCTGAAACGAAATCAGGTGGCACACCAGACTGGTTGGGGTGCTGTTGTACGGGATTGAGGTTACCATGCCTGCAAATGATGCTCTGTCTTTTCTCATGGCGTGGACCGTCGCGCCGTTCAGGGTCGGCTCCGTCACGCCGTCCAGCTCCAGCCTGGCGGCATTGATGACCCGTGACATCGGACCTGAGACAGGCCCCGTGCTGGAGCTCGGTCCAGGAACAGGTCCTTTCACACGGGCGCTGCTGTCGCGCGGGGTGAAGGAGGAGGATCTGACGCTGATCGAGTCCGATCCGGATTTCGCCGCGCTGCTCATGCGTCGTTTTCCTGCCGCCCGGATTTTTGAAATGGATGCTGTCGGCCTGCGCCATCTGTCGCTCTTCCACCGGCCGGTGATTGGCGCTGCCGTCAGCGGCTTGCCTTTCCGGCTGATTTCGCCGCGCAAGACGCTCGCCATTCTCGAAGGTGTTTTCGCGAACCTTCGTCCCGGCGGAGCCCTCTATCAGTTCACGCTCGGACGGCGCTGTCCGTTCGACCAGTCGCTGCTCGACCGGCTCGATCTCGAGGTCACGCGGGTTGGTCATACGTTCCGCAATTTCCCGCCGGCGACGGTCTATCGCATCGCCAGAATCAAGGCAGCCGGAACCTATGACTGGCGCTTCGCATGACGGGACCATTGTCGGTCATTCTCGGCTTCGGCCTGTTCGGCGTCTTTTGCCTTGCCTTCACCGAGAAGATCCTGCCGATTCCGCCCTCGCATGTGTTGCTGCTGTTTCTCGGCATGACGGCGGCGCCTGACGGTGCGACGCTGGCGATCCTGTTGGCGGTGACGACTTCCGCCTCCTTCGCCGGCTGCCTTGTCTGGTATGGGGTCGGCCGCCGGATCGGGTTCGACCGTGCCGACAGGCTGATCGGACGAGCCGGCAGATATGTCTTCCTGCGCCCCGAAACCTATCGCAAGCTTGGCCAGGCCTATCGCCGCAATCATGTCAGGGTATCCTTGCTGGCGCAGTTCATCCCGACCGTGCGCAATTACCTGCCGATCGCAGCTGGCGCGCTGTGTCTGCCTGCCTTGCCTTTCGCGGCCGCGACGCTGCTTGGCGCCACCATATGGAATGCGGGCTTTCTCCTGACCGGCTATCTCATGCACGGCAGCGGCCAGGATTCTTTCACGGTGGGCTTGCGCATCATCGTTATTGTCGTGGCGCTGGAGGCGGCCTTCATGCTTGCGTTGCGCTATGGCCCGACATGGCGACGCCGCATCACGCTGATGCTCGGCTGAACGCGCCACCGGGTCATGGGATAAGCTCCGCGATCCGCTTTCCTTCGCTTGCCTGCCGGTGTTTAGTCCGGCCATGGCCTTCACCATCCGCCAGTTGCAGTTCTTCGTCGCCGTTGCCGAGCAAGGCACGGTGTCGCGCGCGGCGCAAAACCTCTCCATCTCGCAATCGTCGGTCACCGAAGCGATCAAGGAACTTGAAAGCGATCTCGGCGTAGAACTGTTCGAGCGCCATCCGCGCGGCCTCAACATCACCCACAAGGGCCACCAGTTCCTGCGTCACGCGACAAAGATCCTCGCCGACGTATCCGACGCCCGCCGCTCTTTTTCCGGCGAACAGGCCGTCGCCGGTGGCCGGCTGCAGCTCGGCGTCACCTCTCTGGTCGCCGGCTATGTGCTGTCGGATCTGCTTTCCCGCTACCGCCGCGCCTATCCCGGCGTCGAGGTGTCGGCCATAGAGGACAATGGCGACTACCTCGAACATTTGCTCATCGGCGGCAAGCTCGACATTGCCGTCATGGTCACCTCCAATTTGCGCGACCGCACTGCCCTGCAATCGGAAATCCTCGAAGTCTCGGCCTATCGGCTGTGGCTGCCGCTCGGCCATCCCTTGGCTGGCGCCGACATCATCGGCATCGGCGATATCGCCTCCGAACCGCTGATCATGCTCACCGTCGACGAGATCGAGGAGAACACCGGCAAGCTGCTGACGGCGATCGGCGCCAGGCCGCATGTCGCCTTCCGCACCCGTTCCGTGGAAGCCGTGCGCAGCCTCGTCGCCACCGGCGCCGGCGTGGCGCTGCTGCCCGATCTCGTCTACCGGCCCTGGTCGCTGGAAGGCGACCGCATCGAATCGCGCGACATTTCCGGTGCCTTGCCGGTGGTGCAGGTCGGCATGGTCTGGCGGCGCGGCTCCAGCCTGCCGCAGGCGGCGCGCGACTTCATCGGGCTTGCCCAGTCGCAACGGACGGTCCGCCAGCGGCCCTGATCCGCGGCGATCTATCGGAAAAACCGATATCGCCCTTCTGATAAATGAATTTGCGAAACCGGAATTTTCCAAGCACCTTCCGTTCAGGGACCAAAGCCGCCATCAGAGCGGCATCAGTCCATTGGACGAACTGGCACGTTTTTCAGTCCGCGCGTGATCTGGCGAAAACCGGAGCGGTTTCAGGGTCACGCGCCAAAATGGGAGATTGATGATGAATTCATTCCTGAAGTCATGCACTGCGCTGACGGTCGCGCTGACCTTCTCCGGGCAGGCCGTTGCCCAGGTCAAGGAACTGGGCAAGGGCGAAGGCCAGGTCAACATCGTTGCCTGGCCGGGCTATATCGAGCGCGGCGAGACCGACAAGGGCTATGACTGGGTCACCGCCTTCGAGAAGGAGAGTGGCTGCAAGGTCAACGTCAAGACCGCCAATACATCCGATGAGATGGTGTCGCTGATGAACGAGGGCGGCTTCGACCTCGTCACCGCTTCGGGCGATGCCTCGTTGCGCCTCGTCGCTGGCAAGCGCGTGCAGCCGATCAACACCGATCTCATCGCGAGCTGGAAGACGGTCGACGACCGGCTCAAGGACGCGCCCTGGTTCACCGTCGACAAAGTGCATTACGGCGTTCCCTACCAGTGGGGTCCGAACATCCTGATGTACAACACCGAGGTGTTCAAGGAAGCGCCGAAGAGCTGGAATGTCGTTTTCGAGGAAATGAAGCTGCCGGATGGCAAGTCCAACAAGGGCCGTGTCCAGGCCTATGACGGACCGATCCACATCGCCGATGCCGCCAACTACCTGATGTTCCACAAGCCGGAACTCGGCATCAAGGATCCCTACGAATTGAACGAGGACCAGTACAAGGCGGCGCTCGAATTGCTGCGCGTCCAGCGCACGCTGGTCGGCCGCTACTGGCATGACGCCGCCATCCAGGTCGATGACTTCCAGAACGAAGGCGTGGTTGCTTCGGGCTCGTGGCCTTACCAGGTCAACACGCTAGTTGCCGCCAAGAAGCCGGTTGCCTCGACCGTGCCGGAAGAAGGCGTCACCGGCTGGGCCGACACAACCATGATGGAAGCCGACGCGGCGCACCCGAACTGCGCCTATATGTGGCTAGAGCATTCGCTGGCGCCGAAGGTGCAGGGCGATGTCTCGGCCTGGTTCGGCTCGCTGCCGGTCGTGCCCGCCGCCTGCAAGGGCAACGAGTTGCTCGGCGAGGAAGGCTGCAAGACCAACGGCTACGACAATTTCGACAAGATCAAGTTCTGGAAGACGCCGGTCTCGAAATGCGTCACCCAGAATGATCAGTGCGTGCCTTACTATCGCTGGGTGTCGGATTATATCGGCGTCATCGGCGGACGGTGATTTTCGCCGCGCATCTATTGATAAGTTGACGCTGCCTCTCACCCTTACCCTCTCCCCGTGAAGAACGGGGAGAGGGTACCGTCAGCGTTGAAGCGCGTCCCTTCTCCCCGTCCCTATTACGGGGAGAAGGTGCCGGCAGGCGGATGAGGGGCAGCGCCAACGCCCCGAAATTTTTGACGAGCCTGACAGATCAGGACACCCAATGACCCCAGCCGTTTCCTTTCAAAAAGTCTCGCGCCATTTCGGCAGTGTTCACGCTGTCGACGCGGTCGACCTCGACATTGCGCCCGGCGAATTCTTCGCCATGCTGGGGCCATCGGGTTCGGGCAAGACGACGTGCCTGCGTCTCATCGCCGGCTTTGAGCAGCCGACGGCGGGTTCCATCTCGATCTTCGGCGAGCGCGCCGAGGGCGTGCCGCCCTATCGCCGCAACGTCAACACAGTGTTCCAGGACTATGCGCTGTTCCCGCACCTCAATGTGCTCGACAACGTCGCCTACGGACTGATGGTCAAGCGCGTCGGCAAGGCCGAGCGGCACAAGGAGGCGGAAGAAGCCTTGTCACTGGTGCGGCTGCCCGGCTACGGCGCGCGCCGGCCCGGCCAGCTCTCCGGCGGCCAGCGCCAGCGTGTCGCGCTGGCGCGTGCGCTGGTCAACCAGCCCAAGGTGCTGCTGCTCGACGAGCCGCTCGGCGCGCTCGACCTCAAACTGCGCGAAAACATGCAGGAGGAGCTGAAATCACTGCAGAAGGCGCTCGGCATCACCTTCGTCTTCGTCACCCACGACCAGGGCGAGGCACTGTCGATGGCCGACCGCGTCGCCGTCTTCAATGACGGCAGGATCATGCAGATCGGCACGCCGGAAGACATCTATCAGCGCCCAAGCACGCGCTTCGTCGCCGATTTCGTCGGCTCGTCCAACGTGCTGCCGCCGGACTTCGTCCAGCGTTATTCCGGCCAGCACCGCTGGGGGAGTCTCAGGCCCGAATCCATTCGCGTCGGCCGCGCCGCGAGCGGCGAGGGCGTGGCCGCGCGTCTCGTCTCGACCAACTATCTCGGCGCCACCACCAGGCTGGCGCTCGATGCCGACGGGTTGAAGCTGCACGCCGTCGTGCCGGCGGGGACAGTGCTGCCTAGGGAAGGCGAGGCTGTTGTGCTCACCTTCAATCGCGAGCATCTGCATCTGATGGACGAGCCGGCATGATGAAGGTTTGCGCGATTAGAGTCTCCAGCGTGGCGCTCTACGGCGCCCCCCTCTGGCCTGCCGGCCATCTCCCCCACGAGGGGGGAGATTGGATGTCGCGACTGCTTTCGCCAATCAGCAACGTTGCGGGAATGAGCGAGGCGCTGAAGCTGCCAATCTCCCCCCTCGTGGGGGAGATGTCCGGCAGGACAGAGGGGGGCGTGAAGGATCGCTGCCTCTCCTATAAGCCCCACTGCCACAGGGTGGTCCCATGACCATCGCCGCCCTCAACGCCAATCCCGCCCCAGCCATCCTGCCCGGCAGCGGCGGCCTGCGCGGCGCGCTGTCGGACCTGTTCTGGCGCCGACCGCAGCTCCTGCTGCTGCTCATGCTGCTGCCGCCGGTTCTGTGGCTCGGCATCGTCTATATCGGCTCGCTGTTCGCGCTGTTGGCGCAGAGCTTCTTCTCCATCGACGAGTTCTCCGGCCTCATCAACCGGCAGTTCACGCTGAAGACCTATGGCGACCTGTTGCAGGCCGCCAATCTCGACATCATCCTGCGCACGGTGACGATGGCGGCACTGGTCACACTGGCCTCGGCTATCGTCGCCTTCCCCATAGCCTACTATGCCGCGCGTTACGCGCGCGGCCGCTGGAAAGCGCTGTTCTATCTCGGCGTCATGCTGCCGCTGTGGTCGAGCTATCTGGTCAAGATTTATGCCTGGAAGCTGATCCTGGCCAAGGAAGGCATTTTGACCTGGCTGCTCGCCAAGCTGCATCTGCTGTGGCTGCTCGATAGCTGGCTCTCGCTGCCCGTGGTCGGCGGCAATTCGCTGTCGGTGTCCTTTACCGGCACCTTCATCGTCTTCGTCTATGTCTGGCTGCCCTTCATGATCCTGCCGGTGCAGGCGGCCCTCGAGCGCGTGCCCGGCAATCTGGTCGAGGCCTCGTCCGATCTCGGCGCCTCGCCCGGCCAGACCTTCCGCAACGTGCTGTTCCCGCTGGCGCTGCCCGGCATCGTCGCCGGCTCGATCTTCACCTTCTCACTGACGCTGGGCGACTACATCATCCCGCAGATCATCGGCACCTCGCGCCTGTTCATCGGCCAGGCCGTCTATTCGCAGCAAGGTACCGCCGGCAACATCCCGCTCGCCGCCGCCTTCACCGTGGTGCCCATCGTCATCATGGGTTTCTACCTCTGGGGCGCCAAGCGCATGGGGGCCTTCGATGCGCTCTGACCGCAGCCAGTCGGCTCCCCTTGGCCTGAAGATCGCGGCCGCCTGCGGCCTGCTCTTCCTGCATCTGCCGATCCTCCTGATCTTCGTCTATGCCTTCACCACCGAGGAGAAGAGCTTCGTCTGGCCGCCGCCGGGCTTGACCACGCAATGGTTCGCCGTCACCTGGAACCGACCCGATGTCTGGGAAGCGCTGTCACTGTCGGTCCGCGTCGCCGCCATCTCGACCACGATTGCGCTGGTGCTCGGCACGCTGTGCGCCGCCGCCGTGTCGCGAACGAAATTCTTCGGCCGCGAAACCATTTCGCTGCTGGTCATCCTCCCGATCGCGCTGCCCGGCATCATCACCGGCATCGCGCTGCGCTCGGCCTTTGCGCTGGCCGACATTCCGTTCTCGTTCTGGACGATCGTGCTCGGCCACGCCACTTTCTGCGTGGTCGTGGTCTACAACAATGCGGTCGCCCGGTTCCGCCGCACCTCGGGTTCGATGATCGAAGCTTCGATGGATCTCGGCGCCGACGGCTTCCAGACCTTCAGGCATGTCGTGCTGCCCAACATCGCCACGGCACTGCTTGCCGGCGGTATGCTGGCCTTCGCGCTGTCCTTCGATGAGGTCATCGTCACCACCTTCACCGCCGGCCAGCAGCAGACCGTGCCGATCTGGATGCTGGAGGAACTGATCCGCCCGCGCCAGCGACCGGTCACCAATGTCGTGGCCATGGTCGTCGTGCTGGTGACGCTGCTGCCGATCCTTTTTGCCTACTACCTGACCCGCGACGGCGACCAGATCGCCGGAAGCGGGAAATGAAAAAAAGCGAATAGGGAGTAGCGAGTAGCAAAAATCGACAGCCAAACCCTGCTCGCTATTCGCTGCTCCTCATTCGCTCCTTCCAAGGGAGAAATCTGATGGACACCCAGATGCTGATCGGCTCGAAATTCGAAAAGGGCACCGAGACCGACGAGCCGATCCTCAATCCGAAGACCGGGGCGACCATTCTCAACCTGCCGGAAGCCAGCCAGGCACAGATCGAGGCCGCCGTGGCGGCCGCCGAACAAGCGTTCGTCTCGTGGTCGCGCACCACGCCGGCGCAACGCTCCGGCTACCTGCTCAAAATCGCCGACCGCATCGAAGCCGAGGCCAGGGAGTTCGCCACGCTCGAAGCGCTGAACTGCGGCAAGCCGATCAACGCCGTGCTCAATGACGAAATCCCGGCCATCGTCGACTGCTACCGCTTCTTCGCCGGCGCGGTGCGCTCCATGCCCGGCGTCGTCGCGGGCGAATATCTGCCGGGCCATACCTCGATGGTGCGGCGCGACGCGATCGGCATCGTCGCTTCGATTGCGCCGTGGAACTATCCGCTGATGATGATGGCCTGGAAGCTGGCGCCGGCGATTGCCGGCGGCAACACCGTGGTCTTCAAGCCGTCGGAACAGACACCGCTGACGACGTTGAAGCTGGCCAGGATTCTGGCCGACGTGCTTCCCGAGGGCGTCGTCAATGTCGTGCTTGGCCGGGGCGACAGCGTCGGCAACACGCTGATCAACCATCCCAAGGTCAATATGATCTCGATCACCGGCGACGTCGCCACCGGCAAGAAGGTGCTGCAGGCCGCGGCCAAATCGGTCAAGCGCACGCATCTGGAACTTGGCGGCAAGGCACCGGTCATCGTCTTCGACGACGCCGACCTTGGCGCCGTCGTCAACGGCCTGCGCGCCTTCGGCTACTACAATGCCGGCCAGGACTGCACAGCGGCCTGCCGCATCTATGCCGGCAAGAAAATCTACGACAAGCTTGTCGCCGATCTTTCTTCCGCCGTCTCGACCATCAAGTACAATCTATCAGACGACACCGAGAACGAGATCGGGCCGCTGATCTCGCGCCGCCAGCGCGACCGCGTATCGAGTTTCGTCGAGCGCGCTTCGGAACTGAAACACATCGAGATCACCACCGGCGGCAAGCCGGGCGAGGGCACCGGCTTCTACTACCAGCCGACGGTCGTTGCCGGGGCACTACAGGAAGACGAGATCGTGCGCCGGGAAGTGTTCGGCCCGGTCGTCTCGATCACTCGTTTCACGGATGTCGACGAGGCGGTGAACTGGGCCAACGACAGCGATTACGGCCTGGCCTCGTCGGTGTGGACGAAGGACGTCTCGCGCGCCATGGCGACAGCGGCACGCCTGCAATATGGCTGCACCTGGATCAACACCCACTTCATGCTGACCAACGAGATGCCGCATGGCGGCCTGAAACAGTCCGGCTACGGCAAGGACATGTCACTCTACGCGCTGGAAGACTACACCGCCGTGCGCCATGTGATGGTTGCGCATGGGTGAGGAGCGGTCCGCGCTGCGGACGAAAAGCCCCTAAAGGGGCTTTTCGAGCGACGAACGCCCGGAGCCATAGCGAAGGGCCGGGCGGTGGCCACTTTCCCTTCTCCCCTTGTGGGAGAAGGTGGCTTGTCGCGAAGCGGCAAGACGGATGAGGGGTGTTCCAGCTTGGCGCCAACTTACCCCTCACCCGGATTGCCAACCGATTTGTGAAGGACAAATCGGGGCAATCCGACCTCTCCACAAAGGGGAGAGCTGCGGCCGCGTTTGCTACTCCACGATGCGATAGATGTTCCACAGGCTGGTGCCCGACACGACATAGGGGTCCATCTCCTTCCCCCATTTGGCGTGCGCGTCGATCTTGCCGATCTTGGCGAAGAATTCTTCCAGCTTGGCCAGGCTTTCGACCTCGTGATGCGACTCGACCGTCGCCTCGCGCGCGCCGATCGATCCGGTCATGATCTGGAATTTCAGGTCGGCGAGGCCGACCTGCGAACCGATCTCGCGTTCCCATTTCCTGAGCAATTCGAGCACGGTCTGCTTGTGTCCGAACTTGGCGTCGATCTGCCATCTGGCGCTGAACATGTTGGTTCTCCTCCGAGATTGCGGTTGAGCCCGCGGTTGATCTACTCGTCCCAGGCCTGCACGACGGTCTGCCGTGCGATCTGCCCGTTCTTCAGCTCCAGCATCGCCGCGGCGAACACTTTTGTGCCGTCCGGATAGGCGCAGGCCTGGGTGAAGGCGAGGCTGTCGCCGTTGGCGATGGTGGTGTCGACCTTGTGGGTCATCGCCCGGCTGCAGATATCGTCCCAGAACGTCGTGATCGCCGCTCGCCCACGGATTTCGCGTGGCTTGCTCGGCGGGTTGTTGCGGTCGATCACCCGCACCAGCGCATCGTCGGCATAGAAGCTCGACAGCGTCTTTCCATCACGGCCTTCGATCGCCTTTTTGATCGCCGGGCCGTCCACTATTTGGGTCTTGGTCAGCATTTTATCCTCCATATGCCCATCTTCACGATCGGCAGTCGATGTTTTGAGGTGCGGCCCGGCGCTCATCGCCGGGCCGGTGTCTTCACTGCGACTTGGCCTTTACGGCTGCGAATACGTCGTCGGTCTGCTTCTTGAAGGTCGCGAGATCGACCTGGTTGCCGTTGAGGATTGTCGACCAATGGCGAACGATTGCCGCCATCGCGATCGTCTCCTTGATCTCCTCGTCGCTGGCGCCGTTGAGCTTGGCGGCTTCGGTGGGGAAATAGATGCAATACTGGCACGGGATCTGCGACGCGACCGCGAGCCCCATCAACTCCTTGGTCTTGCCGTCGAGCGCGGTCTTGGGGTTGAGCTGGACGCCCTTGATCTCGGCCCAGGCGCCGGCGATGGCGACGTCGGGCAGTGTCTTGAACATATCCGGCACCGAGCCGAGCGTCGCCTGGATGTCCTTGTAGGCGGCCGTCGCCGATGCATCCTCGGCTTTTGCGGGAGAGAGCGTTGACAGCGCGCCAATGCCTGCCGCGATCACAAGTAATCTGAGACTCAGCTTTGACTTGGGCATTTCATCCTCCGTTCGCAGCGCCTTCCGGGTGATATCCGCGTGGCCTGCATGGGGGAGATTGATAGCGCTTACATCGGTATGGCCGCTTCGCCCGAAAGCGCCATGGCTCTTATGGCCCGTCCGGGCCAGCGGTCCTGACGGAAAATGCCGCCGCCGCCGCTCGCGATGGCAGGTCGAGCTTGAGCAGTATGTTGGCGACGTGGCGCTTGACCGTGTGCTCGCTCAGCCTGAGTTCAGCGGCGATCGCCGCATTGCTCTTGCCATCGGCGATCAAACTCACGACTTCGCTCTCGCGTATGGTCAGGCAAGCCGGTTCGGTCGCCCTGGTCTTGGGCCGGCAGGCCGGCTCCAGGTGCTGTTCGGACATCGCAAGCACGAGCGCCAGCGGCTCCTCCAACTCGTCGATGTCGACACGCCCGCGATCGACGAAATGAAGTCCCGAGCCGACTGCCAGATCGGCGACCAGCTTCGACGCCAATATCTCGCCGCGCCCTGCGTGAGCGGCGAGCTGTATCGTCACGCGGCCCGTCAATCCTGCTGAGGCTCCACGCGATTCGATCTCGCCGACATGCGCCCCTTGCGCGGTTGCCACCCCGATTTGCTGCGCCGCGTCGCGTAACGCCGCCGCGCAGCGTAAGGCCCGCCCCGGGCCGTCGAAGCGCGAAATCATCATTTCGCCGTGCAAATCCGCACAGCGCCCGCCATGGCGCGCCACAAGTGTCCGCCATGTTTCGTGGAAATGCTCGCTGCGTTCGCTCCACATCCTGTCGCCCAGCCGTGCAGTGTCGTAGATGCGTGTCACCAGAAGCGCCGCCAGGACGCGCTCGGCTCCCGCCACGGCGCGCTCGCCGGTCAGGAATTCTTCGATCAGGTCGGCCACCCGGTCGACATCGCCGGTCCAGATCGGATGGTCGCGCCCTGGAATCTCAACCAGCCGCGCATTCGGGATTTTCCTGGCCAGGAAGCGGCTGGCGTCTGGATCGACCCGCGCATCGTTGCGGCGATGGATCAGCAGCGTCGGCGCGCTGATCGCCGCCAGCACGCCACGTACGTCGATTTCCGCGTTCATTCGCGCCAGTGCCGCCGCTGCCGTCGGGCTCGCCGACAGCCGCTCGAAACGGGCCCACCACTGGGTAAAATGCGCGTCGTCGACCCGGCCCGGTGCGAAATTCGGCAAGGTGGCACCGGTGCCCCAGGCAGTCTCGGTCGTAACGATGAAGGCGTTCAGGCGTTTCGGCGGCATCACCCATTTGTGGAAATGCGCATAGCCGCCATAGAGCGTCAGTGCCCGCGTCCGCTCGGGATAGGTGGCGGCGAACAGCATTGCCATCGGCGCGCCTTCCGAAGCACCAAGCAGGGCAGCACGACCGCTGCCGGCGGCGTCCATCACCGCGCGCACATCGTCCATACGCGTTTCCAGACTGGGTAGGTTGTGCGCATCGACACGGTCGGAAAGGCCGGTGCCGCGCTTGTCGAACAGGATCAGCCGCGAGAACGCTGAAAGCCGCCGCAAGAGCCTTGTATAGCCCTCGTCTTCCCAATGCAGGTCGAGATTGGAAATGAAGCCCGGGACGAAGACAAGATCAAGCGAACCCTGGCCGACCACCTGATAGGCGATCCGCACTTCGCCGCTAAGGGCGTATCGGGTCTCGATCGGCCTCACGAGGTTGTCCGCCCGGCCTGACGATTTCTGATCGCCAACCATAGCAGAGCCGCGCCGGGTGCGGCAGCCTAAACTTTAGCGACGCGGAATATAAGCGGCGCGGCCCGGCGGCTATTTTTGCGAGGCTGCTACGTCGGCCGGGAAGGCCTTGAGGCCGAGCTTGAGATCGGCCTCTGCCGGGGTGATCGGCCGCTTGATCCTGGCCGAAGCGACCACAACCAGTTCGTCGAGGCCCTCACCGCCGCTGTCCAGCATCTCGAAGAACTGGCGCCGCATCCTCGGCTCCCAGAACTTGTTGATGTGCTCGGCGACGCCGGCAATGCCTTCCTCGCGTGGCCTGGAGTGGAAAAAAGCGGCGATCTGGTTGGCCATGCGCACCAGCTTTTCTCTGGTGCTCATGATGTGGTCTTCGTCATGCGACATGCTGGGCAACTCCGGAGATCACCCGGTCAGGGTGGGTAAAAACATCGAAATCGTCGCCGCGCACCAACGCCACCAGCGTCATGCCGGCTTCCTGCGCCGTGCGGATGGCAAGTGCGGTGGGCGCGGAAACAGCGATGACGAAGGCAGAACCGATCGCCGCCGTCTTCTGCACCATCTCGACCGAAACACGGCTGGTCACCACGACAGCGCCCGATGCGCCATCGATATTGGTCTTGGCCAGCGCGCCCGCCAGCTTGTCTAGCGCATTGTGGCGACCGACATCCTCGCGCGCCATGACGACGCCCTTGCCGGGGATGTAGAAGCCGGCGGCATGCACGGCTCCGGTTTCCGTGTGCAGCGGCTGCACCTTCGACAACAGCTTGACGGAGCGCACGATGTCGTCGGCATCAAGCGTAAGTTTTGACGCACCAACGCCATCAACCGACCGCATTGCTTCCTCGATGGATTCAATGCCGCAGAGCCCGCAGCCGACCGGCCCGGCAAGCCTGCGGCGGCGGGCCTCGAAGCGCGTATTGGCGAGGTCCTTCAGCCGGATCTGGATGTCGATGCCGGCGCCATGATCCTCGATTTCGATCGCTTCGATCTCTTCAGGGGAAGCAATGATGCCTTCGGTCAGCGAGAAACCGAGTGCGAAATCCTCGAAGTCTGCCGGGCTTGCCATCATCACCGCATGCGTGGTGCCGGCGAAGGAGAACGCCACCGGCGTCTCCTCCGGCACCATGCGGTTGGCCGCCGTCGTACCGCTGGCGCGGTGCGCCAAGCGGGAAACTTGGCTGAGAGGCGGGCGGGGACGCATCAGGTTCGCTTCATCCAAACGGGTGTCAGTTCGGGAACATCATGCGCAATGGCTTCAAATGCCTCATAGTGCCCATTGCCCATTATCTTGCCGACAATGCCACGAAGCTTTTCGAAATCCTCTTTCGCAGCATGTCCCTGAATATCGCTAAGAAAGCGATCCAGATCAGCGCCTTGCTTCTCACAAAGGCGAAGGAGCATTTCGTAGGCTTCCTTCCTAGTCACCCTTCGCCTCTCCAATGATCGGGGTCACCTTCAGTTCCACGTGGGCGACTGAGCCAGGACTACTCCGCCGCCTGCAGCGGCGCGATGCGGCGGCTGTTCTCGGCTTGCTCGTTATAGTCGCGCTGCCATTCCGACGGGCCGTTGGAGGCGCCGACCTGCACCGCCGTCACCTTGTACTCCGGGCAGTTGGTCGCCCAGTCGGAGAAGTCGGTGGTGATGACGTTGGCCTGCGTGTCGGGATGGTGGAAGGTGGTGTAGACCACGCCCGGCGACACCCGGTCGGTGATCAGCGCGCGCAGCGTCGTCTCGCCCGAGCGGCTGGTCAGCCGAACCCAGTCGCCATCGCGCAGGCCGCGGTTCTCGGCATCGTGCGGATGGATCTCCAGCCGGTCTTCCGAGTGCCACATGACGTTGTCGGTGCGCCGCGTCTGCGCGCCGACATTGTACTGGCTGAGGATACGGCCGGTGGTCAGCAGCAGCGGGAAGCGCGGTCCGGTCCTTTCGTCCGTCGCCACATACTCGGTGCGGATGAACTTGCCCTTGCCGCGCACGAAGCCGTCGACATGCATGATCGGCGTGCCGAGCGGCGCCTTGTCATTGCAGGGCCATTGCACGGAGCCGACGCGGTCGAGCAGATCGAAGGAGACATTGGCGAAGCTTGGCGTCGTCTTGGCGATCTCGTCCATGATTTCGGCCGGATGCGTATAGTTCCAGTCGAGACCGATGGCGCGGGCAAGCTCCTGTGTCGCCTCCCAGTCGGCAAAGCGCGCCTTCGGCTCCAGCACTTTGCGCACCATGTTGATGCGGCGCTCGGCATTGGTGAAGGTGCCGTCTTTCTCGAGGAAGGTCGAGCCGGGCAGGAAGACGTGCGCGTAGTTCGCCGTCTCGTTGAGGAAGAGGTCGTGCACGACCACGCATTCCATGGCGGCAAGGCCGGCGGCGACATGCTTGGTGTCGGGATCGGACTGCAGGATGTCCTCGCCCTGGATGTAGATGCCCTTGAAGGAGCCGTCGACGGCGGCATCCAGCATGTTGGGGATGCGCAGGCCGGGTTCGTCGTCCAGCTTCACGCCCCACAGGCTCTCATAGATGTCGCGCACCGCGTCGCCCGAAATGTGCCGGTAGCCCGGCAGCTCATGTGGGAACGAGCCCATGTCGCACGAGCCCTGCACGTTGTTCTGGCCGCGCAGCGGGTTCACGCCGACGCCTGGGCGGCCGATATTGCCGGTGGCCATTGCAAGGTTGGCGATGGCCATCACCGTGGTCGAGCCCTGGCTGTGCTCGGTGACGCCGAGGCCGTAATAGATCGCGCCATTGCCGCCCTTGGCGTAGAGGCGCGCCGCACCGCGGATCAGCTCGGGATCGACGCCGGACAGCTTGCCGACGGTTTCGGGGCTGTTTTCCGGCAGGGCGACGAAGGATGCCCAGTCCTGGAATTCGGCCCAGTCGCAGCGCTCGCGGATGAAGGCTTCGTCGAAAAGGCCCTCGGTGACGATGACATGCGCCAGCGACGTCAGCACGGCGACATTGGTGCCGGGCTTCAGCGGCAAATGGTAGTCGGCTTCGACATGCGCCGACTTGACCATCTCGGTGCGGCGCGGATCGAGCACGATGAGCTTGGCGCCTTGGCGCAGCCGCTTCTTCAGCCGCGAGGCGAACACCGGATGCGCGGACGCCGGATTGGCGCCGATGATGACGGCGACGTCGGTGAATTCGACGGAATCGAAGTCCTGCGTGCCGGCCGAGGTGCCGTAGGTCTGGCCAAGGCCGTAACCGGTCGGCGAATGGCAGACGCGCGCGCAGGTGTCGACATTGTTGTTGCGGAAGCCTTGCCGTACCAGTTTCTGGACGAGATAGGTCTCTTCATTGGTGCAGCGCGAAGAGGTGATGCCGCCGATCGCGGTGCGGCCGTACTGGTACTGGATGCGGCGGAATTCCTTGGCCGTATGGGCGATCGCCTCTTCCCAGCTCACTTCGCGCCAGGGATCGCTGACCTTTTCGCGGATCATCGGCGACAGGATGCGGTCCTTGTGCGTGGCGTAGCCATAGGCGAAGCGGCCCTTGACGCAGGAATGGCCGTGGTTTGCCATGCCCTCCTTGTAGGGCATCATGCGGATGACTTCGTCGCCCTTCACTTCGGCCTTGAACGAGCAGCCGACGCCGCAATAGGCGCAGGTGGTCACGGCGGAGCGCTCCGGCAGGCCCTTTTCGAGCACGGTCTTCTCGCGCAGCGCATCGGTCGGGCAGGCCTGCACGCAGGCGCCGCAGGATACGCATTCGGAGGCGATGAAGTCCTCGTGCATGCCGGCGACCATGCGCGATTCGAAGCCGCGGCCCTCGATGGTCAGCGCGAAAGTGCCTTGCACCTCTTCGCAGGCGCGCACGCAGCGCGAGCAGACGATGCATTGCGCCGGATCATAGGTGAAATAAGGGTTGGATTCGTCGCGGGCGATGTAATCGACCGCGAGCGAGCCATGGCCCGGCGCGACGCCATTTTCTTCCTTGACGTGGTTGCGGCCCTCGACGCCGTAGCGGTTTTCGGTCAGGCCGACGGACTTCGCCACCACATCGAACTCGCTGGCGCCGGTTCCGGCCTTCTCGTTCCAGCCGGTAGGATGGTCGGAGACGTAGAGTTCCATGACGCCGCGGCGGATGGCGTCGAGCCTGTCCGACTGCGTGCGCACCACCATGCCTTCGCCGACCGGCGTGGTGCAGGAAGCCGGCGTGCCGCCGCGTCCTTCGATCTCGACGAGGCACACGCGGCAGGAACCGAAGGAGTCCAGCATGTCTGTGGCGCAGAGTTTCGGGATTTCGACCCCACCCTCCATCGCCGCGCGCATGATCGACGTGCCTTCCGGCACGCTGATCGAGCGGCCATCGACGGTCAGCGTGACCTGCTTCTCAGCCTTCGATTGCGGCGTTCCGTAATCGAGTTCTTCGATGAGCGTCGGGAAGTCGGCCTTGATGTTCATCTGCCAGCTCCTATTCAGCAGCCACGCGCGCCGGCGCGGGCTTGAAATCCTCGGGGAAATGCGTGATCGAGCTCATCACCGGGTAGGGCGTGAAGCCGCCCAGCGCGCAGAGCGACCCGAACTTCATCGTGTTGCAGAGGTCGGTGACCAGAGCGAGGTTCTTCTCCGGCTCGATGCCGGCGGCGAGCCTGTCGATGGTTTCCACGCCTCGCGTCGAGCCGATGCGGCAAGGCGTGCACTTGCCGCAGCTTTCGATGGCGCAGAATTCCATGGCGAAGCGTGCCTGCTTCAGCATGTCGGCGGTATCGTCGAAAATCGTGATACCGGCGTGGCCGATCAGTCCATCGCGCTTGGCGAATTCTTCGTAGTCGAACGGCGTGTCGAACAATGCGCGCGGGAAGTAGGCACCGAGCGGGCCGCCGACCTGCACCGCCTTCACGGGACGTCCGGTGGACGTGCCGCCGCCGATATCGTCGACGATCTCGCCCAGCGTCAGGCCGAAAGCGGTTTCGAACAGGCCGCCTTGCTTGACGTTGCCGGCGATCTGGATCGGGATCGTGCCGCGCGAGCGGCCCATGCCGAAATCCTTGTAGAAGGCGGCGCCCTTGTCCATGATGATAGGCACGGAAGCCAGCGAGATGACGTTGTTGATCACCGTCGGCTTGCCGAACAAGCCTTGGATCGCGGGCAGCGGCGGCTTGGCACGCACCACGCCGCGCTTGCCCTCCAGGCTGTTGAGCAACGAGGTTTCCTCGCCGCAGACATAGGCGCCGGCGCCGACGCGGATTTCCATGTCGAAGGCATTGGGCGAACCCAGCACATTGACGCCGAGCACGCCGTGCTTGCGGGCAATCTCGACGGCCTTGTTCATTGTTGCCACCGCATGCGGATATTCCGAGCGGATGTAGACAAATCCCTTGGTCGCGCCGGTGGCGATGCCGGCGATGGTCATGCCTTCGATGAGCACGAAGGGGTCGCCCTCCATGATCATGCGGTCGGCGAAGGTGGCGCTGTCGCCCTCATCGGCGTTGCAGACGATGTATTTGCGTTCCGATGTCGTATCGAGCACCGTCTTCCACTTGATACCGGTCGGGAAGCCGGCGCCGCCACGCCCCCGCAGTCCGGAGTCAGTCACTTGGCTGACGATGTCGGCGGGCGCCATGGCCACTGCATTCTGCAGGCCTTTCAATCCGCCGAGCGATTTGTAGGCATCGAGCGACAGCGGGTCGTTGATGCCGCAGCGCGCGAAGGTCAGGCGTGTCTGCTTGGCGAGGAACGGGATTTTGTCGGGCGCGCCGAGCCAGCGCTTGTGGTGTCCGCCCTTGAGGAAGCCGCTGTCGAACAGGCTTTTCACGTCCGACGGCTTCACCGGCCCGTAGGCGACACGGCCATTGGCTGTCGCCACTTCGACCATCGGTTCGAGGAAATAGGCGCCACGCGAGCCATTGCGCACGATCTTGGCCTCGATGCCGCGCTCGGCAAGCTCGTTTGCGATCGCCTTGGCGACCTTTTCCGCGCCCACCGCCAGCGCGCCGGAATCTCCGGGAATGTAGATGCGGGGGGTCATGAGCGCACCTCGGCTACGATCTCGTCGATCTTTTCGTCATCGAGCCGTCCGATCACCTCGCCGTCCAGCATCGCCGACGGCGAACAGGCGCACAGCCCGAGACAATAGACCGGCTCGAGCGTAACCGATCCGTCACGCGTGGTCTCGTGGAAATCGATGCCGAGCAACTGCTTGATCCTGGCGGCGACCGCGTCCGAACCCATCGACTGGCAGGCTTCCGCCTGGCAGAGCTTGAGCACGTGCCGGCCGGCCGGGCGGGCGCGGAAGTCGTGATAGAAGGTCACGACGCCGTGCACCTCGGCCCTGGACAGGTTCAGCCCATCGGCAATCACGGGCACGGCGTCGTGCGGTACGTGGCCGAACTCTTCCTGAATGCCGTGGAGGATCGGCAGCAGCGGACCCTCGAGGTCCTTCAACTCCTGGATAATCGCCGCAGTGCGTGAGGCGATCTCGGTACTTGCAGGCTGCATCGTCATGCAGCGCCCTCCCTGGTCGATAGCTTTTAGCGCTAAGTCTTTACAAAATCAGAGGAAACCCGCGAAATCAATAAAGCCGTTTCGTTGCTCGATAGAAAATTTCTATCGATGGGCTTCAGTCAGCATTGTCTAGCCTAGCGGTGCGCGCGGAAATCGTCTGCCAGCGCCATCGCCTCGTCCAGCAGCGCCTGCACCAGCGGCGTGTGCGGCTCGCGCGGTGCGGCGACCAGCCCGACCGTGTGGCTGGCATCGGGCTCGACGATCGGAATGGCCCGGATCGGTTCGGAAAAACCGAATGTTTCCGCAAGGTTGAGCGGCATGATCGACGACCATTTGCCGGTCCGGATGTGCGAGAACAGCACGATCATCGAATTCGATTCCAGCGTCGGCCGCACCTGCACGCCGGCTTCGGCCAGGTGCTGGTCGATGATGCGGCGGTTCTGCATGTCCGGCGTCAAAAGGCAAAGCGGCAGCTGGCTGATCTCGGCCCATGTCACTTTGTCGCGGTCGGAATAGGGATTGCCGATTGCGGTGATCAATTGGTAGCGCTCGTCATAGAGCGGCACGCTGGTCACCCGTCCCAGCGGTTCGTTGTCGAGATAGGTGATGCCGGCATCGACATCGAAATTGCCGAGCAGCGAAAGCACTTCGATAGAGGTTCGCGACAGCACCGAAAAGGTGACACCCGGGTGCTTGTCTCGAAAGGGCGTCGTCAATCTGGCCACCATGGCCAATGCTGTCGGGATGGCGGCAATACGAATGCGGCCGGAGAGACCGTGGCGCGCCGCCCGCATTTCCTCGCGCATGGTCCTGGAGTCGCCGACGATGCGGCGCGCCCATACCAGCACCTGCTTGCCCTCCGGCGTCAGGCCCTGAAAGCGCGAGCCGCGCAGGACGAGCATGACGCCGAGCTGGCCTTCCAGTTGCTTGATGCCGGCCGACAGCGTCGGCTGGGTGACGCCGCACACTTCCGCGGCCCGGCCGAAATGTTCTTCCCTGGCCAGCGCGATGAAGAATTCCAGCTTGTCGATCATTGGCGGAAGCTATCCGGCGCGGCGGCACCGCGCCAGATGGTGCCGTGCTCAATCATCCAATGCATGTCGCCCAAAAGTGACTTCGGTTTTGGGGTAGCGACATGCATAAGAAAGCTCTCGCGCTGCCCGATCCCGAGATTTACCGGTCCACGAGATTGAGGATATTGCCGTCCGGATCCTTGAACCATGCGACTTTCATGCCGCCGCCGACATGGAGGTCACCCTCCATCGTCAGGCCGGGCATCTCGTAATGCTCGAAGGCGACACCCTTCGACCTGAGGGCTTTGACGACATCGGCGATTTTGTCGCCGACCATCCAGGTCACCGCAGTCGCCTTGTTGGTCCCCGCGAATTCGGAACGATAGACATTGATGGTTGTGTCGCCGCTTTTGTACACGATCAATTCGCCGCCCTCATCGTGCACCTGTTTCAGGCCGAGCGTCCCCTCATAGAAAGCCTTTGCCTTGGCAAGGTCCCTGACCGCGAGATTGGCTGTTGCGTTGCTGTTTTCAAGCATGATCGTCTCCTTTCCTGGTTGTTCCCTCGTCATTGAACTGCGTCGAACGTGCCATTTCTGAAGTAGGGCCGCCCAGCCGCTTGACGAGCGTCAAGGACATGCGCCCTTGCTGCAAGTTGTGCCTTCAAACGGCGCCGATCCACATCTTTCAGCCGGCTTACTGTTTCCTGCGGCCGCGTGCGACGCTATGTGGATGCAATTGGTGCGCAGGGAGGGACGAACATGCTGGGCTGGTTCCGCAAGCTGTTGCCGCGCGAGGATCGCTTCTTCGACCTGTTCGAACAGCATTCCCGTACCGTGGTCGCCGGCGCCGAGGCACTCCAGTTGCTTCTCCAGGGCAAGGATATCGAACGCAGGTGCCAGGAGATCATCGATCTCGAAAACGAGGCGGACGACATAACCGCGCAGGTGCTGCTTGCGGTGAGGCGGTCTTTCATCACGCCTTTCGACCGCGGCGACATCAAGGATCTGATCCAATCGATGGATGACGCCATCGACACGATGCACAAGACCGTCAAGACGGTGCGGCTGTTCGAAAAGCGCGAATTCGATCCGCTGATGCAGGAAATGGGCGGCGTCATCGTCGACACCGCCAAGCTGGTCGCGGAGGCGATCCCGCTGCTCGCCAAGGTCGGCGCCAACAGCACACGCCTCAATGAACTCGCCGAGGAGGTCATGCGTGCCGAGGGCCGGGCAGACGACCTGCATGAGCAGGGTTTGAAGGATTTGTTCAAGCGCCACAATGGCGGTGATGCGATGGCCTATCTGATCGGCTCGGAAATCTATGGCCAGCTCGAGAAGGTGGTCGACCGTTTCGAGGACGTCGCCAACGAGATCAGCGGCATCGTCATCGAGAACGTCTAGCGATGGAAGCGACCATCGCCTTTCCCCTGCTCGTCGGCCTCGTCGCCGTGGCGCTGTTCTTCGATTTTCTCAATGGCCTGCACGACGCGGCCAACTCCATCGCCACCATCGTCTCCACGCGGGTGCTGCGGCCGCATTATGCGGTGCTGTGGGCGGCCTTCTTCAATTTCATCGCTTTCCTGTTCTTCGGCCTTCATGTCGCCGAGACCGTTGGCAAGGGCATCGTCGACGTCAGTGTCGTCACCCCGGCGGTGATCTTCTCGGCGCTGGTCGGCGCTATTGTCTGGAACATCGTCACCTGGATCGCCGGTATTCCGTCGAGCAGCTCGCACGCGCTGATCGGCGGGCTGGTCGGGGCCGGGATCGCAAAGGCAGGCTTCGGCGCCATCGTCTGGTCGGGCCTGGGCAAGACGGTCGCCGCGATCGTGCTGTCGCCGGCAACCGGTTTCGTCCTGGCGCTTCTCCTGGTCCTGGTGGTTTCATGGGTGTTCGTGCGACAGACGCCATTCGCTGTCGACAGCACGTTTCGCATCCTGCAGTTCTTTTCGGCCTCGCTCTATTCGCTCGGCCATGGCGGCAACGACGCCCAGAAAACCATGGGCATCATCGCCGTGCTGCTCTATTCGCAGGGGATGCTCGGCACCTCGTTCTATGTACCGCTGTGGGTCGTCCTCACCTGCCAGTCGGCGCTGGCGCTGGGCACGCTTTTGGGCGGCTGGCGCATCGTCCACACAATGGGCTCGAAGATCACGCGCCTCAATCCGATGCAGGGTTTCTGCGCCGAGACCGGCGGCGCGATCACCCTGTTCGCAGCCACCTGGCTCGGCGTCCCGGTCTCGACCACGCACACGATCACCGGTGCCATCATCGGTGTCGGCGCGGCTCGGCGTATCTCGGCCGTCCGCTGGGGCATCGCCGGCAACATCGTTGTCGCCTGGGTCGTCACCTTGCCGGCGACGGCGGCGATTTCCGCTCTCACCTACCTGGCGCTCAGCCTGGCCCGGTGATGTCGCGGCGTGGCGCTTGGAGCCGTCCGCGTTCTGCACTATGTGAGCTGCAGCCGAACGCCAGGGAATAACCGCCATGTCCATTACCAAGGAAATCGTCACCGAGCGCCTGAAGACGGTGAACGGGCCGGATTTCACCGGCAACATCGTCGACCTCGGCATGGTTTCCGAGATTTTCATTGCCGATTCGAAAGTGTTCTTCTCGATCACCGTTCCCGCCGCGCGCGCCCCGGAGATGGAGCCGTTGCGCGCCGCCGCCGAGCGGGTGGTGAAGGCCATTCCCGGCGTTGCCGGCGCGGTCGTCGCGCTGACGGCTGAAAAGAAAGGCGGCGGCATGGAGGCACCGGTTCCATCGCGCCCCGCACCCAGGCCGGCGCCGCCCGCCGCCGCACCGCGCGCGGCTCCGCATGCTCCTGCTTCGCAGAGCCACGGCAAGCGCGGTGTGCCCGGCATCGAGGCGATCATCGCGGTCGCCTCCGGCAAGGGCGGCGTCGGCAAGTCGACGACGGCCGTCAATCTGGCGCTCGGTCTTGCCGCCAATGGCTTGCGGGTCGGCGTGCTCGATGCCGACATCTATGGGCCTTCGATGCCCAGGCTGCTCAACATCCATGGCCGGCCGCAGACGGTCGACGGCAAGATCCTGAAACCGATGGAGAATTATGGCCTCAAGGTGATGTCGATGGGTTTCCTCGTCGATGAGGAGACGCCGATGATCTGGCGCGGGCCGATGGTGATGTCGGCGCTGACGCAGATGCTTCGTGAGGTCGAATGGGGGCGGCTCGACGTGCTCGTCGTCGACATGCCGCCCGGCACTGGCGACGCCCAGCTCACCATGGCCCAGCAGGTGCCGCTGGCCGGCGCCGTCATCGTCTCGACACCGCAGGACCTGGCGCTGATCGATGCCCGCAAAGGCCTCAATATGTTCAAAAAAGTCGATGTGCCGCTGCTCGGCATCGTCGAGAACATGAGCTACTTCCTCGCCCCGGATACCGGCAAGCGCTACGATATTTTCGGCCATGGCGGCGCGCGCCGTGAGGCCGAGAGGCTGGGCGTCACCTTCCTCGGCGAGGTGCCGCTGGAAATGGGCATTCGCGAGAGCTCGGACGCCGGCACGCCGGTGGTCGTCTCCAAGCCCGAGGGCGCAGAGGCGAAAATCTATCGCGATATCGCTTCCAAGGTCTGGGACAGGGTCAACGAGGAACGCGGCGCGGCCGAAGCGGCTGTGCCGAGCATCGTGTTTGAGTGACCCTCGAGGGGAAGGGATCAGCCGCCGACTTTCTCGCCGAATGCCGAAAAGAACTGTCCGGCCAGCTTCTTCGAGGTCGATTCGATCAGCCGGCTGCCGAGCTGCGCGATCTTGCCGCCGACTTCCGCCTTGGCCGCATATTTGAGGACCGTCGCGTCCGGCCCGTCGGCGGTCAGGGTGACGTCGGCACCGCCCTTGGCGAAGCCGGCAATGCCGCCCTTGCCTTCGCCCTGGATGGTGTAGGCATGCGGGGGCTTGAGATTCTTCAGCGTCACTTCGCCGTTGAAGGTCGCCTTGATCGGCCCGATCTTCAGCACCACCGTCGCCGCCATCTCGGTCGCCGATTTCATTTCCAGGCTCTGGCAGCCCGGAATGGCGTCCTTCAGGACGGTTGGGTCATTCAGCGCTTCCCACACTTTCTGCACGGGTGCGGCGATACGTTCCTCGCCTTCGATCACCAAAGCCATCAAAACCTCCCCGATCGCCGATGTCGGATTGGTCGTAGCGCGCGGCTCGATAGCTGTCTATCGCACCAAAGTCCGGATTCAGATCACGCGTGCCCCTTGCCTGCATCCGCGCGTTGTCATATCGATTTGTCATACAAATACGGAGACCATGATGGCTGGCGCCCCTACGAAAAAGAAAAAGTTCCGCTCGCAGGAGTGGTTCGACAATCCCGACAATCCGGGAATGACGGCGCTTTATCTCGAGCGCTACCTGAATTACGGGCTGACACGCGCCGAGCTGATGTCGGGCAAACCGCTGATCGGCATCGCCCAGACGGGCTCTGATCTTTCGCCTTGCAACCGGCACCACATCGAGCTCGCCAAGCGCGTGCGCGAAGGCATCGTCTCGATGGGGGGCATTCCTTTCGAATTCCCCTGTCACCCGATCCAGGAGACCGGCAAGCGGCCGACCGCCGCCCTTGACCGCAACCTCGCCTATCTCAGCCTTGTCGAAGTGCTCTATGGCTATCCGCTGGACGGCGTCGTGCTGACCATCGGCTGCGACAAGACCACGCCTGCCTTGCTGATGGCGGCGGCCACCGTCAACATCCCGGCCATCGCGCTGTCGGTCGGCCCGATGCTCAATGGCTGGCACAAGGGCAAGCGCACCGGCTCGGGCACTATCGTCTGGGAATCGCGCCAGCGCCTGTCGGCCGGCGAGATCGACTATGACGAGTTCATGGACATCGTTGCCTCTTCGGCGCCGTCCACGGGCTACTGCAACACGATGGGCACCGCCACCACGATGAATTCGCTGGCCGAGGCGCTCGGCATGCAACTGCCCGGTTCGGCCGCCATCCCGGCGCCGTACCGCGAGCGCGGCCAGATCGCCTATGAGACCGGGAAGCGCATCGTCGACATGGTGCACGAAGACCTGAAACCGTCCGACATCATGACCCGCGCGGCCTTCGAAAACGCCATCGTCGTCAATTCGGCGATCGGCGGTTCCACCAACGCGCCGATCCATCTCAACGCGATCGCCCGCCATCTCGGCGTGCCGCTCGACAATGACGACTGGCAGAAGGTCGGCCTCAAGGTGCCGCTCATCGTCAACCTGCAGCCATCGGGTGAATATCTCGGCGAAGACTATCATCACGCCGGTGGCGTGCCTGCCGTGGTGGCCGAGCTGATGAAGGCCGGAATGCTGCCGCACCCCGATGCCCTGACCGTCAACGGCAAGTCGATCGGCGACAACTGCAAGGGGGTCGCCAACGAGAACACCGATGTCATCCGCACCGTGGCCGAGCCGCTGAAGGCCGATGCCGGCTTCATCAACTTCAAGGGCAATCTGTTCGATTCGGCGATCATGAAGATGAGCGGCATCTCGCCCGAATTCCGCGAGCGCTATCTATCGAACCCGAACGACCCGGAAGCCTTCGAGGGCAACGCCATGGTCTTCGATGGGCCGGAGGATTACCACGCCCGCATCGACGACCCGGCGCAAGGCATAGACGAGCACACCATCCTGTTCATGCGCGGCGCTGGCCCGGTCGGCTATCCCGGCGGCGCCGAGGTCGTCAACATGCAGCCGCCGGCCTACCTCATCAAGAAGGGTATCCACGCGCTGGCCTGCATCGGCGACGGCCGCCAGTCCGGCACGTCGGGCTCGCCGTCGATCCTGAATGCCTCGCCGGAAGCCGCGGTCGGCGGCGGTCTGGCGTTGCTCAAGTCCGGCGACCGCGTCCGCATCGATCTGAGGAAAGGCACCGCGAACATCCTCGTCAGCGACGACGAGATCACGCGGCGGCGCGCCGAGCTGCAGAAAGATGGCGGCTACCATTATCCCCAGCACCAGACGCCATGGCAGGAAATCCAGCGCGGCATGGTCGACCAGTTCTCGGCCGGCATGGTGCTGAAGCCGGCTGTGAAATACCAGGATGTCGCCCATACCATGGGCGTGCCTCGCGACAATCACTGATTATTCCACGGAATAGTCGTCGATTATTCCTGGCTGGTCACGGATGATGGATGGACGAGGACCGGCGGCCTGATCGATCAGGCCGCCGCTCTGACGGCGTAGCCGGGAATGCTCCGTCCTTGACAAGACCGCCCAACAATTCCAACATCACCGCAAGGGGTGCATCGCGACCACCCCGTGAGGCGTCAGCCCAATGTTCGCGTCCAAGCTTCTCTTTTCAGGAGGTGGACGCCATGCCGTCAACAACCGAAATTACCGTACAGCAACTATCCCGTCTGGTTGGTTTGCCCGGCGCGCCTGTAATCGTCGATGTCCGCCTCGATGAGGACTACGATGCCGACCCGCGCCCGCTGCCGGCCTCGCACCGGCGCAACTTCAAGACCGTCTCGACCTGGGCAGCCGACCTTGCCGGCAGCCAGGTGGCCGTGGTCTGCCAGAAGGGGCAAAAGCTCTCGCAAGGCGTGGCCGCCTGGCTGCGGCACCAGGGCGTTGCCGCCGAATCCCTCGAAGGCGGTTTCGAGGCCTGGCGTGATGCCGGCGGCCTACTGGTCCACGCCGCCAAGATCCCGTCCCGCGATGAAAAAGGCCGCACCGTCTGGGTGACGCGGGCTCGCCCCAAGGTCGATCGCATCGCTTGCCCCTGGCTGATCCGGCGCTTCGTCGATCCGCATGCGGTCTTCCTCTTTGTCGAGGCGGCCGAAGTGCCTGCTGTCGCGGACCGCTTTCAGGCCGTGCCCTTCGACATCGACAATGTGTTCTGGAGCCATCGCGGCGAACGCTGCACCTTCGACACGATGATCGAGGAGTTCGGGCTGGAATCCCAGGCACTCGATCGCCTTGCCACGATCGTGCGCGCGGCCGACACCGCCAGGCTCGATCTCGTTCCCCAAGCCGCCGGATTCCTTGCCGCCTCGCTTGGCCTGTCACGCATGTTCCGCGACGATCTGGAACAGCTGGAGGCGGGGATGCTTCTCTATGACGCGTTCTTCCGCTGGTGCCGCGACGCCACTGAGGAGACGCACAACTGGCCGGGCGGGGCGAAGCCAACATGAGCAGCCTCATTTCGGGAGAAAGTGCAGACATCGTCGAGGTGCCGGCGGTCCCGAGCTTCCGCGAAGCCACGAAACTCTGGGCGAAGATCGGATTGCTGAGCTTCGGCGGGCCAGCGGGGCAGATCGCGCTCATGCACAAGGAATTGGTCGAGGATCGGCGCTGGATCGGCGAGCAGCGTTTCCTGCATGCCTTGAACTACTGCATGCTGCTGCCCGGTCCCGAAGCCCAGCAACTCGCCATCTACATCGGCTGGCTGCTGCACAGGACGGCCGGCGGTCTCGTCGCCGGCATCCTGTTCGTGGTGCCGGGCGCACTCGTCATGCTCACCTTGAGCATCCTCTATGCGCTCTACGGCGATGTCCCGCTGGTCGAGTCTCTGTTCTTCGGCGTCAAGGCCGCCGTGCTCGCGGTCGTGGTCGAGGCGGTGATCCGCATCGGCCGCCGCGCCTTGAAGAACCGGGTGATGGTGGCGATCGCGCTTTGCGCTTTTCTCGGCATCTATGTCCTCAGCATTCCGTTCCCGCTCATCGTCCTGATTGCGGGATTGGTGGGATGGGCGGGAAACCGCGTCGCGCCAGCCCTGTTTTCCGGTGCGGCGCACGGCAAGAACGATGCTCCCGACATCAAGGGCGCGGTCGACCTGATGTTCGAGCGCGGCCAACTGGCCCATGCCAGACCGACAAGATGGCATGCGCCGCGCATTATCGCGATCTGGCTGCCGATCTGGCTCGGGCCGGTTCTGTTGCTCTGGGCGCTCACCGGGACAAACAGCGTATGGACGCAGATAGGCGGTTTCTTCAGCCTGATGGCGGTCGTCACCTTCGGCGGCGCCTACGCGGTTCTTGCCTATGTCGCACAGGCGGCCGTCGAATCCTTCGGCTGGCTGGCGCCCGGCGAGATGGTCGATGGCCTCGGGCTTGCCGAGACCACGCCGGGGCCGCTCATTCTGGTGTTGCAGTTTGTCGGCTTTATCGCCGCCTTTCGCCACTCCGGCGCGATAGGCCCGTTGTTTGGCGGATCGCTTGGAGCGCTGCTGACCTTATGGGTTACGTTCACGCCCTGCTTCTTCTGGATATTCCTCGGCGCGCCCTATATCGAGGCCCTGCGCGGCAACAAGGCTCTGTCGGCTGCGCTCGGCGCCATCACCGCCGCCGTGGTCGGCGTCATCCTGAACCTGGCTCTATGGTTTGCCTTGCACGTCATCTTCCACGACGTGCGCAAGTTGGGCCTCGGCATGAACGTGCCGGTGCCGTCGTCGATCGACTGGCGCGCCGCACTGCTGTCCTGCGCCGCCATGATTGCCATCCTCAGGCTGAAGGTCGGCATGCTGCCGACACTTGCCGGGTCGGCCCTGGCCGGCGTCTTGCTGCTGGCGGTGAGCGGATAGACGCCGGTCACTATCTTTGTATTCCGCCGGCCAACCACCTAACTGGTGGGAAAACGGATTGGACACTCATGGCGCAACGACGCTCTTCTCTTGGCTTTCTCGGCATGTTCGGCCGCTCGGGTGATCTGCGGCAGCTCGATGCCGCCTTGCGCGGCGCCGACCTGCATCCGGCCCTGGTGCCGGAGGGCGTAAAACTCACCATCGTCAATCTGATGAAGGACCACTGGCCCGAGGAACCGCCGCCGCGGGCCTATCCGCGGGTGGCGACCCTGTTCAGCTACTGCATCGCCGGACCGGAAACCTTCGAGCGGGCGCAAGGTCCGCAACAGCGGCTCGATGCGGAGCGCCGGATCGAGGCGGCTCTCGAAGCCGGCGACGGCCTCGATGCCCAGATCGTGCTGATGGCGCTGCACGCCAAGCTGATCAACGCCGAAGTCGTCGAACACTACGGGCTGGCAGCCGAGTAGACTGTTTGACGAGGAGCGGCTACCCGCCCATACCGCCGCGCGGCAGCTTGATCATGTCGCCGAAGCGGGCGCGCAATTTGTCGTCGAGCAGCTTCGGCACATGGCGCGGAAAGCGCTCGGCAAGGATGCGTTTCTTCTCGATGATCGCCCGCTGCAATATGTCGGGCCGGCCCTTCTCATTCCATTCCTTCGGCGAAAACCGGTCGCCAACGGCGGGATAGAAATATTCCGTCTGCATCAGCCGCAGCGTCTGCTCGTTGCCGAGATAGTGCCCCGGGCCTTTCAGGCAGACATCGGCGATGGTGGCGATCGACAGCGCTTCGTCGGTCACCTCGATGCCGCGCACGCAGCGCAGGCAATGACCGAGCATGTCGTTGTCGATGATCAGGCTTTCCAGGCAGAAGCCGAGCAGCGAGGCATGCATGCCGGCCGATTCATAGACCAGGTTGAGCCCGGCAAGGCCGGCCATTACGTCGGTGATGCCCTTTTCATAACCGGACTGGATGTCGGGCAGCTTCGAATCCGTCATGCCTGCGGCCGAGCCGCCCGGCAGGTCGTAGAATTGCGCCATCTGGGCGCAGGCGGCGGTCAGCACCGCCTGTTCGGCCGAGCCGCCCGACATGGCGCCTGTGCGCAGGTCCGATACGAACGGCCAGGTGCCGAAGATCGCCGGATGCCCCGGCTTGATGGCGTTGACATAGACCAGACCGGCCAGCACTTCGGCTACCGCTTGCACCACGGCGCCGGCAATCGCCGCCGGCGCCGTGGCGCCGGCCTGTCCGGCCGACAGCAGCAGGATTGGAATGCCGCCCTCGACGCATGCTTCGAGCACGCCGCAGGCATCCTCGGCGAATTTCATCGGCGGCACGACGAAGCAGTTCGAGTTCGACACGAACGGCCTGGCGCGGAAATTGTCCTCGCCGCCGGCAATCGCGTAGAGCATTTCGAGCGCCGGCTGCACGTTCTCGCGCACCGTAAACGAGGTGCCGACATGCTTGGACGTGCCCATCACGCAGGCGTAGAGCGTGTTGAAGTCCATTTCGAGCGGATCGGGAATGTCGCGCGGCACCATCGGCCGCTGAAAGAAATGGATGTTGTCGAGCCCTTCGACGATGCGGGCCGCGTCATAGATGTCCTGCAGCAGCGACTCACGGTATTCGCGCTTCTCGACATCGACCAGATGCACGGCGGCACCCGCCGTGCCGTAATGCACGCGCTTGCCCTGTATCACCATGTCGTGTTTGGGATCCTGGCCGTGCAAGGTGAAATTCCGTGCCGCCTTCTTGATCGTCTCGAGCACCAGCGCGCGCGGGAACCGGATGCGGCCGTCATCGCCATAGGTGGCGCCGGCCTGGGTCAGCGCCTCGATGCAGGAGGGGATGGCGTTGGCGAAGCCGACTGTCTCCAGAAGCGTCAGCACCGCTTCGTGGATACGCTCGCGATCATTGCCCTTGAGTGGTCCGTAGCTGCCGCCCTCGAGGCCGGCACGCACCGGTTTGATGTCGTCGGCGAGCGGCGCTGCCCGCATCGCGCGACGCGCTTCGCGCCCCCCGGAGCGGCGGGAGCGTTGATCCGCCGCGTCCTGCTTTTCAAGAACCACTGACATGGAAAACACTCCACCTTTCCTGAGAAACAGCGCGGCGGTTGGTCCACCATCGGCTGCTTCTTCCCCTTTGTGCCACGACTATGCCGCCGGCATTGGCACAGCCTATGAGCCAGCGGGTTCAGTCGAGTATGCCAGAGAAAAGGGAGCGGGAGCCGCTTGAAGGCGGCTCCCGTCAAAGGATCGAAGAATGGATCAGGCCGCGGCGGGTCTGCGGCCAGCGGCGGTGGCCAATTCCCGGATGCCGGGCTCGATGTGCTGCAGCGCGATCGAGGAAATGCCCAACCGCATGAAACGCGAAGGCTTTTCGGTACGGTCGAAGAAGCGGTCGCCCGGCTCGATGATGACGCTGCGCGAGGCGGCGGCCTCGGCCAAACCGCGGGAATCGGTACCCCGTGGTCCTTCCAGCCAAAGCGAGGTGCCGCCGGCCGAATCCGTCGAGCGCCACTCCGGCAAGAAGGCGGAAATCGCATGGACCAGGCGCTTGCGCCGCTCGTCGAAGGCGCTCGACAGCCGCCGCACCAGCGCTTCGTGATGGCCGAGCGAGAGGAACAATGCCACGGCGCGCTGGTTGTTGGCCGGCGGATGGCGCAGCATGAAACGGCGCAGCGCCCGGAGTTCGGCGATTAGTCCAGCCGAGGCCACGATGTAGCCAAGCCGCAGGCCCGGCGCCAGCGTCTTCGACATCGAGCCGACATAGACGACACGGCCGGAGCGGTCGAGGCTCTTCAGCGCCTGCTGCGGTGCCTCGTCGAGAAGCTGGCTGTCGTAGCCGTCCTCGATGATGATCTGGTTGTGCCGGTTGGCGCGCGCCAGGAGGTCCTGCCGCCGCTCCGCCGACAGCGGCACCATGGTCGGGCAATGATGGCTGGGGGTGACGAAGACGAAGCCGGAATCATTGGGAATAGAGGAGGTTACGATACCGGACTGGTCGACCGGCACCGGCTCGATGTCGGCGCCCGCGAGGCGGAAGATCGAGCGCGCATCGGGGTAGCCCGGATCCTCCATCGCCACTTTCGAGCCCTTGGTCATCAGCAGTGAGGCCAGCATGTAGAGCGCGTTCTGGGCGCCCAGCGTGACGATGATTTCGTCGGGATTGGCGAAGATGCCGCGCCTGGGCAAGAGCCGTGCCTGTATCTGCTCGATCAGCAGCGGATCGTCGCGGTCGACCATGTCGGACGCCCAGTTGCGGATCTCCAGCACGGCCAGCGCCATGCGGTTGCACTCGCGCCACTCGGCGGTCGGGAACAGCGCCGGGTCGAACTGGCCGTAGACGAAGGGGTAGGACGACTTGATCCAGTTCTCGTGCTTGGCCGGCGGCGGCATGTCGCTTGCCGCGATCTGCCGGCGCGCCTTCCAGTCGATCTCGTTGGCCTGGTCGGGCGCCTTCTGGTGCGGCTTGGCGGGTGTCGCCAGCACGTCCGGATTGACGAAATGGCCGCGCCGCTCGCGCGCCACCAGGAAACCCTGGTCGACGAGCTGCTGGAAAGCCAGGACCACCGTTCCGCGCGCCACGCCGAGTTTCTCGGCCAGGATCCGGCAGGAGGGAAGCGGCATCGAAGCGGCGATCTGGCGGTCGAGAATGGCGGCCACGATGGCTTGGCGGATCTGCGCCTGCAGGGTTTGGCCGGATTCAGCCGAAATCCGGAACAGGCCGGACCATATCGCCGTGTCGTTTCTCTGTGGCATGGAAGATGTTCCTCGATGGCCAGCTTTTTTTGCTTGGCTGGACCAGCCGAACGTAACCGTGGCACAAGGGGTTGCGCCAATCAATTTTTCTGATCTTTGGGATTTATGCCAGTGATCCTTCAAGCTCGAAATAAGCCGCGGCCACCTCGCCACCCGATACATTGTGTCATCGCATCGTGATGCGCTGCGTCATCGCCGCGTATTGACCGGATGGAATTCGGCTCAATAGTTGTGGCGCGACGACACGCGCCGGAAACATCCGGTCTGATATGGTGCGTCCAAAACGCCAGGAGTCCCCGCCAGTGGATCAGTCAGCCTTCCAGAAACAGCTTGCCGCCCTGCGCGATCATCGCGCCGCGGTCCCTGGCGACATGCGCCAGGTCTTCGCCGCCGATCCGCAGCGCTTCAAGACGTTCTCCGCCACCGATGGTGACCTCCTGCTCGACTGGTCTAAATGCGCCGTCGACGCGGCGACAATGAATCTGCTGGAGAAGCTCGCCGCCGCCGCCGATCTCGAAGGCCGCCGCGCCGCCATGTTCGCCGGCAAGAAGATCAACGTCACCGAAGACCGCGCCGTGCTGCACACGGCGCTGCGCAACCTCAGCGGCAAGGGGGTCACGGTCGACGGCCAGCACGTCAAGGCGGATGTCGTTGCCGTGCTCGATGCGATGGGCTCTTTCGCCGAGGCGATCCGCTCCGGCAAGGCAACAGGTGCCACCGGCAAGAAGATCACCGACATCGTCAACATCGGCATCGGCGGCTCGGACCTTGGTCCGGCCATGGCGACGCTGGCGCTCGCCCCCTATCATGACGGTCCGCGCGCGCACTATGTCTCCAACATTGACGGCGCCCATATCCACGACACGCTGAAGGGGCTGTCCGCCGAAACCACGCTGTTCATCATTGCCTCCAAGACCTTCACCACGGTCGAGACGATGACCAATGGGCAGACGGCGCGCGACTGGGTGCAGAAAGCGCTCGGCAAGGAAGCCGTAGGCAAGCATTTCGCCGCCGTCTCGACCGCGCTCGACCTGGTGGCCAAGTTCGGCATCGAGCCGGATCGCGTCTTCGGCTTCTGGGACTGGGTCGGCGGCCGCTATTCGTTGTGGGGCGCGATCGGCCTGCCGGTCATGATCGCCATCGGCCCGCGGAATTTCCGCGCCTTCCTCGACGGCGCGCACGAGATGGACGAGCATTTCCGCACCGCGCCGCTCCAGAAGAACCTGCCGGCGCTCCTGGGGCTGGTCGGCTGGTGGCACCGCGTGATCTGCGGCTATCCGGCCCGCGCGGTCATCCCCTACGACCAGCGGTTGTCACGGCTGCCGGCCTATCTGCAGCAGCTCGACATGGAATCGAACGGCAAGAGCGTCACCCTTGACGGCACGCCGGTGACGACGCCGACCGGGCCTCTGGTCTGGGGCGAGCCAGGCACCAACGGGCAGCACGCCTTCTTCCAGCTGCTGCACCAGGGCACCGATCTGATCCCGGTCGAGTTCCTCGCCGCCGCGGTCGGCCACGAGCCTGATCTCAAGCATCAGCATGACCTGCTGCTCGCCAACTGCCTGGCGCAGTCGGAAGCCTTGATGAAGGGCCGCACGCTGGACGAGGCACGCACGCAGATGCTGGCCAAGGGCATGAAGCCGGCCGATGTCGACCGCATCGCCCCGCACCGTGTCTTCTCCGGCAACCGGCCCTCGGTGACCATCCTCTACCGCAAGCTCGACCCGCGCACCTTCGGCCGGCTGATCGCGCTCTACGAGCACCGCGTCTTCGTCGAGGGAACGCTGTTCAACATCAACTCCTTCGACCAGTGGGGCGTAGAGCTCGGCAAGGAACTGGCGACCGGCCTCCTGCCTGTCGTGGAAGGCAAGGAAAGTGCCGCCAAGCGCGACGCGTCGACCGCTGGCCTTGTGGGATACATCCGCCAATTGCGTGGTTCGGAGTGAAAAGTTTGGCAGACATCAAGGGAATATTGTTCGACAAGGACGGGACACTTGTCGATTTCAACGCGACCTGGCTCGGCGTTGCCGATTTCATGGCCATGGATGCAGCCGAGGGCGATCGCTGGAAGGCCGACAGGCTGCTCGCGGCCGCCGGTTTCGATTTCGCCAACCGGCGCTTCAAGCCCGACTCCATCTTTGCCTCCGGCACCAATCTCGACGTCGTCGAACTGTGGTTTCCGCGCCTGTCCAACGAGGATCAGATGCTGGCCGTCGCCCGCTTCAACGAGATTACCTCGGTGCAGGGCTCGGCGATGGCGGTGGCGCTGCCTGATGTCGTCGACACGCTGGCCCTGCTGCACAAGCGATCCTACCGGCTTGGCGTCGCCACCAACGATTCGACCAGCGGCGCCGAAAAAACGCTGGTCACGCTCGGCGTCGCACAACTGTTCGATGCCGCTTACGGATATGACGCCGTCGCCAATCCCAAGCCGGCCCCGGACACCATCCAGGCCTTTTGCGACCTCACCGGCCTGAAGCCAAGCGAGATCGCCATGGTCGGCGACAACAGGCACGATCTCGAAATGGCGCGCGCCGGCGGCTGCGGCCTTGCGATCGGCGTGCTCTCCGGCACCGGCACCCGCGAATCGCTGGCCGAGATCGCCGACGTCATCCTGGATTCGGTTGCCGACCTGCCGGATTTTCTGGCCGCACGGGTCAAGGAGACGGCGTGATCCGGAGAAGGGGTGGGAAGGTGGTTTGACTTCGATGGCCGAGATGGGGCCGTGAGCGGACAGTCAGCTTTCGGGTCTTGGCGATTGGATAACTGCCGTGCGCGGCGGGCACTTCCGAATGGCAGGAAGCTTCCAATTGGAGACGTTTAGGCAGTCAATCCATGGTCCCGAAAGCAGCCAAAGCGCGCTCCCGACACCGTCGCGATAAAGGCGCGCAGGTCGGCCAGCATCAGTTCCGGCTCTTCCAGCGCGGCGAAATGCCCGCCCCGCGGCATGTCGGTCCAATGCACGATGTTGTAGGTCTTCTCCGCGAACGAGCGCGGCGGCGGCAAGAACACTGGATCGGGGAAGGCCGCAACGCCGGTCGGCACCTGGATGCGGGTGCCGGCCGGAAGCATCCGCGACTCCTCAAGCCGGCTGCCGTAGTAGATCCAGGTTGCCGTCACGAACGATGCCGGCGCGATGTAGAGCATGATGTTGGTGAGGAGTTCCTCCTCGGAAAATTTGCTCCAGATGTCGGGGTCGCCATCGGCGGTTGTCGGAAGATCGGCCCACTTGCCGAACTTCTCGAGTATCCAGCCCGCCGCTCCGACCGGGCTGTCGGCCATCGCGACGCCGAGCGTCTGCGGACGGGTTTCCTGCTCGTGAAAGTAGGCGCTCTCCCGATCGGCAATCGCGGCACGCTTGGCGGCGAAGGACTTCTCCTCGTCGGTCGTCGGAGCGGCATCCTCCGCACGCACGGTCATCATGTTGATATGAATGCCGAGCAGAGCGTCCGGTCGATCATGCGCTGCCCAGGCCGCGATGCCGTGGCCCCAATCGCCCCCTTGAACGAAATACCGCGCGTCGCCGAAAAGTTGTATCATCAGCCCATGCACGAGTGCAGCAGCCCGCCGCGGGCCGATCGGGCGCGTGATCGGGTTGGAGAACGCGAAGCCAGGAAGCGAGGGGACGACAACGTCGTGCCCGTCCGCTGCGAGCGGCTGCAACAGCCGCTCGAACTCGAGATACGAGCCCGGCCAGCCGTGGAGAAGCAGTACGGGCGGCTTGGAGCCGTCGCCCTTCACATGAACGAAGTGGAGGTGCTCGCCTTCCACGTCGGCCGTGAAGTTGGGCAGCGCGTTGAGGCGCCGTTCGACCGCACGCCAGTCGTAGCTGTACCGCCAATACGCGGCGAGTCGCTTGAGGTCATCAACCCCGACCCCCGCTGACCAGCCCCCCGCATCCGGCAGCTGGCTCCAGTCATAAGCCTCGACCTTGGCTCTGATCGTGGCGAGCCGTTCGTCAGGAATGTTTATTATGTAGGGTGAAATCATGATGTTCTCCGCTTAAACGGCTGACGACGTTGACCGCCGAAGGGTAATACCGACTGAACTGAAAGCTGCGCACAACGTTTCCTGAAACGCCATCCTTTTTGCGAACGGCGCCACGGCAAAACGTCTGCCATGCAGGTCGGCGTTGCCGTAGGCGCAATGTCCGCTTTCCACCCGAAGCAGTCGCGACGGCGTCGGGCGCGACCTCTTCCGCGGCCGCGACCACGCCAGACTGAACGATCGGGCCAAGACAGAAGCAGCAGGCAGACCAGAGGAGCAGGTTGGCGAACATTGTCAGGACGTGCGGGGCCGAAAAGGGCAGCGTCGCAAGGGCCAGGACCAGACCGACCAGCGCTGCCATCAGGCTGCGCCGCGTGCCGAGTGCATCGCTAAGCCGGCCCCCACCAAAATTCCCGACCACCGCAGCTGCGCCGAATGCCATGAACGCCAAGCTGACTGCGGCAGGAGACACGTGGGTTACCTCCGTCAGCAGCGGTGCGAGAAAGGTGAAAACCACGAATGATCCGCCGAACCCGGTCATGGCGATGAAATAGAGCGCCAGGAGGCGGGGCTTCGCCAATACGGCGAACTGCGACCTTAAACCGGCGGGCGGAGCGTGGGGAATTTCCCGCGGCAACAAAAGTCGCAATAGCGCTGCCGTGAGGCAGCCGAGCACAGCCACCGCCAGCAGCGGTGCACGCCACCCAAGGCTCTGTCCGACGATTGTGCCGAACGGGACACCGATGACCATTGCAAGGGTGAGCCCTGCGAACATCGTCGCCACCGCCCGCGCGCCGCGCTCACGATCCGCCAGGCTCATCGCAATCGGCGCGCCGACGGCGAAGACCACGCCGTGCGCCACTCCTGTCACGATCCGCCCGGCCAGCAGCACTTCATAAGTCGGTGCAGCGCCGCCAAGCAGATTACCGGGCGTGAACAGGCTCATCAGTCCAACCACAAGCCCGCGGCGGGGAAGCCTTCCAGTAAGGGCCGTGACCGTCGGCGCCCCAACGGTCGCGGCCAGGGCATAGCCAGTCACAAGCAGACCGGCTTGGGGTATCGTTACCGTAAGATCGCGCGCGACATCCGGGACAAGCCCGATCATGACGAACTCCGTCGTGCCGATGGCGAAGGCCGCCACGGCAAGCGCGAACAATGCAGGCGACATCAGTGTTGCTCTTTATGCGTCGATCAGATCGGCAAAGTGCGCGGCGAGGCCGGTTTGGCCCGGCGCAACGTGGTCGGCCATGGTGTGGCGATCGGGGAAGTCGCCGCCGTTTTGCGAACGGAAGGGAATCGGCTTGTCGGTGAATAGCCCGGCGAGACGTACACGCCATGCTGCCTTGATCGCGTCCACTTGCTCCGCCGTGGAAACGTGACCCGCGCCATAGACCGCGTGCGTCGGGAGCACGTCCATGCCGGGGTAGAACAGCGCGCCATGAGTCAGCGGGAACAACAGTTGCTCTATCGGCCCGTTGATACCCCGCGGGCCATAATCGGCCACTGGGCCGCCTGCCTGCACGTTGACCAGCGCTCGCTTGCCCTTGAGGATGCCGTCGCCAAAGCGGAACTCGTTGGAGCCATTCTGATAGCCGTAGGCAAAACCGAAGGCATAGACTCGCTCTATCCAGCCCTTCAAGATCGCGGGCACGCCGAACCACCACAGCGGGAATTGCAGGACCACAGCATCGGCCGCGAGCAGCTTCTGCTGCTCGGCGATCACGTCGGGCGTCTGATGCCCGCTTGCGTAAGCATGGTCCGATTCCATGATGAACGACAGTCGCTCAGGGTTGTTGCGCATCGGAAAGTCATCGGCGTCGTACCCCGCCTTCCACTTCATGCCGTAGAGGTCCGAATGGACCACGGTGTGCCCCGCCGCCGACAACATCTCAGCGGTCACGTCGACCAGCTGCCGTGTCAGCGAAGTGGGCTCAGGGTGTGCGTAAACGATGAGAATATTTCTTTTCACGAGATGGTCTCCGTAGTTGTTGAGAGCTGTGTCTGATGTTCCCGATCGGTATCAATTGCGCGCCAGGGCTTGCGCGTTGGTGACCCAGACGTTTTCGGGGATTTTGCGTGCCCCCCCCGGGCGCGCTCGGCTCGATGATGCCGACATCGATTTCGATACTTACACTGTTGACGGCGCGGCGAGGCTCCTCGATCACCAGCAGAATGCTTGTTTCGTTGCAGCAGTTCGCGCCAAAGCGCGCGCTAAGCTAGTCGGGTATGGGATGCTGACTGAGATCACTCGATGCCTCCGGCTCGGGATTGGAAGCCCGGCTGGCCTCAACATGAGTATCTGACTAAGATTTGTGAAATCGATTATCTTGACCCGTGCTATCCAGATAGCGGATACCTAACCGCTGATCGCCACGTTGGCACTTGCACGCGGGCGTTCGATTGGCCCGTCGGTGCCGCACGGCTCCCTCCGCTCCAGTTTGGCGGCTCTCTACCAATCGTAAGAAGCAGCGATCGCTTTCGCGCCAGCGGCCCGACGCCAACACAGACAGCTTCCCATTAGGCGGCCAAGCCGTTGACGGGCAGCGCCGCGATCATCATATATAGAAATGATTAAACGGCGACTAGGAATAGACACGGTGAATGACAGTCGCATCGACCTCAATCTCTTGGCGACGCTCGAAGTGCTGCTTGCCGAACAAAACGTAACGAAAGCGGCAGATCAACTGCACCTCAGTCAGCCGGCTGTAAGCGCGCAACTAGCACGGCTTCGGGATTTGTTTGACGACCCGCTTCTGCTCCCGACTCGTCGAGGCATGATCCCGACCGCCAAGGCAATCGAACTTGCACCGCAACTGAGAGACGCGCTGGATCACGTGCGCAACGCGTTACATTCTCATCAGGACTTTGATCCCGGCAAGGCCGAGCTTACCGTATCGATCGGCTGTTCTGACTATATCCAGGCAGCAGTGGTGATGCCGTTCGTCTTGGCTCTCCGGCAGACGGCGCCGGGAGTACGGGTGGCCGTACGGCATCTGGTGCCCGAGCTGGTGGAGCAGCAATTGGGGAATAAGGAAGTCGATCTTGTTATCGCTACTCCCGAGCGGTCGGCCCCGCACCTACGGACGTGTCACTTATTCGACGAAACTTATGTCCTCATAGGAAGACACGGTCATCCTCGGCTGAAATCGGGTATGACAATAGACGAATATGTCGAATTGGAACACGTTGTGGTGTCACCGCGAGGCGGCGACTTCGAAACGCCAGTGGACAGTGCTTTGGCGACACTTGGTTACCGACGCAACGTCGTCGTGTCAGCGGCCTCCTTTTTGCTCCTGCCGGAGATCGTCTTAGATAGTGATTTGGTTGCACTCGTGCCAAGGCGCCTATTTATTAGGCAATCAGAAAAACTCATGATGGTTGATCTGCCCTGGCTAGGTGAGCAATTCAATGTCAGTCTGATTTGGCACGAGAGATGTCATAGGCATGCGGGCCACCGCTGGGTCCGAAACCTGATCGGAAGCCTGGTTGGGGACCACGATAAAGGCGGGTCTAGGGTCGCGGAGCCTGAAACAGATCACGCGCCTCACATCAATGGCTCCTGACCCTAGCGGGTCTGCTGCGCTGCGCCGATCAGCATGCAAACGAGTTAAGTGACACCGCAATTTGCCAATGGTCTGAGTGCCCATCTTCGCTATGCCGGGCGCGCCATTCCACAGGAATCGCGGTTTTTAGCCGTTTCTAGATTCACCCGACAGGATGAAGATGGGCACCCGAATGACCGAGTCTGGGCCGATTTCGGATAGTCCGATCTCGGAATTGAAATGTAGTAAGCAGACATTCCCGCGGCGCAGTTCTGGGGATCCCCTCGTTGCGGTCGTTAGCCCTTCGCTCCGGCACGGAAAGCTCCTGCCCGAAGCTACCGCTCGAAACGAGCATTCACTGCCGCATTGAGGGCCTCCGATCCGGACTGCATTCAGGATGGCCAAAGCGGCTTCACCGCTCAATGCGATACCTTTTCTCGAACTCACGGAGCACCATTTCGAGCGTTGCCTCAAAAGCACCCTGATCGAACATCATCGATTTCTTCGCCTCGTGAAAGTAGCGCCAGTCGGTGAAGGCATCTTGGTGCTGATGCAAAATGTGACGAATACTGTAGTCGATCTAGAAACCATGGGGATGATACCGGGCCACTGACCTTTTGAACTCAGCGTCGAGTTTCTCTTGGCTTTCGGGCTCTAGGCGATCAAACAGCTTCATCAGGTTGTGCGATTTGACGACTCTTGGATCGTCGTGGTCGAAGACGAACCACGCTTTGAGTGCCAGCTCCATCGAAAGCGCCAAAAGCATCGGTTCGACACCGACGTGTTCGCGTTCGCTCTGGTCGGCATGCTCTCCGAATTCTCGACTTGGAAAGCTCTGAGTTTTTCGAAAGATCGTCTTTGCGGCTTCCCCGATCCTAATGGCAGTCGATAAGCGCGCACTCGAGATCCATTGATGTTAACTGGCTCTGGAGCTTGACCTGGGATATTGCAAGAACGCAATCGCTTAGGCTAGGCACGGAATTACAAGCTAACTACAAGTTAGAGTTGCATTCAAATGCTGGCGTCCGGCCAGTGAGCAGACTGTCCGCCTTCGGGAACTCCCGGGAGGTGGATGAACGACCGGAATTAGGCGCTAACCAGACGTTCATTCGACCTAAGCAAGCACTGGCTCGAACCCCGGCCGTTCCAGCTATCGGCCTGCGCCCAGCGCCCTACCGCTCTTCCGCCTTAAACCAAAACACCCCGCTCGGTCTGCTCGCAATCCCCTTTGCATCCCCAAAATCCGGCACCTCATATTCAGCGATCAATCGCAGCCGGGTGAGCGGCAAATCGTTGCGGCGGGGGTCGCCGACCAGTACCTCGATGCCTGATGCCAGGCAGCGGTCGAGGAACGGCATAACCCGCAAGGCAACCTCACGGCAGTAGAACACGTCGCCCGCCAGCACGAGGTCGGCGGCCGGTGGCGGGCCTGTGGTGAGATCCTTGTCGAAGATGGTGATCTCGACGGCGTTGGCCGCGGCATTGAGGCGGATCGCGGCGACGCCGTTGCGGTCGATCTCGGCGGCGATCACTTCCGCTGCGCCGGCCCTGGCGGCGGCGATGCCGACCAGGCCGGAGCCAGCGCCGAGGTCGAGAACGCGGCGGCCCGCCACGATCTCCGGATGGTTGAGTATATGGCGCGCCAGCACGGCGCCGCCGGCCCAGGCATAGGCCCAGTAGGGCGGCAGCGGCTCGGCTTCGTCCAGATCGTCGTGCGGCCCGACGAGCCGCCTCAGCCCGCTGCCGGGATGGGGCGTGTAGAGCTGGATTTCAGGAAGCGCCCGCACTGGGGCAAGGCGCAAATTCGCCTTGATGAATTCCGCCGGGTCGAGGCGTCGGCCCGGCGCTTCGAAGCCGGCGGGATCGTCCGCCACTATTCGCGCAACGCCCGCCGCAGGATCTTGCCGACCGGCGTCTTCGGCAATTCGGTCCTGAACTCGATGAATTTCGGCCGCTTGTAGCCGGTCAGGTTCTCGCGGCAAAAAGCGGTGATGGCCTCGGCGGTCAGGGCCGGGTCCTTCTTGACGATGAACAGCTTCGGCACTTCGCCCGAATGCTCGTCCGGCACGCCAATCGCCGCCACTTCGAGCACGCCCGGATGCGCCGCCACCACCTCCTCGAGTTCCGTCGGATAGACGTTGAAGCCGGAGACGAGGATCATGTCCTTCTTGCGGTCGACGATCTTAGTGTAGCCGCGTTCGTCCATGAAACCCATGTCGCCCGATTTGAAGAAGCCGTCGGCGGTCATCACCTTGGCGGTCTCGTCCGGCCGGTTCCAGTAGCCGGCCATCACCTGCGGTCCCCTGATGCAGATCTCGCCGACCTCGCCCAGCGGCACGTTATTGCCGTCGTCGTCGCGGATGGCGATTTCGGTCGAGGGCAGCGGCAGGCCGATGGTGCCGGTGAACTCGCCGGAACTGAACTTGTTGGCCGTCGCCACCGGCGAGGTCTCCGAAAGGCCATAGCCTTCGCTGACGGGGCAACCGGTCAACGCCTTCCAGCGTTCGGCGACGCCCTTCTGTACCGCCATGCCGCCGCCCAAGGTCAGAAGCAGCGGCTTGAAGTCCAGCTTGCGGAAGTCCTCATTGTTGAGCAGCGCGTTGAACAGCGTGTTGAGGCCCGGAAAGATATGGATCGGATATTTGCCCATTTCCTTGACGAAGCCTGGAATGTCGCGCGGATTGGGGATCAGTATGTTCTGGCCGCCCATCTGCATGCCCATCAGCGCATTCACCGTCAGCGCGAAGATATGGTAGAGCGGCAGTGCGCAGACGAGGTTGAGATGCGCCGGCTTTGGCTTGACGGTGTAGGCGTCCTGCAGCCACAGCGCATTCTGCGCGACATTGGCCAGCACATTGCTGTGCGAGAGGGTCGCGCCTTTGGAGATTCCGGTGGTGCCGCCGGTATATTGCAGGAAGGCGACGTCATTGGCGGCTACCGTGGCCGGCTTGAAAGCCATGCCGCTGCCGGCCTTCAGGGCCGCATTGAACTTGACATGGCCGGGCAATGACCAGGCAGGCACCATTTTCTTGACGCGGCGCACCACCAGATTGACGATCGAGCCCTTCAGGCCGCCGAGCAGGTCGCCCATGGCCGCGACGACGATGTGCTTGACCGAGGTCCTGGCGACGACCGTCTGCAAGGTGTTGGCGAAGTTTTCGAGAATGACGATGGCTTGCGCCCCGGAATCCTTGAGCTGATGCTCCAGTTCGCGCGGCGTGTAGAGCGGATTGACGTTCACCACCGTGAAGCCGGCGCGGGCGACCGCCATCATCGCCACGGGATACTGCAGCACGTTCGGCATCATCAGGGCGACGCGCGCGCCCTTCTGCAATCCAGTGGACTGCAGATAGGCACCGAAGGCCGCCGAAAGCTGCTCGAGTTCGGCGTAGGTGATGGACTTGCCCATGCAGGTGAAGGCCGGCTGACCGGCGAACTGCTTGCAGGCGCCCACCAGGAAGTCGCCGATGGAACCGTAGGGCAGGGCGCCGATCTCGGCAGGCATGTTCTTGGGATAGCTGTTGAGCCATGGCTTTTGCGGCAGGCCGGCGGCGAGTTCGGTAAGCGCCTTCGGCAGCCGCTGGCTGGTCGCCGTCGCCGGCTTCGAGGCCGGTGCGGTCTTCGCTGGTGGCGAGTTCTTCGTCGTCGTGGCCTTGCCCGGTCCGGCCTTGCCCGATCCCGTCCTCGCCGCGGGCGCCTTTGCCGGCGCGGCTTTCGCAGCCGGCTTCGTGGCGGTGCTGGCCGTGGCCGCGGCTTTCGCCGGGGGGGCATTCCTGGCGGGTTTGGGCGCCGCCTTCGCGGTCGCTGCCTTGCCCGCGGCCTTGCCTTGCCCGTCTCCACCGGCGGCTGGTTTCGAGGCCGCCTTGGCCGGCGCTTTCACTGGGCTCTTCGACGCTTTTGCCACCCGTTCCTCCTCGACAACCCTGGTCGCCTGTTTCTCGTTGGCCTGTGCCGCACCGCCCCCGGATTGATGGAGACGCCCTCCGCTGCCGCCAGTTGTCCATCTATGTCCATCTATGTATTGCCTCTATCGGCGGCGGTGCAAGTCTTGCCCCAGCGGCAGGACGCCGAAAGATTTGCCGCCGTAAATCTTTCCCGCCGGCCACAGCTGGAACCGGCATCTTCGCGCATCCGCGGCCGATGAAGACAGGGGCGCGGCACCCCTGTCGCCGGACGTCGGATCAATAAAAAAATGCGGTCGTTAATAATCTCGTGAATAGAAAGAACTGCTAATTTTTTCTGCCATTTAGCAAAATGGCGGATTTTTTTCCTGCTTCCCGCGGGGTAAGCAAACGGGGTGTTCCAAACCCGGAAAAACGGTGCTTATATGCGCGCTTCGCGAGCCTGATAGAGGGGCTTGGAAGAACATCAGGGAGTGCTCAATGAAGAAGAAATTGACTTTTGCAGCCGCGTTGCTGGCTGCAAGCGTCCTGGGCGGCGTGGCCAACGCGAAAACTCTGGTCTACTGCGCGGAGGCGTCGCCAGAAGGTTTCGATCCGGCGCCGTACACCGCGGGACAGACGTTCGATGCGTCCTCGCGTACCGTCTTCAACCGCCTCGTCGAATTCGATCACGGCAAGACCTCGGTCTCGCCCGGCCTGGCGGATAGCTGGACCATTTCCGACGACGGCAAGGAATATACTTTCAAGCTGCGCAAGGGCGTCAAGTTCGCGCCCACCGACTACTTCACCCCGACCCGCGACCTGAACGCCGACGACGTGGTGTTCTCGTTCCAGCGCCAGGTCGATAAGAACGGCCCCTGGTTCCAGTACATACCGGGCATCGCCTATCAGTATTACAATGATCAGTTCGGCGACAACATCACCAAGGTCGAGAAGGTTGACGACCTGACGGTGAAGTTCACCCTCAAGGAACCGGCGATCACCTTCATTCCGACGCTGGGCATGGATTTCGCCTCGATCGTCTCGAAGGAATATGCCGACAAGCTGCAGGCCGACAAGACGCCTGAACTGTTCAACCAGAAGCCGGTCGGCACCGGCCCGTTCATCTTCGTCGACTACCAGACCGACGCCGCCATCCGCTACAAGGCCAACCCGGACTATTGGGGCGGCAAGCAGAAGATCGACGATCTGGTGTTCGCCATCACCACCGATCCGGCGGTTCGCGCGCAGAAGCTGAAGGCCGGCGAATGCAACATCATGTCGTATCCGGCACCGGCCGACATCGCCGGCCTGCAGGCTGATGCGAACCTGACGGTCGCGGAGCAGGAAGGCCTGAACGTCGGCGCGCTGATGTACAACACCCAGCAGAAGCCGTTCGACGACGTGCGCGTCCGCAAGGCGCTCAACATGGCCATCAACAAGAAGGCCATTATCGACGCCGTGTTCCAGGGCGCCGGCCAGGTGGCGATCAACCCGATCCCGCCGACCATGTGGTCCTACAACAAGGACGTGAAGGACGATCCGTACGATCCGGACGCGGCCAAGAAGATGCTTGAAGAGGCCGGTGTCAAGGACCTCAAGATGAACGTCTGGGCCATGCCCGTGTCGCGCCCGTACATGCCGAACGCGCGCCGCACCGCCGAACTGATCCAGGCCGACTTCGCCAAGGTAGGCGTCACCGTCAACATCGTCAGCTACGATTGGGGGGAATACCTCAAGCGCGCTTCGGCGGTCGATCACGACGGCGCCGTCATCGTCGGCTGGACCGGCGACAATGGCGATCCGGACAACTTCCTCGGCGTGCTCCTGAGCTGCGCGTCCGTCGGTTCGAACAACCGCGCGGAATGGTGCAACAAGGACTTCGATGCGCTCATCAACAAGGCCAAGACGGTTTCCGATCAGGCCGAGCGCACCAAGCTCTACGAACAGGCGCAGGTCATCTTCAAGGAGCAGGCACCGTGGGCGACGCTCGCCCACTCCAAGGTGTTCATGCCGATGCAGAAGACCGTCTCCGGCTTTGCGATGGATCCGCTCGGCATCCATCGCTTTGACGGCGTCGATATCGCCGAATAAGGTTCGCGAAACGGGGCGGCGCCACAGGGCGCCGCCCCACCTCGCCCGCCATGCTGCGTTACATCCTCGGCAAGCTCGCCCTCATCATCCCGACCTTTATCGGGATAACCATCCTCGCTTTCGGCTTCGTGCGCATCCTGCCCGGTGATCCGGTGCTGGTGCTTGCGGGCGAACGTGGCCTGTCGCCCGAACGCCACACGACGCTGATGCATCAGTTCGGTTTCGACCTGCCGATCTGGCAACAGTATCTGACCTACCTGACCAACATCCTCAGCGGCGATTTCGGCACCTCGTTTTCGACCAAGACACCGGTGCTGAAGGATTTCCTGGTGCGGTTCCCGGCCACGGTCGAACTCGCCATCTTCGCCATGATCTTCGCCGTCATCTTCGGTGTCGCCTTCGGCATTTTCGCTGCCATCCGCCGTGGCTCCTGGTTCGACCAACTGACCATGGGCACCGCGCTCGCCGGCTATTCCATGCCGATCTTCTGGTGGGGGCTGCTGCTGATCATCGTGTTTTCCGGTACGCTGCACTGGACGCCGGTCTCCGGCCGCATCGACCTTCTCTATTTCTTCAAGCCGGTGACCGGCTTCATGACCATCGATTCCCTGATCTCGGGGCAGAAGGGCGCCTTCCGCTCGGCGGTGTCGCACCTCATACTGCCCACCATCGTGCTTGGCACCATTCCGCTGGCGGTCATCGCCAGGCAGACGCGATCGGCTATGCTCGAAGTGCTGGGTGAGGACTATGTTCGCACCGCGCGCGCCAAAGGCCTGGCGCCGCGCCGTGTCATCGGCCTGCATGCCTTCCGCAATGCGCTGATCCCGGTCGTCACCACCATCGGCCTGCAGGTCGGCACGCTGCTCACCGGCGCCATCCTGACCGAGAGCATCTTTTCGTGGCCGGGCATCGGCAAGTGGATGATCGACGCCATCTCCAAGCGCGACTATTTCACCGTGCAGGGCGGGTTGCTTTTGATCGCGCTGATCGTCATGTCGGTGAACCTTATCGTCGACGTGCTCTACGCCGTCATCAACCCGCGTATCCGGGCGAATTGACATGACCAATGAAGGCCCAGCCACCATCGAAGCCGCGACCGTCGTCAAACCGCAGGACGCGCGGCTGCAGATGTTCGCCGAGTTCTGGCACTACTTCTCGATCAACAAGGGCGCGGTGATCGGCCTCTTCGTCTTCGCCCTGCTGATCCTGGTCGCCATCTTCGCGCCGCTGCTTGCGCCGCATTCGCCTGACGATCAGTTCCGCGACTTCTTCCTGACGCCGCCGGCCTGGCAGGCGGGCGGCAACGCGCAGTTCCTGCTCGGCACCGACGCCGTCGGCCGCGATATGCTGTCGCGCCTGATCTATGGCTCGCGCTTTTCGCTCGCCATCGGTTTCGTCGTCGTCACCACGGCGCTGATCTCCGGCGTCATCCTCGGCCTGCTCGCCGGCTACTGCCGTGGCTGGGTCGACACGCTGATCATGCGCATCATGGACATCATCCTGGCCTTCCCATCGCTGCTGTTGGCGCTGGTGCTGGTCGCGGTGCTCGGCCCCGGCCTCGTCAACGCCATGATCGCCATCGCCTTCGTGCTGCAGCCGCATTTCGCCCGGCTCACCCGCGCCGCGGTGATGGCGGAAAAGACCCGCGAATATGTGGTCTCGGCCAAGGTCGCCGGCGCCAGCCATCTCAGGCTGATGCTGGTCACCATCCTGCCCAACTGCATCGCCCCGCTGATCGTGCAGGCGACGCTGTCCTTTTCCAACGCCATCCTCGAGGCCGCCGCCCTTGGCTTCCTCGGCATGGGCGCGCAGCCGCCGACACCCGAATGGGGCACGATGCTCGCCGAAGCGCGCGAATTCATCCTGCGCGCCTGGTGGGTGGTGACCTTCCCCGGCCTTGCCATTCTGATCACCGTCTTTGCCATCAACCTGATCGGCGACGGCCTGCGCGACGCCCTCGACCCCAAGCTGAAGAGGTCGTGAGCATGTCGCTGCTCGAGATCAAGAACCTCACCGTTTCCTTCGACACCGCCGCCGGGCCGTTCATGGCCGTGCAAGGCATCGACCTTTCGATCGAGCCGCGCGAGGTGCTGGCGATCGTCGGCGAGTCCGGCTCCGGCAAGTCGGTGTCGATGCTGGCGGTCATGGGGCTGTTGCCCAACACCGCGACGGTCAAGGCCGACCGCATGGCCTTCGACGGCGTCGACCTGTTGAAGCTCAGCCCGTCCGAACGCCGCAAGATCGTCGGCAAGGACATCTCGATGATCTTCCAGGAGCCGATCGCCAGCCTCAACCCGTGCTTCACGGTCGGCTTCCAGATCGAGGAGGTGCTGCGCTTCCACATGGGCATGGACCGCGCCCAGCGCCGGGCGCGCGCCATCGAGTTGATGAAGCTGGTCGGCATTGCCGATCCGGAAGAACGGCTGAGCTCGTTTCCGCACCAGATGTCCGGCGGCCAGTGCCAGCGCGTCATGATCGCGATCGCGATTGCCTGCAATCCGAAGCTTTTGATCGCCGACGAGCCGACGACCGCGCTCGACGTCACCATCCAGAAGCAGATCCTCGATCTGCTCGTCTCGCTGCAGGCCAAATACGGCATGGGCCTGATCATGATCACCCACAATATGGGCGTGGTGGCCGAGACCGCCGACCGCGTCATCGTTCAGTACAAGGGCCGCAAGATGGAAGAGGCCGACGTGCTGTCGCTGTTTGAATCGCCCAAGAGCAATTACACGCGCGCGCTGCTCTCGGCGTTGCCGGAAAACGCCGTCGGCGACCGGCTGCCGACCGTTTCCGACATGCTGTTCGAGCCGGCCCCCTCGGCGGCGGGAGCTTCGGCATGAGCACCACGGTCCTCGAAGGCAAGAACATCGTTCGCGACTATCATATCGGCGGTGGCCTGTTCACCGGGCCGCGCACCGTACATGCGGTCAAGGGCGTCTCCTTCACCGTGGACAAGGGCAAGACGCTCGCCATCGTCGGTGAAAGCGGCTGCGGCAAGTCCACGCTCGCCCGCATCATCACCTTGATCGATCCCGCGACGTCGGGCGAGCTCTTCATCGACGGCAACAAGGTCGATATCGCCAAAGGCGGATTGACCAAGGAAATGCGCCGCAAGGTGCAGATCGTCTTCCAGAACCCTTACGGGTCGCTCAATCCGCGCCAGAAGATCGGCGACGTGCTGGGCGAGCCGCTGCTCATCAACACCGACAAGCCGGCGGCCGAGCGGCGCGACCTTGCCATGAAGATGCTGAAGAAGGTCGGCCTCGGCCATGAGCACTACAACCGCTATCCGCACATGTTCTCGGGCGGTCAGCGCCAACGCATCGCCATTGCCCGTGCGCTGATGTTGAACCCCAGTCTGCTGGTGCTGGACGAGCCGGTTTCGGCGCTTGATCTATCGGTGCAGGCGCAGGTACTCAACCTGCTCGCCGACCTGCAGGACGAATTCCAGCTGACCTATGTCTTCATCAGCCACGACCTGTCGGTGGTGCGCTACATCGCCGACGATGTGATGGTGATGTATTTCGGCGAGGCCGTCGAATACGGCTCGCGCGACGAGGTCTTTTCGGACCCCAAGCACAGCTACACCAGGACGCTGTTTGCCGCCACGCCGCGCGCCGACGTCGCCAGCATTAAAGCGAGACTGGCGAAGAAAAAGGCGGCCTGACCGGAGGTCAGGCACGGCCCATCCGGCTACGACAGTTTGGCGATGACAGCGCGCAGCGCCTCGCCGAATTTCTGGATCTCCTCGACCGTGTTGTAATGCACCAGCGAGGCGCGGATGGCGCCGCTGTCCATCGACAGGTTGAGGCGTTTCATCAGGCGGGGCGCATACATATGGCCGTCGCGGATGCCGATCTGCATCTCGGCCATTTCCTCGACGATGCGCTGCGGCGACAATTTGCCGATGTTGAAGCAGAAGGTCGGCACGCGCTCGTTGAGGCGGGCCTCGTCGGCGACACCGTAGATGGTCGCGCCGCAGGCCTTCAGCACGCCCATCATCTCGCGCGCCAGCAGCAACTCATAGTCGCGGATGGCGCCCATGCCGGCGACGATGTTGTCGCGCCGCGAGCGGTTGTTGGAGGGGGCGAGATTGCGGCCGATCAGTTCAAGATACTGCACGGCGGCATCCATGCCCGACACGTTCTCGTAGATGAATGTGCCGGCCTCGACCTTGTAGGGCGGCTCGTCCGGGATGAAATCCTCGCGGAAGGTCGGCAGGCGTTTCAGCGTCTCGAAGCGGCCCCAGAGGAAACCCATATGCGGCGAGAAGTTCTTGTAGCCGGAACAGACGAGATAATCGCAATCCCAGGCCTGCACGTCGATCAGCCCGTGCGGTCCGTAATGCACGCAATCGAGGAACACTTCGGCGCCAACCCTATGCGCGATGTCAGCGACCGAGGCGACATCGACGATCGAGCCGATCGAGTGCGCCGTCACCGTGCAGGCGACCAGCCGGGTGCGGTCCGAAACCAGCGGCTTGAGATCGTCGACATGCAGATTGCCATCCTCGCGCATGCGCCACCATTTGAACTTGGCGCCGGCGGATTCCAGCGCCAGCCAGGTGGCGATGTTGGCATCATGGTCCATGTCGGTGACGACGATCTCATCACGCTCGGAAAGCATCTGGCCGATGCCGAGGCTGACCAGGCGGATGAAGGAGGTGGCGTTCATGCCGAAGCAGATTTCCGCCGGGCTGTAGGCATTGATCAGCAGGGCGACGCTTGTCCGAGCATCGGCGACCGACTGATCGACGGTGACGCTGCGGCCATAGCGGCCGCCGCGCTGCACATTGTGTGAGACAAGGTGGTTGGTCACCGCGTCGAGCACGCTCTGCGGAATCTGTGCCCCGGCGGCATTGTCCATGAAGATGAAATCGCCGGCTCGCTGTAGGGCGGGGAACATGGCGCGGATGGTGTCGACGGGGAAGCCGCCAGTGGCCTGGGGATTGCTCAATTGTATCTCCTGCGAAGTGCTTGCGGGGTGGTAGGTGGCTAGCGGGCCTTCTCGTCCTTGAAGCGGGCTTCAAGCAGGCTGACGAGACGAACCATCGGCCAAAGGAAGATGAGATAGACCAGTGCGGCGCCGATCAGCGGCGAGGGGTTGGCGTAGAGCGACTGTGCGTTGGTCGCTTCCTTGAGCAGTTCCGGCAGCGCCACGGTGGAGGCCAGCGAAGTGTCCTTGAACATCGAGACGCAGTTGCTGGTCATCGGCGGGATGACGACGCGCACCGCCTGCGGCAGCACCACCTTGCGCAAGGTCAAAAGGAACGGCAGGCCAAGCGCCTGCGAGGCCTCGAACTGGCCGCGCGGAATGCTCTCTATGCCGGAGCGAAACACTTCGGCCGAATAGGCCGACATGATGATGGCGAACGCGGTCACCGCCGACGCCCAGGACGACAGGCGTATGCCGAGGAACGGCAGCGCGTAGTAGATCAGGATCAGCACGACGAGGACCGGCAAGGCGCGAAAGATGTCGGTGTAGCCGACCGCCAGCCAGCGCAGTGGCTTCGGTGCGTAGAGCCGCAACAGGCTGATCACCAGGCCGATGGGAATGCCGATACCGATGCTGAGCAGGCCAAGCAGCAGCGTGTTCAGGAAGCCGCGCAGCAGCGCCGGCAGGCTCGACGCGATGACGTCGGCGTTGAAGAAAGTGTCGATCAGCGACATCAGAGCATTCCCGAACGGTGTTGCGTCATCTGACGCCAGAGCCCGACCCGGAACATCAAGATCGGCTTTGCCGAACGGATGCTGGTCCCGGGAAGGTTAATGCGTGAAAACGGGACGTGCAGACCCTCTTGGAGCCGGCACGCCTTCCGTCCTGTCGGCCGCCGCTCAGGCCTTGGGCAGCGGCATTTCCTTGACGGTCGAGGAATCGGCCGGGGCGTCGCTGCCGAACCACTTCTTGTGGATCGCGGCCAGCGTGCCGTCCTTCTTCATCGCCGTCAGCGCATCGTTGAGCTTGCCGAGCAGCGGATGATCCTTGGTCATCATCAGGCCGTACTGCTCGCCGGTCTTGATGCGCTGCTTGACCGTCAGGTCCTTCATCTTGGTGAAGGAGTACTGCATTCCCGGAATGTCGCTGACGGCGGCGTCGATGCGGCCGGCGCTGAGGTCGAGCAAAAGGTTCTGCTGCGTGTCATAGCCTTTCACGTCGCTGAAGCCGTCGGCTTCCTGGTGCGCCTTGACCCACGTCTCGCCGGTCGAGCCCGAGAGCACGCCGACGATCTTGGCCTTGAGGTCGGCCTCGGCGTTGATCGGGCTGTCGGTCTTGGTGGCGATGCCCATGTCGGAATCATAATAAGGCTGGGTGAAGGACTGCGACTTCAGCCGCTCCGGCGTGATCGTGATCGACGAGATGGCGACGTCGATGCGCTTGGAGGTGGTCGCGGCGAACAGTGCCTGGAAGCCGAGATCGGCAATGTCGGTGGTCATGCCGGCGCGCTTGGCCGCCTCGTTGACGATGTCGACTTCAAAACCCTCGAACGTGCCGCTCTCGTTCTTGTATTCGAAGGGCGGGTTGGTCGGGTAGGCGCCGACATTGAGCACATCGGCGGCGAAGGCGGTTGCCGGCCCAGCGGCGATGCCGATTGCCGCGGCGAAAAGGATGAGATTGCGACGGTTGAGCTTCATTGGTGGTCCCTCTGGGGTATTCCCTCTGGTTGTTGATCGGGCGGGCTGCCCCGCACGGTTTGTTGCCGTCCCGCCTCCCAGCGGGGCGTCAATTCATGTGGCGAGCATGCGCTCGGCCGTGGCCGCGATCTGGTCGCGGTCGCCTTCACGCGCAGGCACGGCAAGGTTGGTCTCGGTATGCAGGTCGCGGATCCGGGCGCGAACGCGATCGAAGGCACAGCGCGCGCTGGACGATGACTGGGGCAGCACAAACGACAAAGGACTGAAACCCCTCCAACCCGGAGCACCCGCGATGAGCTGCCCGGAAACCCTCCAGCCCGACAGTCGCCATCGATCTTGAATGCTTATCCAAAGTGCGGCGCTTTTCAAGGCAAAAGTTTTAAGCTTAAAAAAGTTTCGCGGCTTGCTGCTCGACCGGGCGATAGCGCGGGTCTTCCCGCGCCAGTTCCACCCGGGCGGCGGCATAATTGGCCGCGCCGCCCGCGCCGAGAAACATCGTGTCGCTGGCCAGGACGAAAAAGCTGGCGCCGACGGTTGCCCATTGACCGACGGTCTGCGGGCTGGCGCAAAATATGCCGGAGGTCTTGCCGTGCGCGATCGTCACGCCGATGATCCTGCGGATCGCAGCCGCGAGCTTGTCGGCGCCCTTCGGTCCGATCGCATCGATCGACACGGAGAGATCGCCGGGGCCGACGAAGATCACGTCGACGCCGTCGACATCGGCGATCGCCTCGATGTTGGCCAACCCCTCAGCGGTTTCGACCTGGACCGCCACGACGATCCTGTCATTGGCGCCGGCCAGATATTCGGGAATGCGATAGCCATAACCGGCAGCGCGGCCGGGTCCGACGCCGCGTTCGCCCAGCGGCGGATAACGCGATGCCGTCACCGCCATCGCAGCTTGGGCCGGTGTCGAGACGCGTGGCACCAGCACGCCTTGCGCGCCGCTGTCCAATGCCGCCTGGATGGCTTCGGGCGCATGGCCGGGAACGCGCACCATCGCCGGCACACGGTGGACATCGGCGGCGCGTATCATCGTTTCGACGATGTCGCGCGAGATCTGCGCGTGCTCCCAGTCGATGCAGAGGAAGTCGAGGCCGGACAGCGCCATCACCTCGACCGCGACGGGATGCGGAATGGCGCAGAAGGACCCGACGAGGCTGGTCTTGCCGATGCATTTCTGGCGGAACTCGTTCATGCCGATCCCTTCTCTCATCCCGCCAAGTTCATATCGGCAAACCAGTGCGACGCGAAGCTATTTCAGGCTTGAAATATTTTCGCGCGGGCCTAGCCTACGGCCTCCCGCCCGCGAGTTCCCGAGATGATCAAAGCACATCCGTTGCACGGCTCCAACAAACTCAAGCTTGGCGTCTTCTCGACCAACGCCGATGGCGGTCTTGCCATATCGGATGTGCCGGAGCGCTGGACGGCGAGCTGGCAGGACAATCTGACGGCCGCCCAGATCGCCGACCGCGCCGGGCTGGAGTTCATGTTGCCGATCGCACGCTGGCGTGGCTTTGGCGGCCGCAACAAGGTGCGTGAATCGTCGTTCGAGACCTTCACCTGGGCGGCGGCGCTCAGCGTGGCCACCGACCGTATCGGCCTGTTCATGACCGTGCACGTGCCGCTTGTGCACCCGCTCTATGCCGCCAAAGCGCTGGCGACCGTCGACCACATCAGCCAGGGCCGTGCCGGTTTGAACATCGTCTGCGGCTGGAACCCGAAGGAATTCGGCATGTTCGGCACACCGCTGGTCGAGAAGGGTTACGACCAGGCGGCCGAATGGATCGAAATACTGGAGAAGCTCTACGCGTCGGCGGAGCCGCTTGAGTATCAAGGCACCTATTATCACCTCAAGGAGGCGGTCAGCCGGCCGGCCAGCCTGCAGCTTCCGCGCCCGGTGACCATGAACGCCGCTTTCGGCGGCCCGGGCCGCGATTTCGCCGCCGCCAGATGCGATTATCTGTTTACGACCTTCTCCGAAATGGCCGACGCCGGCAAGCATGTCGCCGACATCAGCGAGCGGGCCGACAAGGTTGGCCGGGAGGTCGGCGTCTACACCGTGGCACATGTCGTCTGCCGCCCGACCATGGAAGAGGCGCAGGCCTATTACAGGCGCTATGCCGTCGATCTGGCGGATCACGAGGCGGTCGATGCGCATATGGCCGGCAAGAAGGAATTCTCGCAATCCCATGACCCGCATGCCTATGACGCATACCGGCAGCGTTTTGCCGGCGGCGCCGGCACCTATCCGCTGGTTGGAACGCCGCAAACGATTGCCGCCGACATGGCCGCCATTGCCGCGCACGGCTATCAGGGCATCGCCCTGTCCTTCGTCAACTACACTCAGGAACTGCCTTACTTCTGCGACCACGTGCTGCCGCTGCTCAGGCAAGCCGGCCTTCGCGAATAAGATATTCCGGGGATGCGAATTCTTTATTCCGGAATAACGGCGGTGGCCTGGATCTCCACCTTGGCGCGGTCCTCCACCAGCGCCACCACCTGCATGGCGGCCATTGCTGGAAAATGCCGGCCGATCACCTCGCGATAGGCCTCGCCGATCCCCTTGAGGTTGCCGAGATATTCGGCCTTGTCGGTAAAATACCAGGTCATCGAGGTGATGTGCCGTGGCTCCGCGCCGGCCTCGGCCAGCACGGCGACGATGTTCTGGAGCGTCTGCCGCACCTGGCCGGCGAAATCGTCGGTCTCGAACTGGCATTGCCCGTTCCAGCCGACCTGGCCGCCGACGAAGACGAGCCTGCCTCGCGCCGCCACGCCATTGGCGTAGCCGACGGGTTTTGCCCAGCCTTCCGGCTGCAGGATCTCGTGCATGTCGTCTCTCCGCCTATCCAATATCGGGTCCGCAATATCCGTGTCGAAAACAATCCAGTCGGTGGTCACGACCTGTTCAGGCCGCGCCCATCACTTGCCGCGCGATCACCACCTTCTGCACGTCCGAAGCGCCCTCGTAGATGCGCAGCGCGCGGATTTCGCGATACAGGCTCTCGACGATGTGGCCTTTGCGGACACCGTCGCCGCCATGCAGTTGCACCGCTTTGTCGATCACCTCCTGCGCCTTGTCTGTGGCGAACAGCTTGGCCATCGCCGCCTCTCGGGTGACGCGGGCGGCGCCCATGTCCTTGGTCCAGGCGGCGCGGTAGACCAGCAGCGCCGCCGCATCGACGTCGAGGGCCATGTCGGCGATGTGGCCCTGCACCATCTGCAGTTCCGCCATCGGCGCGCCGAACAGTTTTCGTTCGGCCACGCGCTTGATGCTTTCATCCAGCGCGCGGCGGGCAAAGCCGAGCGCCGCCGCGCCGACGGTCGAGCGGAACACGTCGAGCACTGACATGGCGATGCGGAAGCCGTCGCCCGGCTTGCCGATCAGCGCCGAGGCGGGGACACGAACCCTGTCGAAGGCGAGGCGGGCCAGCGGATGCGGCGCGATCACTTCGAGACGCTCCGCGATGCCAAGGCCCTTGGCGTCACCAGCGACGAGGAAGGCGGAGAGGCCCTTGGCGCCCGGCGCTTCGCCGGTGCGGGCAAAGACGACATAGAGATCGGCGATGCCGCCATTCGAAATCCAGGTTTTTTCGCCGGTGAGAACATAGCTGTCGCCATGGCGGGTCGCCGTCATTTCCGTGTTGGCGACATCGGATCCGGAGCGCGGCTCCGACAGGGCGAAGGCGGAGATCGCCTTGCCGGCGCGCGTCTTAGCCAGCCATTGCCGTTGGTCAGCCGTTCCGAACAGGCTGAGCGCACCGGTGCCGAGCCCCTGCATGGCGAAAGCGAAATCGGCCAGCCCGTCATGGCGCGCCAGCGTCTCGCGCGTGATGCACAAGGAACGCACGTCGAGCGGGCCGGGATTGTCAGTGTCGACAGCCGTCGGCTTCAGCCAGCCATCGCGGCCAAGCATGGCCACCAGCTCGCGGCAGGCAGCGTCGATGTCGTGATGATCGACGGGGAGGTTCTTGGCGCACCAGGCGTCGAGTTGTTCTGCGAGCTCGCGATGGCGGTCTTCGAAGAACGGCCAGGCGAGGAAGGAGCGGTCAGGCATGTCTGCCTCCGCTGTGCAGCAAGCTTGGTGCTCTACGGCGCCCCCCTCTGGCCTGCCGGCCATCTCCCCCACGAGGGGGGAGATTGGCAGCTTGGCCCGTAGCGCTCTCTTTGCAACGGTGGCTGTTGGCGAAAGCAGAGATGACATCCAATCTCCCCCCTCGTGGGGGAGATGTCCGGCAGGACAGAGGGGGGCGCTGTCCCGCCAACGTCTCTACTAATCCACCCATCCTCAATTCCCCTCGAACACCGGCTTTTCCTTGGCCACGAAAGCCCGATACGCCCGTTCGAAATCGCGAGTCTGCATGCAGATCGCCTGCGCCTGTGCTTCGGCCTCGATCGCCTGGTCGAGGCCCATCGACCATTCCTGGTTGAGCTGCGTCTTGGTGATGCCGTGGGCGAAGGTCGGGCCCGATACGATGCGGGTCGCCATCTCCAGCGCATCGGCCTCAAGAGCCGCCGCATCGACCAGCCTGTTGTAGAAGCCCCAGCGCTCGCCTTCCGCCGCCGTCATGGTTCGGCCGGTGTAGAGCAGTTCGGCGGCGCGGCCCTGGCCGATAATGCGCGGCAGGATCGCGCAGGCGCCCATGTCGCAGCCGGCCAGGCCCACGCGTGTGAACAGGAAGGCGGTCTTGGCCTCCGGCGTGGCGATGCGGATGTCGGAACTCATCGCGATGATGGCGCCGGCGCCGACCGCGACACCGTCAACCGCCGCGATGATCGGCTTGCCGCAATTCAGCATCGCCTTGACGAAATCGCCGGTCATGCGGGTGAAGGCGAGGAGCTGCTTCATGTCCATCTTGACCAGCGGACCGATGATGTCGTGGACATCGCCGCCGGAGCAGAAATTGCCGCCATTGGACAGGAACACCACGGCGTCGACATCGTCGGCATAGACAAGATCGCGGAACGTGTCGCGCAACTCGGCATAGCTGTCGAAGGTCAGCGGGTTCTTGCGCTCAGGCCGGTCGAGCCGGACCTTGGCGATCCGGCCCTCGACCTCCCACAGGAAATGCTTCGGCTTGCGGCCGGCCATTGCAGTCATTCGCGTCCCTCCCAGTTGCTGCGGAACGAGGTCAGCATGCCGGTCAGCCGGCGGGCATCCTCCTCGCTGACCTTGCCCAGCAATTCACCGATCCAGCCCTCATGCGCGGCGGCGATGGTGGCAAAGGACTTGGTGCCCTCCTCGGTCAACCGCACCATCGAGGTGCGGCGGTCGCCATTGCGGCGCGCACGGGCCACCAGTCCTTCGGAAACCAGACGGTCGACGATGCCGGTGACATTGCCGTTGGAGACCAGCAGGAAGCGCGAGAGGTCGCTCATCAGCATGCCTTCCGGCGCCCGGTAGAGTGCTGCCATGACGTCGAAGCGCGGCAGCGTCGTATCGAATTCCTTCTTCAGCCGCTCGCGCAACTCGGCCTCGATCGTGCGCGAGGCGCGCAGCAGCCTGATCCAAAGACGCAGCCGGTCCTTGCCGGGTCCCGATGGCACGGGCAGGGGGCCGGCTACCATGTTTCACCTCCCGAGATCGAAATCGCCTGTCCGGTGATCGACGCCGCAGCATTGCCGCACAGCCAGAGCACGGCGGCGGCTACTTCCTGAGGCTGGATGAAACGGCCCTGCGGATTGGTCGAGGCCAGGCTCGCCCGTGCCTCGTCAGCCGAGCGTCCGGTCTTTTCGACGATGCGCTGGATGGACTCCTCCAGCATGTCGGTCTCGACGAAGCCAGGACACACCGCATTGACGGTGACGCCGGATTTCGCCGTCTCGGCGGCAAGCGCCCGCATCAGACCGACGACGCCATGCTTGGCCGCTACATAGGGCGCGACATAGGCGTAGCCTTTCAGACCGGCGGTCGAGGCGATGAAGACGATGCGGCCTGCCTTGCGCGCGGCCATGCCGGCCAGCGCCGGCTTCACCGTCAGGAAGGCTCCGGTCAAATTGACGTCGAGCGTCCGCTGCCAGTCGGCAAGCGTCGTCTTGTGCGCCGGCGTGCTGCCGGCCATGCCGGCATTGGCGACGACGATGTCGAACGGTCCGCGCGCGGCCTCGGCCTGTGTGTAGAGCGCGGCCATCGCCGCCTCATTGGTGACGTCGGCGGCAATGCCATGGATGCGGTCGTTTTCGCTGGCAACCTTCGCGAGTTCAGCTTCGCGACGCCCACATATGGTCACGTCGACACCAGCCTCGGCTAACGCCAGCGCGATGGCCCGGCCGACGCCGGATCCGCCGCCGGTGACCAGCGCGTGCTTGCCGGGAATCGTGGCCGCCGCTGTCATACTTTCAGCCCCGCCGCCGCTTCGCGCTCAGCCAGCCGGTAGATTTGGTCGCGTCCGGGCAGATAGGGATCCGGCCATTTAACGCCACGGTCGCCGAGCGTCACCGCCGCATGCAGCGTCCAGTAGGGATCCGCGAGATGCGGCCGTGCCAGCGCCACCAGATCGGCGCGGCCGGCCATCAGGATCGAATTGACATGATCCGGTTCGTAGATGTTGCCGACCGCCATCGTCGCCATGCCGACCTCGTTGCGGATGCGGTCCGAAAACGGCGTCTGGAACATGCGGCCATAGACCGGCTTGGCAGCAATCGAGGTCTGGCCGGCCGAGACGTCGCATATGTCGACGCCCGCCTCATGCAGCATGCGCGCGATCTCGACGGCGTCGGCCGGCGTCACGCCTTCGATCCCGACCCAGTCATTGGCCGAAATGCGCACCGAGATCGGTTTTCCCGTCGGCCAGGCGGCGCGCACCGCACGGAAGATCTCGAGGGGATAGCGCATGCGGTTTTCCAGCGAACCGCCATAGGCGTCAGTGCGCCCGTTGGTGACCGGCGTGATGAACGACGACAGGAGATAGCCGTGCGCCGCATGGATCTCCAGCATGTCGAAGCCGCAGCGATCGGCCATTTTGGCGGAGGCCACGAACTGGTCGCGCACCAAATCCATGTCGGCGCGATCCATCGCCTTCGGCACCTGATTCTGCGGCGACCACGCGACGGCCGATGCCGCCATGACAGGCCAGTTACCCGAGTCCAGCGGCACGTCAGTGCCTTCCCAGCCGACACGGGTCGAACCCTTGGCGCCGGAATGGCCGATCTGGGCGCAGATCTTCGCTTCGGTTTCGGTATGGACGAAATCGACCAGCCGCCTCCACGCCACCTCATGTTCGGGCGCGTAGAAGCCGGGGCAGCCAGGCGTGATCCGCCCTTCCGGGCTGACGCAGGTCATCTCGATATAGACAAGCCCGGCGCCGCCCTTGGCGCGCTCGGCATAATGGGTGAAATGCCAATCGGTTGGGCAGCCGTCGACGGCCTTGTACTGCGCCATCGGCGAAACGACGACGCGGTTGTTGAGAACCATGTCGCGCAGCTTGAAGGGGGCGAACATCGGCGCCCGGCGCAGCCTGTTGCCGCCGGCACCAGCCTGGCGCTGAAACCACTCTTCTGCGCCGCCCAGCCATTCGGCATCGCGCAGCCGCAAATTCTCGTGGCTGATGCGTTGCGAACGGGTCAAGAGCGAATAGTTGAACTGCACTGGATCGAGACCGAGATAGCGCTCGACCTCCTCGAACCATTCCAGAGAATTGCGCGCCGCCGATTGCAGCTTCAGCACCTCGGTGCGGCGAGCGTCCTCATATTTGCGGAACGCGGCCTCGAGGTCCGGTTCGGTCTCGACATAGTCGGCCAGCGCCACCGCGCTTTCCAGGGCGAGTTTGGTGCCGGAGCCGATCGAGAAATGCGCCGAGGCCGCGGCGTCGCCCATCAGCGCCAGATTCTTGTAGGACCAGCGCTCGCACAGCACGCGCGGGAAATTGATCCAGGCCGAGCCCCTGATGTGGTTGGCGTTGGTCATCAGCGCATGGCCGCCAAGATGTTTGGCGAAGATGCGCTCGCAGACCGCGATGGACTCCTGCTGCGACATCGCGCCGAAGCCGAAGGCGGCCCAGGTCTGTTCGCTGCATTCGACAATGAAGGTCGCGGTCTCGCTGTCGAACTGGTAGGCGTGCGCCCACACCCAGCCATGCTCGGTCTTTTCGAAGATGAAGGTGAAGGCGTCGTCGAATTTCTGGTTGGTGCCAAGCCAGACGAACTTGCATTTGCGGGTGTCGATGTCGGGCTTGAAAATGTCGACGAAGGTATTGCGCGCCCTGGAGTTCAGCCCGTCGGCGGCGACGACCAGGTCATGCGTCTCCATATAGGGGCGGGGGTCGGCGATGTCGGTTTCGAACATCAGCTTGACGCCGAGTTCGCGCGCGCGCCGCTGCAAGAGCACCAGCAGGCGCTTGCGGCCGATGCCGCAGAAGCCGTGGCCCGACGAGACCGTGCGCACGCCGTCATGGATGACGGCGATGTCGTCCCAATAGGCGAAATGCTTCTTGATCCAGACGGCGCTGACGGGATCATTCTCAGCAAGATTATCGAGCGTCTCGGCCGACAGCACGACGCCCCAGCCGAACGTGTCGTCGGCGCGATTGCGCTCGAACACCGTCACGTCGTGCGCGGCGTCCCTCAGTTTCATCGAAATGGCAAAGTAGAGGCCGGCTGGTCCGCCGCCGAGAACCGCAACCTTCATCTGTGCGATCTCCTCTTCGCTTGCTGTGCCTCAGTATCGCGCCGGAGGTAAGATATTTCAAGCTTAAAGTTTTATGTCGAAATGATTAGGCGGGGATTGCGTGGCGCGCTTGCGTGACGTCCCTGCAAGCGCGCCGCGGGAGATCATTTCTCCGGGTTCTTCGGGCTCCACAGCACGGTCTCGGCACCCTTCTCATAGGCCATGCCGTTGGGATAGCTGATCGCTTCCAGTTGCAAGCCCCAGGGTGCCTGGAAATAGAGGATGGTCTGGCCGGCGGCGGGCCCTTCCTTGACCGGCAGCGGCCCCATCCGTGTCTTCACGCCCTTGCCGTCGAGATAGGCTTTCGCCGCGGCAACGTCGTCGACGTAGAAGGCGATGTGGAAGCCGCCAATGTCGCTGTTCTTCGGTGTCAGGTCCTTCTGGTCGGGCGCGGTGTATTTGAACAGCTCGATGTTCGATCCGCTACCGCACCGGACCATGGTGATCTGCTCGATGACCGCCTTCGGATCGACGCCCAGCACGTCCTGCATGAAGGTGCCCTTGTCGTCGGCGAACGGTCCGAACGACATCGCCTTCTTGCAGCCCACGACTTCGGTGAAGAAATCGACCGCCTGCTTCATGTCGGGAACCGTGATGCCGGTATGGTCGTGTCCGCGCATGCCGGGGATCGAATCCGCCGCCGCCGCTCCCATCGATCCGAGCAGGATCGCGGCGAGCATCGTGCCGCGGGTTGCGTAGTTCATGTTACCCTCCGTTCGCGGGCTGATTTCGCCCCCATGCACGTCCGAGGCCCGCTCTTCGGCGTGCGGGATGAAAAGTCTTATGCCGGCGCCTTCGCGGGCGGCCGCAGCCAGTCCGCGTCGATCTCGGGAAGCGGAATGGCGGCAAGCAGGTCTCGCGTGTAAGTCTCCCTGGGATTGTCGAACAGCGCATCCGTGGCGCTCTGCTCGACGATGCTGCCCTCGCGCATGACGATCACCTGTTGGCAGAGCCGCCGGATGACCGACAGGTCGTGGCTGATGAAGGCGACCGTCAGGCCCATCTCCGCCGCGAGCTTCTCCAGCAAGGTCAGGATCTGCGCCTGTGTCGAGACGTCGAGCCCGGAGACGATCTCGTCGGCCAGCAAGAATTTCGGCGACAGCGCCAGCGCGCGCGCAATGCCGACGCGCTGGCGCTGGCCGCCCGACAGCTGGTGCCGGTAGCGGCTGGCGAAGCTCTGCGGCAGGCCGACGCGTTGCAGTGCCTCTGCGACGCGGGATTTCAGATTGTCGCCAAGCCCGTTCTGCTTCAGCGGTGCGGCGATGATGCTGGCAATGGTGCGGCGCGGGTTGAGCGATGACATCGGATCCTGGAAGATCATCTGCAGGTCGCGGCGCAGCGGCCGCAGTGCCGCCTCCGGCAGTTGGGTGATGTCACGGCCCTCGAAACGGATGCTGCCGGCACTCGGCTCCAGCAGCCGGACCAAAGCGCGACCAAGCGTCGATTTTCCGGATCCGGATTCACCGACGATGCCGGTGACAGAGCCCTTTGGCAGGTCGAAATCCAGGCCTTTCAGAATTTCGGCCAGCGGCGCGCGGCCGATAAGCGGCTTGCGCGTCATGTCGGGCAGCGCGACCTTCAGCCCGCGCACGGAAAACAGCGGCTCAGCCATGCGGGCGCCTCCATGCCTGGTCGGCTGCCGCGATCTCGGCGGCAAGTCCGGCCAGAACCGTCTCGTCCACCGGCTTCAGCGAGGCGAAGGGGTCGGTGTAGCGTGGCGTCGCAGCCATCAGCGCCCGGGTGTACGGATGCCGGGGTGCCGCGAAGAGATCAGCGGTCTCGGCCTCTTCCACCACCTTGCCGGCATAGAGCACCGACACTTTCTGGCTGATCTTGGCGACGACGCCAAGATCATGGGTGACGAACAGGATCGCGGTGCCGTGCTCGCGCTGCAACGCGGCGATCAGCCGAAGGATCTGCTTCTGCACGGTGACATCGAGCGCCGTGGTCGGCTCGTCGGCGACGATCAGCCGTGGCTCGGCGGCAAAGGCGGCGGCAATCAGCACGCGTTGGCGCATGCCGCCGGACAGTTCGTGCGGATAGCTCTTCAGCACCCGGTCCGGGTCGCGGATCTGTACCTCGTCCAGCAATTGCCTGACACGCTTGTCCGCCTTGTCGCCGCTCCAACCCAGGATGCGCACCAGCCGGTCGGTCATCTGCGGACCGATGCGGCGCGAGGGGTTGAGCGCGGTCAGCGGGTCCTGCGGGATCAGCGCCGTGCGTGCGCCGATCAGCGTGCGCCGCGCCTTGGGCTGGAGTTTGCCGAGGTCTTCGCCCTCGAGCCTCATGTCGCCTTCGACGATGCGCACGCTCGACGGCAGGACGCCCAGCACCGCCTTGCCGATCATCGTCTTGCCGGCGCCGCTTTCGCCGACCAGCGCGCGCACCTCGCCGGGTTGCACGGTGAGCGAAACAGAGCGCAGCACGCGCTGGCCGTTGGCCAGCACCGCGCTCAGATTGGCGATATCGAGACAGGCACTCATCGCAGCACCGGATCGAAACGCGTCTTCAGTGCTTCGCCGAACTGGCTGAACGACAGCACAGTGAGGATCAGCGTGATCAGCGGAAACACCAGCACCCACCAGGCTTGATGGATCGACAGCCGGCCTTCGGCGATGATGCCGCCCCAGGTCGGGTCGTCGGTCGAGATCGACAGATTGACGAAGGACAGGATCGCCTCGACGATGACGGCGATGCCCATTTCCAGCGACAGCAGCGCAACGATCGACGGCACCACGTTGGGCAGCACCTCGCGCAGCATGATGCCGATGCGGCCATAGCCGGCGATGCGGGCATTCTCGACATAGTCCATGCGCGACTGGCCCATGGCTTCGGCGCGGATGACCCGGCAGAAGCGCGTCCAGTCGATGATGGCGATGGCGAGAATGACGGAGCTCAAGCCGGTACCGAGCACGGCGACCAGCAGAATGGCGAAAAGCACCGGCGGGAACGCCATCCAGATGTCAACGATGCGCGAGATGATGCGATCCGCCCAGCCGCCGAAATAGCCCGCGATCAGTCCCAGCATCGAACCGACGGCGCAGGCGGCGATGGCCGACGCGAAAGCAACGATGAAGGCGATGCGGCCACCAAAAATCAGGCGCGAGAGCAGGTCGCGGCCGAGGCTGTCGGTGCCAAGCCAATAGCCAGGCTCGGCGCCGTCGAGCCAGAACGGCGGCACACGCTCCAGCATCAAATCCTGCGCCAGCGGATCCTGCGGCGCCACCAGCGGCGCGAAAATCGCGGCCAGCAGTGCCAGCAGCAGCCAGCCGCCGGCAAGCCACAGCCTCGGGCTCAGTCCGCGTCGCGAGATGCGTGCCTCATCCATGGCGCAACCTCGGATTGAGCAGCGCATACATCATGTCGACGACGAGGTTGATCAGCACGAACAGCAGCGCGAACACCAGCACGATGCCCTGGATCAGCGGCAGGTCGCGGTTGATGACGGCATCGATCGCCATGTTGCCGAGCCCCTCATAGGAGAACAGCCGCTCGACGATGACCGTGCCGCCGATGAGGAAGGTGAATTGCACGCCGATCAGGGTCAGCGTCGGCAGCGCGGCGTTCTTCAGCGCCTCGCGCAGGATGACCTGCGTTTCCGAAAAGCCCTTGACCCGTGCCAGCACGACATAGTCGAGGTCGAGCACTTCCTTCAGCGACTGTTTGAGAAGCTGCGAGATGATCGCCGCCAGCGGCAGCGCCAAAGCCACGGCCGGCATCAGCATGTGCTTCAAGAGATCCCAGGTCAGGTCGAAGCGCAGTCGCAGCAGGCTCTCGAAGAAATAGAACTGCGTCACGAAGGGCAGGTCGAGTTGCGGCGACACGCGGCCCGAAATGTCGAAGATCGGCACCAGCACGCCGAACAGCAGGATCAGCACCAGGCCCCAGAGGAAGTCGGGGATGGAAAGGGCGGCGCCGCTCGCAATATCGATGCCGGCCTCGACCGCCGTGCCGCGTTCGCGCGCGCCGAGTATCGCCGTCGTGCCGCCGATCGCCACCGCCATGACGAGAGCGACGATGGCAAGTTCCAGCGTGGCCGGCAGCCGGTTGAAGACGAGGCCGAGCACGTCTTGCCGCAGCGAGATCGAGGTTCCGAAATCGCCCCTGGCGACACCGGACAGCCAGATGAAGAACTGCTGTACGATCGTCTTGTCGAGCCCGTACAGCGCGCGCAGTCGGGCGATGTCGTCATTGGTGGCGCCGGGCGGCAGCATCATGGCGATCGGATCGCCGGGCGCGACGCGGATGACGACAAAGACGACGACGGCCACGCCGAACAGCGTGATCAACATCGTCAGCAGACGAATCAGGAATCGTTGCAGGAGCATGTAAATCTTTGCAGGAGCCCGTGGGCTCGTATGCCCGATGGAAAATGCGCGCCGTCATTGGCGACGGCGCGCGGCAATTCCAGGCCGATATCAGGCCGGGGTCATCAAGGCCGGCAGCAGCGCGCCTGAGATGTGCTGGACGACTTTGACGCCCTTGGCATGCACGATCGGCTGCGCGTACTGCATTAGCGGCAGCACATAGGCCTGCTCGGCGATGTATTTGTCGACCGCCTTCCAGCCGGCGATGCGCTTGGCCTCGTCTTTTTCTCCCCACAGCGGGTTGATCATCTCGATCAGGTCCTGGCTGTCCCAGACCGAATGCGGGCTCGGCCCATACATGGCAAAGCCGGTCGAGGTGGTCGGATCGCCAATGGCGTTGCCCCAATTGTAGAAGGCCGCGGGCGCGAGCTTGTCGGCGGCGCGCAGCTCGTAGTGCTTGGCGATCTCATAGACCTCGATCGTCGCCTCGATGCCGACCTTGCGCCACATTCCGACGATCGCCTGGATCATCTCATAGTCCTTGGGCTTGAAGCCCTTGGTCGTCTGGATGGTGAACTTGATCGGCTTTTCCGGCGAATAGCCTGAGGCGGCCAGCAGTTCCTTGGCCTTCTCAGGATTGTGCTCCACCTTGATCGAGGCATCGAAGGCCGCGTATTCCGGCGTTTCGAGCGTGGCGATCGGCTGGCCATAGCCGCGCAGCAGCCGCTTGACCAGAAGCTCCTTGTCCACCGCCATGACGGCTGCCTGGCGCACGTTCTTGTCCAGCATCGCTTCGATGTCGTTGAAGAAGATCATGCCGATGTCGGAAACATTCTTGATCGAGCCGGCAAGCCCGTCCTTGGCGATCAGCCGGTCATACTCCTCATAGGGGATTTCGAGCGTCACCTGCGAGGAACCGGATTCGATCTCGGCCACCCGGCTTGCCGCATCGGTGACGAACTTGATCGTCACATTCTCGAAGGCCGGCTTGCCGCCCCAATAGTCGGGATTGGCCTTCAGCCGCAGGAAAGCGTTGCGCTCGAATTTTTCCACCATGTAGGGGCCGGTGCCGATCGGCGCCTTCTCGAAGCCTTCGGCGCCGACCTTCTCGTAATAGGCCTTGGGCATGATGTAGCCGGTCAGGAACGACATCCACTTGAAATAGACTGGATCGAACTGCACGACGTCGCCAGTGATCTTGTTGCCGTCGATCTTGAAATTGTTGACGTTCTTCCAGACGAACTGGATCGGGTTGCCGGTCTTTTCGTCGCCCGCACGCTGCAGCGACCAGACGACGTCTTCCGGTGTGAAGGGCGAGCCGTCATGCCATTTCACGCCTTCGCGCACCGTCATCATGATCTTGGTGCGGTCGTCGTTCCAGCCCCATTCGGTCAGCAGGCCAGGCGCGAAGGACAGGTCCGGCTTCTGCGGGATGAATTGGTCGAACACCGATTGGTAGAGGCCCTGGATGGTCGGGTTGACGGCCGACGGTCCGGTGGTCGGATCCCAGGACGGCAGGTTGACATTGTAGGCGATGGTCAGTTCGCCGGCGGCCTGGGCAATCTTTGGCAGGCCGACGGCGGCCACGCCAAGTGCCGCGGCACTGTATCCCAGTAATTCGCGTCTGTTGATTGTCATGGTCGTTCCCCTTGTTGGTTTATTTGTCTTCGCGCAGCGTCTTCAGTTCATTGGTTCGGGCTTCGTCGGCAGCAGCGCCTTGCCTCTCGTCGCCTCCATAAAATCGTCTGGCCTACCTCCCGCCAAGCTGTTGCGCGAGCATGAAGCCCGAGGCGGCACCGGTGCCGGCGCCCGGCCATGTCGCGGCGCCGGTGAGATGCAGGTTGGCGACCGGCGTGTTCCAGCCGGCATAGCCGCGCGCCGGGCGGAACAGGAAATTCTGCGCCAGATGGTGGCTGCCGCAGACCTGGTCACCGCCGACGAGGTTCGGGTTCTCACGCTCGAGATCGATCGGCGAGAACACCGCGCGGCCAAGGATCTTTGCGTGCAGGCCGGGCGCGTAGGTCTCGATAATGTCGAGCACGCGCTCGGCATAGGCTTCCTTGACCTGGTCCCAATGTGCTGGCGCGATCTTGGCCGCGGCGTCGCCCGCGATTTCGGCGGGCAGCATGCGCACCTGTATCCACAGAACATGCTTGCCCTGCGGCGCCCGCGATGGGTCGATGGCGGTCGGCTGGCCGACGACCAGCACCGGTTCGTCCGGCAGCATGCCTGCCATCGCCTGCTGATAGGTGCGCGACATCTGGTCGAGCGAGGGGGACAGATGCACATAGGCGAACTGGCGCAACTCTGCCCCGGCGCGCCAGTCAGGCAGATCGTCCAGCGCCAGGTGGATCATCATCGTGCCCGGCGCGTGCCGGAATTTCTGCATCGCCGTGTCGAAGCCGGCGTTGCCGGAACCGCCAGGCAGCAGCTTGCCGGTCAGCGCCTTGGGCGCCACACCGGCAATGACCGCCTTGGCCGCCGTATGCGTTTCGCCGGAAGCGAGCCGCACGCCCGTCGCCTTGCCGCCGGAAACCGTGATCTCGGCGACATCGGCACGGGTAATGATCCTGCCGCCGGCGGATGTCACCATGCCGGCCAAGGCCCGGATGATCGTGTCGGCGCCGCCCTTGCCCAGCACCATGCCGAAGCTCTGGTTGGCCATCGATTCCAGATAGGGAAACACCGCGCCGCCGGCGATGTCGGGCGCGAAGTCAAGATGCATGCCCCAGGTGGCGAGCGTCGCCCTGATATGCGGAGACTCGAAAGTCTCCTCCAGCCAGGCGCGCGGCGAGGACAACAACAGCCGGCCGGTATCAAGCGCGCCGGAAACACCTTTCTTGCGCCACAGGTTCCATGCGGTGCCCGCAAGCGCACGGGCGCTCATCGGCGAGCCCAGCAGCTTGAACAAATGCCCGGCTTCGGCCGGGAAGGCGGCTACCAGCCTGCGCCATGTCGCGGCATCGGCGGCTGAAAAGGCGGCAACGCGGCTGGCGGTCTTTTCCAGATCGTTACTGACCCCGAACCAGCGCCCATCCGGAAAGGCGCTGGCGAAACAATCGGCGGCCGGCGCGAATTTCAGCCCCTGCGCTTTCAATTCATTTGCATATTTCCGGTGGAAGGCGGAGCCGGCGAACAGGCTCAGATTCATGGCGCCGAAATCATGACGGAAGCCCGGAAGCGTGAATTCGCGGGTTTGCACCGCGCCGCCGATCGTTGCGCTGCGCTCGAAAACCCCGGTATTCCAGCCCTTGAGCGCCAGATGCGCGGCGCATGCCAGACTGTTGTGGCCCGCCCCGACAAAGATGGCGTCGAACTCGCTCACGCCCCGTTCCCATTTCCTTTATGCTTAAAGATAATTGCAGATGCATATGTTTTCGTCTAGTAGGATATTAAGGGCCGAGACGAGCCTTGATCATGTCAGACAAGAGGGAACAGAGACCATGGACACCCAAAAACTTCTCGGCGAAGTCGCCGGCCAACTCCTTTCCGGCGCCATCAAAGTGGTCGACCTGACGGCGCCGCTCGGGCCGGATACACCACTGATCAAGCTGCCGCCGGAACTTGCCGTCGATACGCCGAAGGTCGAGATCCATTCGATCTCCCGCTATGACAAGAACGGCCCATGGTGGGCGTGGAACTGGCTGAAGCTCGGTGAGCATTCCGGCACCCATTTCGACGCCCCGCAGCATTGGATCAGCGGCAAGGATTATCCGGACGGCGCCACCGACACCATTCCGGCGCAGAACTTCATCGGCCCGGTCAATGTCATCGACTGTTCGAAGGAGGCCGCCGCCGACCATGATTTCCTGCTCACCGTCGACCACATCAAGGCATGGGAAGCCAAGCATGGCGCGATCAACGCCGGCGAGTGGGTGGTGATGCGCACCGACTGGTACAAGCGCAACGGCTCGGAAGCCGAGTTCCTTAACGCCAACGAGACCGGCCCGCACACGCCCGGCCCGACGGCCGAAGCCATCCAGTTCCTGATCAGCAAGGACATCAAGGGCTGGGGCTCGGAGACGATAGGCACCGATGCCGGCAAGGCGGGCGGCATGGAGCCGCCATTCCCGGCGCACACGCTGATGCACAAGGCCAACCGCTACGGCCTGGCCAGCCTCTGCAACCTCGACCAGTTGCCGCCGAAAGGCGCGATCCTGATCGCGGCACCGCTCAAGATCGAGCACGGCACCGGCAGTCCGATCCGCGCACTGGCGCTGGTGGTTGGAAAATAGAGCGAGGTGGGTCTTCGGGAGAAGATCATGCAGCTTGGTGAGGCGATAGGGAGGCAGGATGGCGGCGTTAGCGCTCTACGGCGCCCCCCTCTGCCCTGCCGGGCATCTCCCCCACTTGGGGGGAGATCGGCAGCTTCCGCGACGGCTCCCTTCTTGCGACGTAGAAAATTGGCGAAAGCCGGGATGACATCCGATCTCCCCCCTTGTGGGGGAGATGTCCGGCAGGACAGAGGGGGGCGCCGTAGGGCGCTGACCCGGCAAGCCTACCCGCTGCCCACGAGCAACCCCCAATGAAAGCGCCCGACCACATCATTGTCGGCAGCGGCATCAACGCGCTGGTTTGCGCGGCGATGCTTGGCGGCAAGGGCGCCAAGGTGCTCGTGCTGGAGCGCAACGACCGCATTGGCGGCTGCATGCGCACCGAGGAGATCACCGCGCCTGGCTTCATCCATGATGTGATGGCAACGACCTTCGTGCTGTTCATCACCTCGCCGGCCTTCGCCGCACTTGGCGCCGACCTCGCCCGGCACGGGCTGGAATTCTGCCATACCGGCACGCCGACCGGCGTGCTTCGCCCGGACGGCAGCCATGCGGTGCTCAGCACCGACCGCGCCGCCAACATCGCCGCGCTCAACGCGATCGCGGCCGGCGACGGTGACCGCCACGCGGAAGATGTCGGCGGCATCGAAGGCAATGCCGGCCTGCTGTTCGGCCTGCTCGGCGGCAGCCTGTGGTCTTATCCGACCGCGAAGCTGCTGGCGGGCGACGCCTGGCGGCGGAGCCCGCGTGGTCTTGCCGCCTTCCTTGGCGATGCGCTGGTGCCGGCGCGCGGCTGGCTGGAAAGCGGCTACCAGTCCGAGACCGTCCGCGCGCTCTGGGCGCCGTGGGTGCTGCATGCCGGGCTTGGCCCGGAAGACGCCTTTTCCGGCCAGATCGCCAAGGTGATCGCCTTCGCGCTGGAGGCGGCCGGCGCGCCGATCGTCAAGGGCGGGGCGCAGAACCTGCTGTCTGCTTTCGAGGCGCTCATCAAGGAGCGCGGCGGCGTCATCTCCACCGAAGCGGACGTTGCCTCCATCCTCCTGGCCGGCGGCCGCGCCACCGGCGTGCGCCTGGCTTCGGGCGAGACCGTCCACGCGAAGAAGAGCGTTATCTGCTCGGTTACGCCGACACAGCTCTATGGCCGCCTGCTCGGCACGGATGCTCCCAAAGCCGATGCCGAGGCGACGAAGAAATACCGCTACGGCAAAGGCAATTTCCAGATCCACTACGCCCTCGACAAGCCGCCGTCCTGGCGCGGCGAAGGCCTGGACAAGGTGGCGCTGCTGCATCTGACGCCCGGACTGGATGGTGTCTCGAAAGCCTGCAACGAGGCGGCGCGCGGCATGCTCCCCGAGGTGCCGACCATCTGTGTCGGCCAGCCGCATGCGCTCGACCCGTCACGCTGCCCGGAAGGCAAGGCGATCCTGTGGCTGCAACTGCCCGAGGCGCCCCGCCACATCAAGGGCGACGCCGCCGGCAAGCTGCAGGCGCCCGCTGACGGGCAATGGACCGATGCCCTGCGCGAGGCCTATGCCGATCGCGCCGAAGCGGTCCTCGCCAGCCATATCGACGGCTTCAAGGACAGCGTGATCGCGCGCCGCGCCTATTCTCCGGCCGATCTCGAAGCGATGAACATCAACCTGGTCGGCGGCGACCCTTATGGCGGTTCCTCGACCATAGACCAGGCCTTCCTGTGGCGGCCGTTCAAGACCAGCCGCAACCACCAGACCGGCATCAAGGGCCTCTATCATATCGGCGCTTCGACCCATCCCGGTGCTGGCCTCGGCGGCGGCTCCGGTTTCCTGCTGGCGGGGAAGCTGTGATGGAACAGAAAGTCGCCGAAAAACGCCAGCGCATTTCGACCCTCGGCCAGATCGGCCTGCAGCAATTCGCGCCCTATCTGATGAACCGCATCATGGGCCGCTACAACGCCACCTTGCGTGACGATTTTCGCAAGCAGGGCTTGACCATTTCGCAGGTGCGCACGTTGGCCGTGCTGTCGGTCACCGACGGCGTCACTGTCAACGACCTCTCGGTCTATACCGTCATCGAACAGTCGACCTTGAGCCGCACGCTGGACACGCTGGAGGGGCAAGGGTTCGTCCGGCGTGAGCAGGGCGTGAGTGACAGCCGGATCCGCCACGTGTTCCTGACAAACGAAGGCCGCGCCGAGTTCACCCGCGCCTGGCCCGCCATGCATGACGCGTTCGAGGCAATGTTCGACGATGTCGACGATGCCGAATATGCCGCCCTCATCGCGACGCTGCAGAAGATGCTGAAGAACATTCGCAAGCACGACATCTAGATGTACGCGCCGCCGATGCCGGCGGCAATGGAAGGAGGCCAAAAATGGCCGAACGGTCTTTTGCCAAGGAAGTCGAGAAGCTCAGGCTCGGCGCCGGCGAGGAATTCGCCGGCGAGGGCATCCTCGCCATCACCAAGGCACTGCTGCAATGCGGCGTCGGCTATGTCGGCGGCTACCAGGGCGCGCCGATCAGCCACCTGATGGATGTGCTGGCCGACGCGCAGGACATTCTGGGCGAACTCGGCGTGCACTTCGAGGCCAGCGCCTCGGAAGCCACGGCCACAGCCATGCTCGCCGCTTCGGTCCATTATCCGATCCGCGGTGCCGCGACCTTCAAATCGACCGTCGGCACCAACGTGGCTTCCGATGCGTTGGCCAATCTCGCGTCCGGCGGCGTCACCGGCGGCGCGTTGATCATCGTCGGCGAGGATTATGGCGAGGGCTCCTCGATCATGCAGGAGCGCAGCCATGCCTTCGCCATGAAGAGCCAGGTCTGGCTGCTCGACCCGCGTCCGAACCTGCCGTCGATCGTCAAGGCGGTTGAGGATGGTTTCGAGCTGTCGGAAGTCTCCAACACGCCGGTCATGCTGCAGGTGCGCATCCGCTGCTGCCACGTGCATGGCCATTTCATCGCCAAGGACAACAAGCGCCCGCCGATGACTGTCGCCGATGCGCTCGAAGCGCCGCGCCGCGACACCGGCCGCATCGTGCTGCCGCCCGCCTCCTTCCTGCACGAGAAGGAGAAGGTGGCGAAGCGCTGGCCGGCGGCGGTCGATTTCATCGCCAAGAACAGGATCAACGAGTTCTTCGGTTCGGACCACGGCTCGGTCGGCATCGTCATGCAGGGCGGCATGTACAATTCGGTCATCCGTGCGCTGCAGCGGCTTGGCCTTGCCGACACCTATGGCGACACGGATGTCCCGCTCTACGTGCTCAACGCCGTCTATCCGCTGATCGACGACGAGTTCCTCGCCTTCTGCGAGGGCAAGCAGGCGGTGCTGGTGGTCGAGGAAGGCCAGCCCAACTATATCGAACAGGCCTTTGCCGCCATGCTGCACAAGGCCGGGCGCGGCACGCGCCTGGTCGGCAAGGAACATCTGCCGATGGCCGGCGAATATACCGGCCAGGTCATGCTCGATGGTATCGGCGCCTTCCTGCGCGCCGAGGCGCCGCATCTTTTGCCGGGCGAGGTGCGCGCGCCCAACAAGGTCGGCGACGGCGTCGACACGGCTGACCTGATCAACGTCGTGCCGGGCCGCCCGCCCGGCTTCTGCATCGGCTGCCCGGAACGGCCGATCTTTGCCGCGACCAAGCTGGTCGAACAGGAACTCGGCAAGCACCACATAGCCTCTGATATCGGCTGCCATCTGTTTTCGATCATGCCGCCTTTCGAACTCGGCGCCACCACGATGGGCTATGGGCTGGGGCCAGCCTCGGCCTCGGCGTTCAATTCGCCCGACGCCAAGCGCCGCTCGATCTCCTTCGTCGGCGACGGCGGCTTCTGGCACAACGGCCTGACCTCCTCGATCGGCAACGCGGTGTTCAACAAGAATGACGGCGTCATCGTCATTGTCGACAATTTCTATTCGGCCGCCACTGGCGGGCAGGACATCCTGTCGTCGCGCGCCGGCAACAAGACCAAGTCGACCAAGCATCCGATCACCGAGGCGGTGAAAGGCATGGGCGTGAAATGGCTGCGCCATGTCGACCGCACCTACGATGTCGGCAAGATGCAGGACTCGTTGCGTGAGGCGCTGACGACGGACGAGAAGGGCCCGAAAGTCATCGTCGCTTCGTCGGAGTGCATGCTCAATCGCCAGCGCCGCGAAAAGCCGCTGGTCGACAAGGCCATCAAGGGCGGCGAGCGTGTCGTCAAACCGAAGTTCGGCGTCGACGAGGACATCTGCACCGGGGACCATGCCTGCATGCGGCTTTCCGGCTGTCCGTCGCTGTCGGTGAAATCGCTTGACGACCCGCTGCGCGACGATCCGGTGGCGTCGATCGACCAGAACTGCGTCGGCTGCGGCAATTGCGGCGAGGTGGCGGACGCCGCCGTCCTCTGTCCGTCCTTCTACCGCGCCGATGTCGTGCACAATCCGAGCCGCTGGGACCGGTTACTGGAATCCGCTCGTCGCGCGACGATCGGCTTCCTGCAGAGGCGTCGCGAAAACCGGCGCCTGATATTCGCCGATGCTTGAGCCCGTCCCCTCCTTGCACCCCAGATCCGGTGCCGCCGATGAGCCGGTGATCAAGCTCGCCGTGCTGGCCGTCGGCGGCCAGGGCGGCGGCGTGCTGGCCGACTGGATCACCGATGTCGCCGAACGCAATGGTTACGTTGCACAGTCGACTTCGGTCGCCGGCGTCGCCCAGCGCACCGGCGCGACCATCTATTATATCGAGATGGCCCGCGACACCGGCCGCCTGCCGGTCTTCGCCCTGTCACCCTCGCAGGGCGATGTCGACATCCTGATCGCCGCCGAATTGATGGAGGCCGGCCGCGCCATCATCAGGGGCTTCGTCACCCCCAACCGCACGACGCTGATCGCCTCATCGCATCGCATCGCCGCCGTCTCGGAAAAGATCGAACCGGGCGACGGCCGCGCCTCGTCGTCCAAGGTCCACGCAACGGCTGAGGCCGCGTCGAAGCGCTTCATCGCTTTCGACATGGAAAAGATCGCCGCCGACAACGGCTCGATGATCTCGGCCAGCCTGCTTGGCGCGCTGGCCGGCTCCGACGCACTGCCGTTTACGCGCGAGAGCTACGAACAGGCGATTGGTGCCGGCGGGCGGGGCGTGAAGGCCAGCCTTGCCGCCTTCGGCGCAGCCTTCGATCGCGCACGCGGCACGGCGGCAGCACCTTCGTCAAAACCGGCGGAGCCAGCCATTGTCGAATCCGCTTTGGGTGCCGGGCGTGTGAGCGGTCCGCAAAATCTGCTGCGGGGATGGCATGCCCAGCGCGCCCGCATCGACCTGATGCCCGTAGCCGTGCGCGACATGGCGCTTCGCGGCCTGAGAAAGGTCGTCGACTATCAGGACATCGCCTATGGGCGCGACTATCTCGACCGGCTGGACAACGCCGTTGCGCTGGACAGCGCCGGCCACGCTTATGCGCTGTCCATCGCCGCCGCCAAGCATCTGGCCAATGCCATGTGCTACGACGACATGATCCGCGTCGCCGATCTGAAAACGCGCTCGACCCGCGACAGGCGGGTGCGCAAGGAGGTTGGCGTCAAGGACGGTTCGGTCCTGCAGGTGACCGAATATTTCCACCCGCGCATCGAGGAGTTCTGCGGCACGCTGCCGGCGGGGCTGGGCAGCTACATCGAAAGCCGGCCGAAACTGGCCGCCTTTCTCGATCGCCGCATCAACCATGGCCGCCGCATCCGCACCGACAGCTTCGCCGGTTTTGCAGCCCTCTGGTTCATCGGCGGCCTGCGCCGCTGGCGCCGCCGCCTGCTGCGCCACAAGGTCGAGACCACGCATCTCGACCGCTGGTACGCTCTGGCGCTTGGTTACGTGCCGGCAGACTACGCGCTTGCGGTCGAAATCCTCAACTGTCGCCGGCTGATCAAGGGCTACAGCGACACGCATGTGCGCGCCCAGTCGAAATTCGACCGCGTGCTGTCGGCGCTCGATCTGCTCAAGGGGAGGGACGACGCCGCCGACTGGATCCGCCGCCTGCGCGAGGCGGCGCTCAAGGACGAGAAGGGCGACATGCTGGACGGCGCGCTGAAGACCGTGGCGACACTGAACGAAGGCGCTCCTCGCTAGCCGGGAATCAAGCGCGTCGGTGCAGCTTGTAGATTCCCATTGGACAGGGGCTGGCCGCGAACGATAGCCAGGCCCTGGCGATTGACTCGTTAACCTCTCCTCACTTTTGTGAACATCGTTCATTTTTGCCCTTGAACATCGTTCAAGTTATGCTACATTGGCGCCATGAACATTGTTCATACGGAGGCGTAGATGTCGGAACCGCTTGACACGGGCGCGCACAGGCCAGCTTCACCAGCGCCGGAACGAACCAGCGACCACCGGCGATTTCCGACCCAGTAAAGAACCTTAACCAGCTCACGGCTATCACAACGATCGGAACAGCGCATGAACCCGCGGGGATCACCGGAGCATCGCCGCGTGGTTCCGCCAAATGGGACAACGCCATGAACACGCATCTCATGCTTTCGCGGCGCTTCGCGCCGCTCTTCTGGACGCAGTTCCTGTCCGCTTTCAACGACAATTTCCTCAAGAACACGCTGGTGTTCCTGATCCTCTTCACACTGGCTGCCGATCAGGCCGCCTCGCTGGTCACGCTGGCCGGCGCCGTGTTCATGGCGCCGTTCCTGTTCCTGTCGGCGCTGGGCGGCGAGATCGCCGACCGCTTCGACAAGGCGCTCATTGCCCGCCGGCTGAAATTCGCCGAGATCGGCGCCGCTGCCGTCGCGGTCGTCGGCATCGCGCTGTCCTCCATTCCTGTGCTGATGACCGCGCTGTTGATGTTCGGCGTCATCTCGGCACTGTTTGGGCCGATCAAATACGGCATCCTGCCCGATCATCTCGAGCGCAAGGAATTGCCCCGCGCCAACGCCTGGATCGAGTCGGCGACCTTCGCCGCCATCCTTGGCGGCACGATCGTGGGCGGTGTCGTCTCCGCTGACGGCATCGGTGTCGCCGTTTTCGGCCCGATGATGATGATCCTTGCGGTCGGCTGCTGGTTCGTCAGCCGCTCCATCCCCTCGACCGGCTCAGCCGCGCCGAACCTTGTCATCGACTGGAACATCTTCCGCTCGACATGGCGCCAGGTCAGCGAATTGCGCACCGACACGCGCATCTGGCGCGCCGGATTGATGACCTCGTGGTTCTGGCTGATCGGCGCCATCGTGCTTTCGATCCTGCCCACGCTGATCGAGGACCAGCTCGGCGGCAACGAGATCGCGGTCACCGCCTATCTCGCGGTGTTCGCCGTCTCCATTGCCATCGGCTCGGCGATCGCCGCCTGGATGTCGCAGGGCCGCATGGTGCTGCTTCCCGCGCCGGTCGGCACCGCGCTTCTGGCGCTGTTCGGCTTGCACCTTGCCTGGACGATCTGGAGCATGCAGCCTTCGCCCAAGGCTGAAACCCTTGGCCTCTTCTTCGCCGGGCCGAACACCATCCGCGTTGCCATCGACCTTGCCGGCATGGCCATTTCCAGTGCCTTCCTGGTCGTGCCGACCTTCGCTGCCGTGCAGGCCTGGTCGCCCGAGGCGCGCCGCGCCCGCGTCGTCGCCGCTGTCAGCATCGTCAACGCCGGCTTCATGACGCTGGGCGGCATCCTCGTCGCCGCCGTCCAGGCCGCTGGCGTCTCTATTGCCAGCGTGTTGTTCGGGCTTGCCGCCTTCAATGCGGTGGCCGCCTGGCTGATGCTGAAATATCTGCCGACCAACGCCTTCCGCGACTTCGTCTCCATCCTCTTTCGCGCCTTCCATCGGCTGGAAGTGGAGGGCCTGGAAAACCTCAAGGCCGCGGGTCCGGCGCCTATTCTGGCGCTCAACCATGTCAGCTTTCTCGACGGTCCGCTGGCGCTGACGCTGACCGATGAAGAGCCGGTCTTCGCCATCGACTACACCATCGCGCAGGCCTGGTGGATGAAGCCGTTCCTCAAACTGACCCGCGCCTTGCCGCTCAATCCGGCCAAGCCGATGTCGACGCGCACGCTGATCAAGATCGTGCAGAATGGCGATCCGCTGGTCATCTTTCCCGAGGGCCGCATCACCGTCACCGGCGGGCTGATGAAGGTCTATGACGGCGCCGCCATGGTGGCCGACAAGACCGGCTCGATGGTCGTGCCGATCCGTATCGAGGGGCTGGAGAAAAGCCCCTTCTCGCGGCTGACGGCGCAGCACGTGCGCCGTCGCCTGTTCCCGAAGGTCAAGGTGACCATACTGCCGCCGGTCAGGCTCAAGGTCGCCGACGAACTGAAGGGCCGCAAGCGCAGGGCCGCCGCCGGTGCCGCACTCTACCAGGTGATGTCCGACCTCGTCTTCCGCACCCAGCATATCGACAAGACCGTGCTCGAAAGGGTCATCGAAACGGCGACCGAGCGCGGCATGAAGCAACTCGCCGTGCAGGATCCGGTCGCCGGTTCGCTGGGCTATGGCAAGCTGCTCACGGGTGTCGCCGTGCTCGGCGAGAAGTTCGAAGCGCTCTATGCCGGACAGGACACGCTCGGCATCATGCTGCCCAATGCCAATGGCGCTTGTGCCGCGCTGCTTGGCGTCATGTCCGCCGGCAAGGTCCCGGCGATGATCAACTTCACCGCCGGTGCCGCCAACATCCTGTCCGCCTGCAAGGCGGCGCGGGTCACCACAATTTTGACCTCTCGGGCCTTTGTCGAGCAGGCCAAGCTCGGCGCGACGGTCGAGGAAGTCGGCCGGTCGGTGAACATCGTCTGGCTCGACGATCTGCGCGCAACCATCAGCCTCAAGGACAAGCTGCTTGGCATGCTGCGCAAGGCCACGCCACGGGTTGCCCGCAATGCCACCGATCCGGCCGTGATCCTGTTCACCTCTGGCTCCGAAGGCACGCCCAAGGGCGTGGTGCTTACCCATCGCAACATCCTGGCCAATGCCGCGCAGGCCGCCTCGCGCATCGATTTCCACTCGGGCGACAAGGTGTTCAACGTGCTGCCGATCTTCCATTCCTTCGGGTTGACGGCGGGCACGGTGCTGCCGCTGGTGTCGGGCGTTCCGGTCTATTTCTACCCTTCGCCGCTGCACTACCGCATCGTTCCCGAACTGGTCTATGCCTCGAACGCGACGATCATCTTCGGCACCGACACCTTCCTCAGCGGCTATGCGCGCACCGCACACCCCTATGATTTCCGCTCGGTGCGCTACTGCTTTTCCGGCGCCGAGCCGGTCAAGGCCTCGACCCGCGAAACCTATATGGAGAAGTTCGGCCTGCGCATTCTCGAAGGCTACGGCGTCACCGAGACGGCGCCGGTGATTTCCATCAACACGCCGATGTACAACAGATCGGGCACGGTGGGAAAAATCATGCCCGGCATGGAATACCGCCTGGATCCGGTGATCGGCGTCCAGGGCGGCGGGCGGCTGTTCGTGCGCGGCCCCAACGTCATGGCGGGCTATCTCAGGGCGGAAAAGCCTGGTGTGCTCGAACCGCTGCAGGACGGTTGGCATGACACCGGCGATATCGTCAGCATCGACGATGCCGGCTTCGTCAGCATTCGCGGCCGCGCCAAGCGCTTCGCCAAGATTGGCGGCGAGATGATTTCGCTGGCTGCCGTGGAAGCGTTGGCGGGCGAGCTGTGGAAAGGTTCGCTCTCGGCGGTCGCGACGGTGCCTGATCCGCGCAAGGGCGAAAAGCTGGTGCTCATCACCGAAGCCGAAAACGCGACGCGCGCCGAATTTCTGGCCTTCGCCAAGGCGAACGGCGCCATGGACCTGATGGTGCCGGCCGAAGTGCGCGTCGTGGCGCACGTGCCGGTGCTTGGCTCGGGCAAGATCGACTTCGTCGGCGTGACCAGGCTGGTGCGCGGCGAGGCCTCTGAGGCCGCCAAGGTCGAGGCCGCCTGATAGCTGCGTGGGTCGTTCGCCAGCCTGTCGCGGTCATCGGGCCGGGCCCCGAGCCCGAAGCGGTTGAAGGCGATCAGGGCGGGATTCGGCAGGGCGGGACCTGGCGCCATGGGCCTTTTGGTCGCGACGGCCATGTCAGCGCTCCATGATTGGATCTCACGCGAGGCGCGCGACGCCCGATTGGGCTGTTCCCCGGCTCAAACCGGGGACAGGCGACCGGGCGGGCGGGTGCCGCCCGGCCCTCCCGCACGCTTACCAGCGATGCCAGCGGTGCCAGTGGCGGTGCGGATGCCAGCCGTAATAGGCCGGGCCGTGCCAATAGCGGTAGCGCGGATACACCACGACACGGTTGGGAACGCAGCGCCCCCAGGGATTGGGATGCCAGCCGGGTCCGCAACCCCAGGCCACATGCTCGATCAGCGCCGGCGCGGCCGGTTGCGCCACCATCGGCATGGCGGCGGAGGTCGCGACGGTTGCCGCGGTTCCGGTCAAGGCGAGGACGGCTGCTGCCGCATACTGTGTCAGACGGTTCATGACGTTACTCCGAATGTTGTCCGAGAATGAAAACCTGTTCGTACCGATGGGGCCGGCAGGTCTGCCCTTCTCCCGGTTAAACGGCCCTGCGGGCGCTTTCCGTCGGCCGTCACGGTGATTTTTTTGGCTCCGCCTTCGGCTGCGGCCCGGCGCGCCTGGCCAGCCCGTCCGCCAGCACGGCGCGCGCCTCGGCGGAGCCTGCAGCCGCGAACTCGGTGATGCGCTGCTCCAGCCGCGTGCGCAGGGTGATGTCGGCATTGCGGGCCCGTTCAAGGGCCGCCGACAGCGCCGCCGTGTCGAGGACGGGCTGCCGCAACAGATCCGCCGCCTCGCGCCTGGCCTGCTGGCCGTCGAGGATGATGTCGCGCGACTCGCGGCGAACCTCGCGCAATGCCTTGCGGAACAGCATGCGCTGCTGGTCGGGAAGACGGCCGCCGGCCGCCTCCAGCGAATAGCCCTGGCCCTGCTTGCCGCTTCTTACCCAGACGGCCCCGCCGGCAAGCGCCCCGGCCAGGAAGACATTCAGCGCCACCGACGCGATGATGAGCTTACGGCCCGTGCTCATAGGTCCTCCCCGACTGTTTCGCCGTCGGGCCCGGCATCGCCGAACGCCGTCGCATTGGCATCGAGCACATAATGGTCGGACGGAACCTCTGGAGTAACGATGGTCACCAGGGCCAACCCGGCCACCGCGCCCGCCAGGCCAATGCCGGCAAGGCCCAGACCCAGCCACCAGACCAGTTGGCGCCGGCGCTTGACAAGGTGCCGCTCGGCGGTGCGCAGGATGCTGCCGTGCAGCGCCGCGCCGGGCGCCTTGACGGCATAGCTGTCGAGCAGGGCGTCGAGTTTCCCGGCGTGGCCCAATATGACCGCGCCCATCTCGCTGGCGGCGAACATCGCTCCGGCCCTGCGATCGGCCTGCGGCCACCGCCGCAGATCGCCGCCATAGGCCGCCGCCAGAGCCGCAAAGCGCTCGGCATCCATTGCCGGTTCGTTCCTCGACCCATCAGACATCAGTCTATCCTTTGCCGATTGGCGCCGCGTGTCCGGGCGGTTGGATTCCCGGGACCTGGCCACCGGACGCTCGCGAGGTACGGTGAATGCTTCGCATCATGATCGCGCCTTTCTCAGTCATGGGCACCATCCCTGGCCAGGATCGTATGCAGCGCCCGCCGGCCGCGCGACAGCAGACTCTCCAAGGCATCGACACTGATCTCCAGGGTCGCGGCCGCCTCTATGTTGGACATCTCCTGGTAGTAGACCAGGATGATCGCCTCGCGCTGGCGTGGTGCGATTGCCTGCAAGGCCTGCTCGACCCGATGCGGCTCTTCGCGGGCATCGGGAAGCGGGGCGGGATCGACAATGTCCGGCACCGCGTCGGTCACCCATTCGCGGCGCCGGCGCAGCCGGTCGTAGCAGAGGTTGAGCGTGACGCGGTGGATCCAGCTGTCGAAGCGTGCATTGCCGCGCCGCCAGCCCGATGCATGACGCCAGATGCGCATGAAGGTTTCCTGCGCGACATCCTCGGCCTCCGCCGCGTCGCCCAGCATGCGCACGGCCAGCGAAAGGATGCGCGGCAGCTTGCGCGCGACCAGCAACCGCACCGCCTCCGGCTCGCCGGCACCGACGCGGCGAACCAACTCCTCGTCCGGGTCGGCGCTCATCGGCTGGCGCACTCCCGATGTCCATCACGCGTCATAGCCTCTTGGTCATTGCTCCGGCTTGGGAGCGGATTTGTGGCCCGGCCTCTCGTCGGCCGTTAGAATGCCGTCGCCATTCTTGTCCAGCCTGGCGAAGCGCTTGGCGAACAACGCATCGAGCTCGGCCCGGTCGATGAAGCCGTCATGATTGGAATCGATGCGCGCGAAGGATTTGGTGGGATCGCCCTTGACGTTGCGTTTGGCCCGGAAGGCCTCCCACTCCAAGAGGCTGATCTTGCCGTCGCCGTCCGTGTCGGCGGCCATGATCGCCTTCTCCCGCCGCTTCTGGAACTTGGCCAGCGTGATGTCGGACTTGGCGGTGCGGGATGGGGCAGTAGGGGATGTGGCCGCGGGGGATGTGGCCGCGGGTGGCGTGGCGGCCGGTGGTTCTGTCGCTGTCTGGGCCAGAGCCGCGGTGGTCAGCAGGCTCAAGGCAGCGGCAAGGATCGAACGGCGTATCATGCTTCACGTCTCCGGTTGGCGCATGCCATGGCCCAATGCCAGGGTCACGCTTCAACCGTTAAACGCAGCGATCGGAGAAATCCGTCGGTCGCCGATGCCGATCACGCGCTTGCCGCAATGCCGGGCTTTGGCGGCGGCAGGAGAAGTGGCAAAGCACTTCGTCCGGCGCGTCTGGATTACGCCGAGTGATCGTCGGCTACCAGCTGATCCGATTTGAAGCCGGCATGCTGAGGGGTCCACACATCGCCCTCTTTATTGAACCAGTGGCACAGATACATGCCGGAAGCGGCGCCATCGCTGACCGTCATCTTCGGGCCTCCCGACTTCAGCTTGACGACGTCTCCGGTCTTGAAAGTGTTGGGCATTTGGACCTCCCATGCTGACACCTGACATTTCATACCAAAACCGGTGTCCCGACAATGGCATACGGGTCTTTTGGGCCACTGTCTCATGCGGCAACGCGGGGGGCATCGCGGACGGCGCCCTCGGGGCGAAGCGGGAGGCCTCCGCGGATCAGTCCGCCTCGATCACACGCCGGGCCGGCTTCCTGACCGGCTCCCGTTGGCGCGCAGGCGGAGGCTTGTCCGCCAAGGCCTCCTGCTGCAGTCTCTGCTCCCTCAGGCGGGCTGTCTTGGCATCCCTGGCGTGGCGCTCGGCATCCAGCACCAGCCTCGCCTCGCGGTCCGCTCTTGCCAGCTTTTCCTTGTCGACACGCCTTGGCAATTTAAAACCTCCTGTCCGTGGAACCATCGGCAGGAAATGTGCGACCCAAGCGTCTGTTCCAAAAAACAGGCGCCTGTTTCAAAAAAATAGAAATGCGATATCCATCATTTGTTGTTGAGATTTGAAAATGCCGGACCGCTCGCTTGTCAGCGCGTTTCTGTTCCAGGCCCGGAAGGACCTCGCGACTGATCGGCAGGATGAAGACTGATCGGCAGGATGAAGACAGCGTCCCCATCGCCTTCCTAAACGCAAAAACCCGTCGGCCGAGGTCGACGGGCGATTATACGACCATTTGTGATGGCGATCAGGCACGGGCGCCGGGAAGACGCCCCGTCCTCGTCACCCGGCTACCGGGCCGGATATTGGGGCGATTTGCGCAGCTACGCTGGCCAGACGATCGCGCTTCTTCAATTCAGGCTTCTCGTAGGTCTTCTTCATGGATATTCCCCCGTTGATCCCTCAAGACCGCAAATTGCCTGCGGCCGGCGGTTGTTGTCAAGCGAGCGCAAAAAGCCCGCCAGAGACTGGCGGGCAAGTCAGGAAGTCGCTGGGGATCCACCCAGCGTTGAACCAACGAATGGTGGTGGGCTTGGTTGCGGGCGGGTATCCGCAAGTCGCACGACTACCCGGCCTGGCAAAAGGCAAACGGCCGGAATTCGGGCCATCTTTCGCGCACCCAAGCCGCTTCGACCATCGGTTTGAAAAAACTGGTGCCGCTTAGGTGACTCGAACACCTGACCCCATCATTACGAATGATGTGCTCTACCAACTGAGCTAAAGCGGCCCGGGAGGCCAAGGCCTCCAAGATGGGCAGGGTGATAGACTCAACCGGCCGCGAATTCAAGATGCGACTTGGCAAATCATGCAAGCGTCCCGCCGCGATCGAAACCGGGGCTCCAGCGCCCTTGCATGCCGGAATCGCCGACATATTCCGATTTTGTTTGCCGGAACATCGCGAAGATGGACTTTGGACGGCCCGTCAAGGCAGAATGCGGCTGCCCGCCCGTTGATTGATTGGTCGCCTGCCGCTAACCATCATGAAAGCTTGTGGCAATTAGCAGAGGGATCTCGCTTGGACGCGATCGAAAAAGCGATCCGGAACGCCTTGGAAAAGGGCAATGCCGAGGACCGCGCGTTCCGCGAGAGGGTCTATCGCTCGGCCTTCGCCGCGCTCGACCGTGCGCTCCAGGCCAATCCCGGCGTGACCGTGGAAGTCGCCATCAAGCGCCGCAAGGCTATCCAGGCGAAAATCACCGAAATCGAATCCGAGTACCTGCCGGCGGTGCCTGGCGTTGCCCCGCGGATCGACGCGATCGACGCGCCGGCGGGCGAGGCCGAGGTTGGTGCGGCGCCTGCGGTCGAGGCCGGCCCGAGGGTGCCGTCGCCCGCAGTCTCCGTCGACGCCCCCGTGCAGCCCGCTTCCGATGCACCGCGCTCGCGCGTGCTGCCGGTCGTTCCCGACATCATGCCGGATGCGACCCTGCCCGGTGCGCCGACCATCGACATGTGGGCTCCCGCCGCGCCGGGAGCCCCGACGGAAGTGGCGCCAGACCGCGATGAGCGGCGCATTCGCGGACGTCGCCTGCCGCTGACCGCCATTTTCTTCACCGTGACGCTGCTCGCGGCGGTTGGCATCGGCCTGTTTTTCGCCATGCAGACCGGTGTGTTCAAGTCGGCGGCCGAGCTTAATACCGCGCCGCCGGAAGCGCCGCCGACCGTCGAGGACGACGATTTCACCCCGGCCGACGGCGCCAACGCCCCGGCAAAGCCCGGTGCCGCGGATCAGTCGCACGACTGGATCAATGTGTTTTCGCCGACCGACCCGAGCCATGTCGCCGCGCCGTCGGACGCCAAGGCCGAGGTGATGAAGGACGACAGCGGGCCGTTCCTGCGCATCCAGTCCGGCGCCTCCGGCTCGGCGATCGCCTTCGACGTCGGGCAGGGCGTGCTGGAAAAACTCGCCGGCAAGCACGCCGTGTTCGACATCATCGCCCGGGCCGAGGACGGCAAGGACACGCAGATCTCCGTCGACTGCAATTTCGGCGAACTCGGCGACTGCGGCCGCAAGCGTTACGCGGTCGGCCAGCAGAAAAACGAATATCTGTTCGACGTGAAGTTTCCCGACAAGCATCCGGGTTCGGCCGGAACCATCGCCGTCAATTCCGATTTCGACAAGCAGGGCAAGGCGGTCAACGTCTATGAGATTCGCGTCTCGATCGAGCCTTGAATTGTATCGTTGCGACCGACATACCGGCGGTGCCTATCAGTCGAGCAGCGCCTGCAGGGTTTCTATGCGGTCGGCCTCGTTGGCCGGCTTGTCCCAGCGCAGCCGTGAAATTCTGGGGAAACGCATGGCCACACCCGATTTGTGCCGAGTCGAGCGGTTGAGCCCCTCGAAGGCGACTTCCAGCACCAGGCCATTGTCACGGTCGGCGCGCACCGAGCGCACCGGTCCGAAGCGCTCGACCGTGTTGTCGCGGACATATTTGTCGATCTGCTTCAGCTCTACGTCGGTGAAGCCGAAATAGGCCTTGCCGACCGGCACCAGCTCCTCCGCGCCCTCGTTCCCGGACCAGACGCCGAACGTGTAGTCCGAATAGAAACTCGAACGCTTGCCGTGGCCACGCTGGGCATACATCAGCACGGCGTCCACCGTGTGCGGGTCGCGCTTCCATTTGAACCACGGCCCCTTCGGCCGACCGGCGACATAGGGCGAATCCCAGCGCTTCAGCATCACCCCTTCGATGATCGGATGCGGCGGCGCGCGGCGCAGGTCCTCGAGCGCCTGCCAGTCCGCGAAGTCGACGAAGGGGGAGAGATCGAAGCGGCTGGGGTCGAGCGTCCCGATGAAGGCTTCCAGGCGGCCGCGCCGCTCGCGGAAGGACAGTGGGCGCAGATCCTCTTCACCAACCTGCAGCAGGTCGTAGCAGCGCATGAAGGCCGGATATTGCTGCTGCATCTTCGGTGTCACCGTCTTGCGGTTCAGCCGCTGCTGCAAGTCCGAGAAGGTTCCCGTCGCCTCGCGCGGATCGCCGACAAGCAATTCGCCGTCGAGTACGGCGGAAAAGTGCATGGCGTCGGCGAGGTCTGGAAAGGCGCCCGAGACATCGTCGCCGGTGCGCGAATAGAGCCGGCGGATGCCGCCTTCGGCCACCGCCTGGACACGGATCCCGTCCCATTTCCATTCCGCCGCATAGTCGGCGGGATCGAGCTTTTCGAGATCGCCGTCGCCGACCGGGTTCGACAGCATGACCGGGCGAAACAGCGCCAGCGCCGTGTTGCGCGGTTTTTCGGCCTTGCCTTCCAGCCAGGCGAACAGTGCCGTGTAGGGCGGCGACAGCCCATGCCAGAGCTCCTCGATCTCGGCGACGTCGACGTTGCCGAAATCGGCCAGCGCCTGTTTGGCCAGCCGCGCCGAGACGCCGATGCGCAGCCCGCCGGTGACCAGCTTGATGATGGCGAAGCGCGCCGAGATGCCGGCGCTGTCGAGCAGCCCCGTCAGCACCTTCGGCCCGTCGGAGCGGCTTGCCGCCTGTAGCTTCGCCACCACCTCGCCAAGCGTCGGCTCGCGGTTGGCGATCCTGCCAGGCGGTTGGGGCCAGACCAGCGACACCGTCTCGGCGAGGTCGCCGACATAGTCGTAGGAATAGCCGAACAGCACCGGGTCCATGCGTTCGGTGACCAGCGTGCGCAGCATGGCCGGCTTGACGGCGGCAATTTTGAGATCGCCGGTGATCGCGGCCAGCGCCAGGCCACGGTCGGGATCCTCGACGCTGCGGAAATAGTCGGTCAAAAGCGTCAGCTTGCCGTTGCGCGACGGCGTCAGCACCAGGCGGTCGAGAAGTTCGGCGAAGCGGTTCATGGGGAGGGAAACCTCGCCAATCGGCAGGCGTCGCGTCCCGTCGCGTCCCCCTCTGTCCTGCCGGACATCTCCCCCACGAGGGGGGAGATTGGCAGATGCGATGCCGGCTCATCTCCCCCAACATCAGCGATTGGCGAAAGCCGGCGTAACATCTGATCTCCCCACAAGTGGGGGAAATGGCCGGCAGGCCAGAGGGGGGCGCCGTAGGGCTCGTCAGGGACAATTGGCGAACTGTATTGCATTAATCGCCCTCGTCCTCATAGCCCACCAGATGCAGTGGCCTGGCCGCTATCCCTTCCAATTCGCACCAGCGCACCAGGGCTTCCTCGCGGCCGTGCGTGACCCAGATTTCCTCGGCGCCGGTCTCCTTGATGGTGGCGGTGAGTTCGTCCCAGTCGGCATGGTCCGAGATGATCAGCGGCAGCTCGACGCCGCCTTGCTTGGCGCGCTGGCGGATGCGCATCCAGCCCGACGCGAAGCATGAGATCGGGTCGGGAAAGCGCCGCGCCCAGCGGTCGGCGAAGGCCGATGGCGGGCCGACCACGATGGCGCCGGCGAAATCCTGCTTGCCGCCGCTCTCCACCGTCGCCGGCTCGAGTTCGCCGAGGTCGATGCCCTGGCTCTGGTAATATTCGCTGAGCCTGGCCAGCGCGCCATGGATGTAGAGCGGCTTGTCGTAACCGGCGTCGCGCAACAGCCGCATCACCCGTTGTGCCTTGCCGAGCGCATAGGCTCCGACCAGATGCGAGCGCTCCGGGAATTGCGCTGCCGATTTCAGCAGCCGGGCGATCTCTTCCGTATCGGGCGGATGGCGAAACACCGGCAGGCCGAAAGTCGCCTCGGTGATGAAGACGTCGCAGCGGATCGGCTCGAACGGCGCGCAGGTCGCATCCTTCTGACGCTTGTAGTCGCCGGAGGCGACGATACGCCTGCCCTGGTGTTCGACCGCTATCTGCGCCGACCCCAGCACATGACCGGCGGGGTGGAAGCTTACGCTGACGCCGTCGAGGGCAATCGTCTCGCCGAGCGTGGCTGCCTGCGTCGTCCCGGCAAAATCCTCGCCGTAGCGCAATGCCATGATGTCGAGCGTCTGCTGTGTCGCAAGCACCGAGCCGTGGCCGGAACGCGCATGGTCGGAATGGCCGTGCGTGATCAGCGCCCGGTTCACCGGCCGTACCGGGTCGATGAAGAAATCGCCCGGCGGGCAGTAGAGGCCCTCGGGCCGGGGATGAAGCAGGTCGCTGGCGCGCATGACCCTCAAGATAGGATATAATTCCGCCGCGGGAAGCCTGTTGCCCGAGACTGCTGACTCGCCGGGCAAAGCCTGCTCAATTCGGTTCAGCTTCGGCGTGCTTTGCTCTACAGAGATGGGCGGCCGGCTACCCTGCCGGTGGAACCATCATCATGAAACCGCTTCAGACCTCGTCGGGCGACCCGAACGCCGATCGCCGTGCAGACTATGCCGAAATGCTCTTTGTCTCCGGCGATCACACTGCGGCGGCCGAGTTGCTGCTCGGCGCGCTGGAACTGGCGCCGCAATGGGCAATGGGCTGGTTTCGCCTCGGCGAGATGCAGGAGGCATCAGGCAGGCTCGACCTTGCGGCGCAGGCCTGGACGACGTCGCTGAAACTCGATCCGGCCGATCGCCAGGGCGCGGTGCTCAAACTGCAGCTGATCGGCAAAGGTCCGGCCTCCACCGCGCCGCCCAGCGCCTTTGTCGAGACGTTGTTCGACCACTATGCCGAGACATTCGAGGAGACGCTGGTCGGCAAGCTCGACTACCGGCTGCCCGAGGTGCTCGACGCTGCCATCCGCAAGGCAAGGCCGGGCCGCTTCCGCCTGGCGCTCGACCTGGGTTGCGGCACCGGACTGATGGGCGAGAGGCTGAGGCCGATCGTCGACCGGCTGGAGGGGGTCGATATCTCGGCAAGGATGCTGAGGAAGGCGCGGGCAAAAAATATCTATGACGCGCTGACAAAAGCGGATTTGCAGGATTTTTCCTATTCGGGCGGCAAGGCCGATCTGGTGACGTCAGCCGACGTGCTGATTTACATCGGTGGGCTCGAAGGTTTGGTGGCAGCGGTCGCCGGCCTGCTCGCCGAGGGCGGCCTGTTTGCCTTTTCCGTCGAGAGCCTCGTGGATGGCGGCGACTTCGCGCTGCAGCCGTCGCGGCGCTACGCCCATTCGGATGGCTATGTCGGACGGACCCTCGAGGCCAACGGTCTCTCGATCGTCGCGCTGGAACCGACAACCATCCGCTGGGATCGCCGAGAGCCTGTCAAAGGCCTGGCCGTCGTGGCACGGAAAGCTCAGGCCGTGTGAGGCCAGCTCTTTGCACTGCTCCGAAAAAGTCCGATTTGCGTGCGCGACTGATATTTGCGATCTGGTCGCATCAGGGCGGGATACCAGGAGGAGCAGTTCGATGCGCTGGAACATGATGATCTTGGCGTCTTGCCTGGCAACCACCGGCTGCGTTGGCAATTCAGCGTCCGAGCGGCAGGATGCCAACATCGAATCCTCGCTGCAATATGACAGCGTGCCATGCGATCAGTTGCTGGCGCAGCGCAACGGATTGGCGCAGCAATACAATCTCCCGACGACCGCCAAGCCGACCTTCTCCAATCCCGCCATGGGCTTCGGTCCGTTCACGCCCGACATGCGCTCCAAGGCCCAGCGCGACAGCGACAAGGCGTCGGGCGAGATCGACGCCATGAACCGGTCCATCGATCGCCGCGACTGCGGCAAGCCGGACAAGCAGAAGAAGTTCGCTCTGCCTGGCTGATAATCCAACCGTCCATTAGCAAGGCTCCGTCCGGTGAACCTCTCGGACCTCGGCGACCGCATCTGTATCCTTGGGCCGTCCAACAGCGGCAAGTCGACGCTCGCCGACGCGATCGCGCGCAAGCGTGGCCTGACACCCATTCATCTCGATCTGCTCTTTCACCTGCCCCACACGGATTGGGTGCAGCGTCCGAGGGACGAGTTCATTGCCTTGCATGAGGCCGCGATCGCTGGCGAGCGGTGGGTGATGGACGGAAACTACTCGGTTTGCATGCCGCAACGCTTCCAGCGGGCGACGGGATTGATCCTGCTGGACATCTCCACCTCCGCAAGCCTGTTGCGCTATTTCAGGCGAACCCTGTTCGAGAGGGAGAGGCGCGGGGGCTTGGAAGGCGGGCGCGACAGCATCAAATGGGATATGATCCACCACATCGCCGTGACCACGCCGAAAAATCGCCGGAGATACCGGACAATGTTCGAGCAGATCGATCTGCCGAAGCTGCAACTGTCGTCGGTCCGGGCAATCAAGGAATGCTTCCGGGAGTGGGACTTGCCCAGAGGAGGGTAACGCCCTGCTAATATCCCGCCTTGCGGTCCACCAGATTGTCGAGCTTTTCGCCGCGCTCGAAAGCATCCATCTGGCGCAGCATGGTCGGCGCCAGGTGCACGGGATCGGAGGTCGCCGCGGCATGGGGCGTCACGAACACTTTCGGATGGGTCCACAGCGGGCTGGTCTTCGGCAGCGGTTCGACCTCGAACACGTCGAGGCTCGCTTCCTTCAGCGTACCGTCGTCCAATGCCCGTATGATGTCGGCGTCCTTCTGCAGGCGCCCACGCCCGGCATTGATCAGCACCGAGCCGCCAAGGCCGTTGCGCTTGCGCAACTCCTTCAGCACGCCGTAATTGATGATGCCTTGCGTGTCTGGAGTAAGCGGCAGAAGCACCACCAGAATGTCGGTGGCATTGAGGAATGGGATAAGGCCTGCTTCGCCGGAATAGGTCGCCACGCCCTTCATCGGCCGGTCGCTGCGCGACCAGCCATTGACCGCGAAGCCGAGCGACAGAAGCACCGAGGCCGCGGCCCGGCCGAGGCTGCCGAGACCCATGATGCCGACGGAAATGTCGCCGGCCGGCCGCTGCAGCGGCTCGTGCCAGGTCTTCTTCAGCTGCTGCGACCGGTAGAGCAGGCCCTGGCGGTGATGGTCGAGAACCCGCCAGACGACGTACTCGGTCATGTACTGCGTGAGGTTGTCGGCGACGACCTTGACGATCGGCACGTCGGGCAGGCCGGGATCGGCGAAGATATGGTCAACGCCTGCGCCGATCGAGAAGATGGCGCGCAGATTGGGCAGCGACGACATCAAATTGGGCTTGTGCTTCCACACCACCGCGTAGGTGATCGAAGGATCCTTGGCGCCGTCCGGCTCCAGCACCACCTCGCGCTCGGCCGACAACAGGTCGCGCCAGCGTTGCGGATGAAAGCCGGTGACGGCAAGCAGGATACGGCCTTTTTCCATCGCGGTTCGTTCAATCCTTCCTTGTGCGGATCACTCGCTGACCGCGCCTGTCGGAGCCGTCTCGATCTTGAAGGCGGCCGAGATCAGCGCCCGAGTATAGTCGGTTTGCGGATTTCCAAAAATCTGTTCGGAAGGGCCGGCTTCGACGATCTGGCCGTTGCGCATGACGATGACGTCATTGGCCAGCGCCCGGATGACCTTGAGGTCATGGCTGATGAAGAGATAAGCGAGGTCGTGCTTGGCCTGCAAATTGCGCAGGAGATCGACGACCTGCGCCTGCACGCTCATGTCGAGCGCCGATGTCGGCTCGTCCAGCATGACGAAGCGCGGGTTGAGCACCATGGCGCGGGCGATGGCGACACGCTGGCGCTGGCCGCCGGAAAATTCGTGCGGATAGCGGTTGCGGGTCGCCGGGTCGAGGCCGACTTCCTTCAGCACGGCGGCGACCTTGTCGTCGCGCTCGTCGGGCGACAGTTTCGGCTCGTGGATCTTCAGGCCTTCCTCGATGATCTCGGCGATCGACATACGCGGGCTGAGCGAACCGAACGGATCCTGAAAGACGATCTGCAGTTCGCGTCTGAGCGGCCGCATGGCGTTGAAGGTGAGCTGGTTGATGTCGCGGCCGTTGAACTGAATGGTTCCGGTCGACGAGATCATGCGCGCCAGCGCCAGGCCGAGCGTCGTCTTGCCGGAACCGGACTCTCCGACCACACCGAGTGTCTGGCCGGCGCGCACCGTGACATCGATGCCGTCGACCGCTTTCACATGATCGACCGTGCGCCGGAAGAAGCCCTGCTTGATTGGGAACCACACCTTGATGTCCTTGCCGGTCATGACAGGCTTGGCGTCGGCATTGGCGGCCGGCGGCTTGCCTTTCGGCTCGGCGGCCAGAAGGTGGCGTGTATAGGGGTGCTGCGGGTTAGCGAAGATGTCCTTGGTCGGGCCGGTCTCGACGATCTTGCCCTTGGTCATCACGCAGACCCGGTCGGCGATCTTGCGCACGATGCCGAGGTCATGGGTGATGAACAGCATCGACATGCCCTTGCGGCTTTTGAGGCCCGCGAGCAGTTCGAGGATCTGTGCCTGCACCGTGACGTCGAGCGCCGTCGTCGGCTCGTCGGCGATCAGCAGTTCCGGCTCGTTGGCGAGAGCCATGGCGATCATGACGCGCTGGCGCTGGCCGCCCGAAAGCTGATGCGGATAGGCGTCGAGCCGCTTTTGCGGATCGCGAATGCCGACTTCGTTGAGCAGGGCCAGCGTGCGCGCCTTGGCCGGACGGTCGCCCATGCCCTGATGCAGCTTCAGGATTTCGACGATCTGATGCTCGATCGTGTGCAACGGATTGAGCGAGGTCATCGGCTCCTGAAAGATCATGGTGATCTTGTTGCCGCGCACCTGGCGCAATTGCTTCTCGCTCATGGCCAAGAGGTCGGCGCCCTGGAACAGGATCTTGCCCGACGGATGGCTGGCGCTGGGGTAGGGCAGCAACTTCAGCACCGACAGCGCCGAGACCGATTTGCCGGAGCCGGATTCGCCGACCAGCGCCACCGTCTCGCCCCTGGCGATGTCGAACGAGATGTGGTCGACGGCAACGGACTGGCCGCCGCCCTGGCTGAAGGCGACGCTGAGGTCCTGCACGCTGAGCAAGGGCGCTCCGCTCATTTGAACGTCTTGCGCGGATCGAAGGCGTCGCGCGTCGCCTCGCCGACAAAAACCAGCAGCGACAGCATCAGCGAGATGACGACGAAACCGGATATGCCGAGCCAAGGCGCGTTGAGGTTGCGCTGCGCCTGCTTGAGCAATTCGCCGAGCGAGGCCGAACCCGGCGGCAGGCCGAAGCCGAGATAATCGAGCGAGGTCAGCGTCGAGATCGATCCGCTCAGCAAAAAGGGCAGGAAGGTCAATGTCGCCACCATGGCGTTGGGCAGCAGATGCCGGAACATGATGGTGCGGTTGGGTACGCCGAGCGCGCGCGCCGCGTTGACATATTCGAAGTTGCGGGCGCGCAGGAACTCCGCCCGCACCACCCCGACCAGCGCCACCCAGGAGAACAACAGCATCAGGCCGAGCAGGATGAAGAAGCCCGGCGGCAGGATGGCGGCGACGATGAGCAGCAGATAGAGCACCGGAATGGCCGACCAGATCTCGATGAAGCGCTGGAACAGCAGATCCGTCCAGCCGCCGAAATAGCCTTGCAAGGCACCAGCCCCAACGCCGATGAGAGCCGAGCCGGCGGTCAGGATCAGGCCGAACAGCACCGAAATGCGGAAGCCGTAGATGACGCGCGCCAGCACGTCGCGTGCCTGGTCGTCGGTGCCGAGCCAGTTCCAGTTGCCGACATTGCAGGCTGGGTCATCGGCTCCTTGCGGATACTGGTTGCAGCGCGTCTTGGCGTCGTATTGCCAGGACGGCTTGGCGGGTGCCGCTTCCGGGATGGCGTTGTTGACGGTCTGGTAGGAATAGCGGATCGGCGGCCAGATCATCCAGCCATGGGCATTGATTTCGTCCTGGATCACCGGGTCGCGGTAATCCGTGACCGCATAGAAGCCGCCGAATTTTTCTTCGGGGTAAGCGACCATCACCGGAAACAGGATTTCGCCCTTGTAGGAAGCGATGATCGGCTTGTCGTTGGCGATGAATTCGGCAAACAGCGACAGCACGAACAGGATGAGGAAGATCCATAGCGACCAGTAGCCGCGCCGGTTGGCCTTGAAATTCTGCAGGCGGCGCTTGTTGAGCGGCGACAGGAACGGCCGTGGGAGCCGCTCCGGCAAGACACCGGCGGTAACGCTTGCCTCCGACATCAGACGTCTCTCCGCTCGAAATCGATGCGCGGATCGACCCAGGTGTACATCAGGTCGGACAGGAGCCCGATGAACAGGCCAAGAAGCGAGAAGATGTAGAGATTGGCGAAAACCACGGGATAGTCGCGCTCGACCACCGACCGGAAGCCGAGCAGGCCGAGCCCGTCGAGGGAGAAGATATTCTCGATCAGCAGCGAGCCGGTGAAGAAGGCCGAGATGAAGGCACCGGGGAAGCCGGCGATGACGATCAGCATGGCATTGCGGAAGACGTGGCCGTAAAGCACCTGCCGTTCCGACAGGCCCTTGGCGCGCGCCGTCACCACATACTGCTTGCGGATTTCCTCCAGGAACGAGTTCTTGGTCAAAAGCGTCGTCGTGGCGAAGGCCGACAGCACCAGCGCCGTCAGCGGCAAGGTCATGTGCCAGGCATAGTCGGCGATCTTGGCCGGCCACGACAACTGATCCCAATTGTCGGAGACAATGCCGCGCAACGGGAACCAGTCCCAGAACGAGCCGCCGGCAAACAGCACCATCAGAAGAATGCCGAACAGGAAGCCCGGAATGGCATAGCCGACAATGACGACGCCGCTGGTCCAGACGTCGAAGGGGGTGCCGTCCCTGACCGCCTTGCGGATGCCGAGCGGGATCGAGATCAGATAGGACAATAACGTGATCCAGAGCCCGATCGAAATCGAAACGGGCATCTTCTCCAGGATCAGGTCGAGCACCGAAATATCGCGGAAATAGCTGTTGCCGAAATCGAACCTGGAATAATTCCACAGCATCATGCCGAAGCGCTCGAGCGGCGGCTTGTCGAAGCCGAACTGCTTCTCCAGCTTCTTGATGAATTCCGGATCGAGACCCTGGGCGCCGCGATATTTCGAGCTGACGTCGCCGGCCGCGTCGAAATTGGAACCGCCCGCATCGCCGCCGCCACCGCCGAGGCGGTCGCTGCCGCCCTGGTTGGTCAGCTTGGCGATGACCTGCTCGACCGGCCCGCCAGGCGCGAACTGGATGACGGCGAAGGATATCGCCATGATGCCGAACAGCGTCGGGATCATCAAAAGGATGCGGCGCAGTATATAGGCGCCCATCAGATGGTATCCTCCTCAGGGAGAGCCACCGTGTCCGGCGGCACCCCCAAGGCAGTCGCTTCAGGCCAATTGTCGACGCCGGCGCCGCCCCTCATTGTCCTGCCGGACATTTCTCCCCGTATAGGGACGGGGAGAAAGGGGCTGGCCATGATCTCGGCGCTCTTATCGCGACGCTTGTAGTTGGCGAAATCACTGATCAGAGCACCCCTCTCCCCGTCACTATACGGGGAGAGGATGCCGGCAGGCAGGTGAGGGGCAGCGCCAACGCCCGCAAGAAATTCAGCCTTTGCCAATTTTTGCCGCCTTGCCCTTATCGAACCACCACAGCGCCTCTACCGGAAAGCCGAAATCGGGCTTCTGCTCGACAAAGCCGAACATGTCCCAATAGGCGACGCGGTGATTCGCCAGATAGTATGTTGGAATCCAGTCTAGCCGCGCGCGCAAGACCCGGTCGAGCGCTCTCAGCGCCGTGACGAGTTCTGCGCGGCTTTGCGCCTTGCCGGCCGCCACGATCAGCGCGTCGATGGCCTTGCTTTTCGTGCCCGGATAATTGCGCTGCCCCGGTGTGTCAGCCATCCGGGAATCATAGAGCATTTCCAGCCCGTCATCAGTCGGTGTCGCTCCGATCGACCAATGGAGCATGTTGAGATCGAAGTCGAAATCGCTCTGCCGCTGTTCATATTGCGCTGAATCGACTTGCCTGATCGATGCGTCGATTCCGATCGCCTTCATATTCTCGGACCACGGAGTGTAGATGCGAACGATGCCGTCATCCTCCGCCAGCATTTCAACCCGCAGCCGCTCACCCTTGTCGTTGACGAGGAAACTGCCCGCGCGCTTCCAGCCGGCTTGCGCAAGCAACCGCGAAGCCTCGCCCAGCTGCTTGCGGTCATGGCCCGAACCGTCGGAGAGGGGCTGCGTTACGGCTTCACCAAAGACCTCTGGCGGCAACTCGGCTCGGAACGGCTCCAGCAGGGCCAATTCCTCAGGCGAGGGCAGGCCTTCGGCTTTGTAATCCGACCGTTCGAAATTCGATTGAGCGCGTTCGTAAGAGCCGTAAAACAACGCCCGCTTCATCCACTCGAAATCGAAGCATCTGGCGATCGCTCGTCGCACCCGTTCGTCGCGAAATTGCGGGCGACGCTGGTTAAGCGCGACGCCCTGCATGTCCGGCGTCTTTTCGCCGCGAAATTCCCGTTTGACGACCTTGCCGTCCTTCAACGCTGGAAAGTCGTATCCGGTCGCCCAGACACGCGCGGTGAATTCCTCGCGAAAATGCGTATCGCCCTTTTTGAAGGCCTCGAATGCCGCCTGCCGGTCGAGATAGAAGTCGATGCGGATACGGTCGAAATTGTACAGACCGCGGTTCACCGGGAGATCGCGGCCCCAATAGTCGGCCACGCGGTCATATTCGACAGTCTGTCCGGCCGCGACGCGTCCGATCCTGTAGGGCCCCGAGCCAAGCGGCGGTGTCATCGTTGAGGCATCGAAATTGTTGGCCGTATAAAAGGCCTTGGACACGATCGGCATTCCGACGACCGCTAGGATGTTTTGCGCGGACTGTTCGCCATTGAAGGTCAGGGCAAGGGTGACGGGATCGACCGCGACCGCCTCCGTCATATGCCGCAGCGCCTTGGAAAGGTTCGGGTGGCCTTGGTCCTTGTAAAGGTTCAGCGCGAAGGCAACGTCTTCGGCGGTCAGCGGCGAGCCGTCATGGAAACGCGCTTGCGGCCGAAGCGCGAAGCGGAAGCCGTTGCGGCCTTGCGACAGCGTGACGGACTCGGCGAGCAAGCCGTAGACCGCATCCGGCTCATCGAGCGCGCTTGCCATCAGGGAATCGAAGCAGAGTTCGGCGCGCGGCGGCGCCTCTCCTTTCAACACCAGGAAATTCAGTGTGTTGAAAGTCAGGAAGCTCTGATTGAGGGTTGCGCTGGGCGGCGCGAAATTCATCTGGCCGCCCTTGGGCGCGTCCGGATTGACGTAGTCGAAATGAGTGAAATCAGGCTTGTATTTGAGGTCGCCGAAGGCGGACAGACCGTGCAGCTTGATCCCGGTGGCAATGTTTGCGAAAGCCTTGCCCGGCAACAAGGCGGCGGCAGTGGCAGCTGCGCCAAGAGCGAGAAAGTCGCGGCGGGGCAGGGCCGTCATCGATTGCCGCCCCATCAATTACCGCCTTTGTATTTGGCCGCCAGCGCTTTTTCCTTGTCGAGATCGACCCACCAGGAATCGATATCGGCGCCGACATAGGCAGGCTGCTTGTCGGGGAACTTGAACTTGTTCCAATAGGCCAGCCAGACGGCGGAACGGTAATATTGCGGCACCACGTAGAAGTTCCACAGCAGGATGCGGTCGAGTGCGTGGGTGGCGGCGACGAGATCATCGCGATCGGTGGCGAAGATGATGCGATCGACCAGCGCATCGACGATAGGATCCTTGATGCCCATCAGGTTGCGCGAACCGGGCGCGTCGGCGGCCTTGGAACTCCAGAAATCGCGCTGCTCGTTGCCAGGCGACTCCGACTGGCCGAACAGACCCGTCACGACATCGAAATCGAAATGGTTCACACGGTTGATGTACTGCGTCTGATCGATGATGCGCAGGGTAGCGTCGACGCCGATCTTGCGCAGGTTGGCAATGTAGGGGCTGGCGATCACCTGGTCTGTGTCGTTCCAGCCGAGGATCTCGAACTTGAACGGTGCGCCTGTCTTGGCGTTGACCATCTTGCCGCCCTTGATGACCCATCCGGCCTTGGCGAAGAGATCGACGGCCTGCTTCAGATACTTCCGTTCCGCTTGCGGCGAATCGTAGACAGGCAGCTTGAACTCCTGAGTGAAGAGTTCCGGCGGCAGCTTGTCGCGGTATTTTTCCAGGATCTCCAGCTCCTTGCCCTGCGGCAATCCGCTGGACGCCAGTTCGGTACCCTGGAAATAGCTCGATGTGCGGGTATTGAAGCCGAAGAACAGCGTGCGATTCATGCTCTCGAAATCGAATGGTATGGTCAGTGCTTCGCGGACCAGCCGATCCTGGAACAGCGGCCGCCTCTGGTTGAGAACAAAGCCTTGCATCGGCTGTGGCGACTGTGTCTGGAAGTCCTTCTTGATGACGTCGCCTGCCTGAATGGCCGGGAAATTATAGGCCGTCGCCCATTTGCGAGAACTGTATTCGCGGTTGATGTCTTCCAGCCCACCTTTCGTGAACGCAAGCCAGGCGGCATTGTCGTCGAGGATGTAGGTGTATCGGCGCGTGTCGAAATTCTCGCGGCCGATCTTTACCGGCAGCTTAGCCGCCCAATAGTCCGGCACGCGCTGCCAGACGATTTCCGAACCGGGTTTGAAGCTGGCGATCTTGTAGGCGGCCGAGCCGAGCGGGATTTCCAGCGTCGGCTTGGTGACATCGCGCTTCTTGCCGCTGGCATCGGTGCCCTCCCACCAGTGTTTCGGCAGCACGGCAAGGTCGCCCATGATCTTGGGCAGTTCCCGGTTGCCCTTCTGGTTGAAATGGAATTCGACCTCGCGATCGGAGATGGCGACCGCATCGGTGACGTTCTCGAAATAGCGGCTGTATTGCGGGCTGTTGGCCTTCAGCACCTGGAACGACCAAATCACATCGTCGACGGTGATCGGCTGGCCATCATGCCATTTGGCGCGCGGGTCGAGCCGGTAAGTCGCCGAGGAATAGTCAGCCGGGTATTTGTAGGCGTCGGCGATCAGGGGATGGCTGACGCTGCCCTCATCGGTCGCCTGTTCCATCAGCGTGTCGTAGAGCAGGCCGCCGCCGAAGCCCACAAGACCCGCGGCAGGCGATCCCTGGACGACATAGGGGTTGAAGCTGTCATAAGTGCCGAGCAGCACCGAATTCAGCGTGCCGCCCTTGGGCGCGTTCGGATTGACGTAGTCATAGTGCTGGAAATTGTCGCCGTATTTGGATTGGCCGATCAGCGATGAGGTTGTCCGCCACTCGTCGGCCCGGGTCGTCTGCAACCCTGCTACCAGCAGGGCCGCCGCCAGCAGCGACTTGAGAAGCGTTCGGCCAACCGTCATGCACTCTCCCTTTCGCGATGCGTGCCAGATCATCCAGAAGGGCGATCCTAGATGATTTGACGCTCGTGGAAACCGCAATGCGCCGGCTTTGTCGCCGCACCGCGCATTTTCCCAACAAAAAAGCCGGGCTGAACCCGGCTTTTTCAAGGACGTCGAGATGACAATCCGGTTATTTTGCCGGCGCTGCCGGAGCGGCCGGCGCCGCGGGCTTGGCCGGTGCGGCGCCGTCAGCGGGCTTGGCGGGCGCGGAGGCATCAGCAGCGGCGCCCGGTGCCGGCAGCGGCTTGGGATTGTCCGACAGTGTGCGCAGATAAGCGATGACGTTGGCGCGGTCCTCGTCCTTGGGCAGGCCGGCAAAGCCCATGGCCGTGCCCTTCACGAATTTCTTCGGCGAGGTGATGAAGTGGTTGATGTTGTCGTAGGTCCACTTCTCTGTGCCGCCCTTGGAGAATTCCTTCATGCCGGCCGAATAGGCGAAGCCTTCATGCTCGGCGACAGGGCGATCGACGAGATCCCACAGATCCGGGCCGACCTTGTTGGGGCCGCCCTTTTCGCCTGAATGGCAGGCCTGGCACTTCTTGAAGACGGCAGCACCCGCCTCGACATTGGCAGTGGCCAGCAGATCGGCGATCGGTTTGGCTTCAGCGGCTGGAGCGGCAGCGCCGCCTTCGGCCGGTTCGGCGGCCTCGATGGCGAAGCCGGGCTTTTCCGGCGCCGGCGAGGCAAACAGCGCGTCCGACACAATGCCGACCGAGAAGACGACGAAAACGGTTCCGAGCAATCCGGCGAGCAGCTTGTTGACTTCGTTGGAATCCATACGCCCCTTGCTCCCTTTTCCGGCGGACCGAACCGTCCACTCCGTCCGTCGGTATCGAGACCTGCCCTCCAGGGCCGGTCAAATCGGGCGGAAACTAGGTCTTTTGCTCCAGCGTTGCAACACCTATAAGGGCGCTGCCAGTGAGACCTTTTGCCACTTTTCCTTGTCCTCTTTTCGAACGCCTCGCCAGACCGATGTCCACCTTGATCCTGATCCCGGCCCGCATGGCCTCGACCCGCCTGCCGGGCAAGCCGCTGGCCGACATTGCCGGCGCCCCGATGATCGTCCATGTCGCGCGCCGCGCGGCCGAAGCCGGGCTTGGCCGGGTGGTGGTGGCGACCGACACGCAAGGCGTGGCCGAAGCGGTGCGCGCGCATGGTTTCGAGGCGGTCATGACGCGCATCGACCATGAATCGGGTTCCGACCGCATCCACGAAGCTCTGTTGGCGCTCGATTCCCGAGGCGAGGTCGAAACGATCGTCAATGTGCAGGGCGACCTGCCGACCATCGATCCCGGCATCATCGCCGCGTCGCTCAGGCCGTTCGAGGACGCCGCGGTGGATATCGCCACGCTCGGCGTCGAGATCGTCCGCGAGGAGGAAAAGACCAATCCCAACGTCGTCAAGATCGTCGGGTCGCCGCTGTCGGCCACGCGGCTGAGGGCGCTATACTTCACCCGCGCTACCGCGCCCTGGGGCGAGGGGCCGCTTTATCACCATGTCGGCCTCTACGCCTATCGCCGCGCCGCGCTCGAGCGTTTCGTCGCCCTGAAGCCGTCGCCGCTGGAGCGCCGCGAGCGGCTTGAGCAGTTGCGGGCACTGGAAGCCGGCATGCGCATCGACGCCGAGATCGTGCAGTCGCTGCCGCTCGGCGTCGACACGCCTGTAGACCTGGACCGCGCCAGGGAAATCCTTTCAAACTGAGATATCGGCATGCCTGAAAAGACCAACAGAATATCCTTCCAGGGCGAGCCCGGCGCCAATTCCGACACCGCCTGCCGCAACGTCTATCCCTCGATGGAGCCGTTGCCGTGCCCGACCTTCGAGGACGCCTTCAATGCCGTCGAGACCGGCAAGGCCGATCTCGCCATGATTCCGATCGAGAACACCATCGCCGGACGCGTCGCCGACATCCACCACCTCCTGCCGGAATCCAGGATGCACATCGTCGGCGAATATTTCCTGCCGATCCATTTCCAGCTGATGGTGCTGCCCGGGGTCAAGCGCGACGAGATCAAGACCGTACACACACATATCCACGCGCTCGGCCAATGCCGCAAATACATCCGCAAGAACGGCTGGAAGGGAGTAGTCGCCGGCGACACGGCGGGTGCAGCCAAAATGGTCTCCGAGGTCAAGGATCGCACCATGGCCGCGCTGTCGCCGGCGCTGGCCGCGACGCTCTACGGGCTCGACATCATCGAGGAGAACGTCGAGGACACCGACAGCAACGTCACCCGCTTCGTCGTCCTGACCAAGAGCAAGCAATGGGCCGAGCGCACGTCACCCGACGTCAAGATGATGACGACCTTCATCTTCCGCGTCCGCAACGTGCCGGCCGCGCTCTACAAGGCCATGGGCGGCTTCGCCACCAACGGCATCAACATGACCAAGCTCGAGAGCTACCAGCTCGGCGCCTTCACGGCGACGCTGTTCTACGCCGACATCGAGGGCCATCCCGACGATCCGCTGGTCAAGCTGGCGCTGGACGAGCTTCGCTTCTTCTCGCGCGAGGTGCGGATTCTCGGCGTCTATCCGGCCAGCGAGTCGCGCGAGCAGTGGAAGGTGGCGGATTGAGCTACCAGCCCAGCGGCACGTAGTCGATTTCCATGAAGGTCTCGACCTCCGGCACCCAGCGGTCGCGCACGAAGGCGACATGGTCGGGATGGTCGTTGTACCTGGTGTAGGCGGCCTGGTCGGCGAACTCCATCGAGAAGCCGAACTGATAGTCGTTCATGGGGCTGACCTGCCGCAATTGCTCGAAATGCGTGACGCCCCGGATCGCCGAGAGGATTTTCCTGGCGTCGACGAGAAACCGCTTTTCCTCCAGCGAGTGCGGCGGATGCTTCAGCGTGAAGACGACGGTGTGACGGATCATTTGTCTCTCCTGCAATGACTTCGATCCTGCAATGACTTCGATGACTATTCGCTGTCGACCCAGGCGCGGATGAGGTGATGCGCGATGGCGCCTTTCGGCGGGGTGACCAGCGTGTCGGGATGCGTGCGGTCCAGCATCAGGCGAACCTCGTCGCGCAAAAACCAGCGGCAATCCTCCAGTTCGTTGAGGTCGGCCTGGATGTCTTCGTTGAGCGGCTCGCCGAAGCATCCGATCATAAGCGAATAGGGGAACGGCCAGGGCTGGCTCGCGTGGTAGACGACGCGGCCGAGCCGGATCCCGGCCTCCTCCAGCGTCTCGCGGCGCACCGCCGCCTCGATCGTCTCGCCGGGCTCGATGAAGCCGGCAAGTGCCGAATACATGCCCGGCGCGAAGTGCCGGCCACGCCCGAGCAGGCATTTGTCCCGCGTCGCCGTCAGCATGATCGCCACCGGGTCGGTGCGCGGAAAATGCTCGGTGCCGCAATTCGGGCAATGGCGCTTGTAGCCGCCCGCCCGCATCTGCGATTGCGTGCCGCATTTGCTGCAGAAGCGGTGGCTGGCGTGCCAGGCGAGCAGGGCCGCCCCTTGTGCCATCGCGCCGGCGGCGGCCTCGTCGATCAGTCCTTGCATATAGACCGAGCGGTAATCGATCGCCTTGACGGTTTCGGGCAACTGTTCGGCATCGATGCCGGCCAGCACCGCCAGCACCGGCCCCTGTTCGGAAAACCCGAGCAGGACGCCCTGGTCGAAGGAAGGGCTGAAGGGATCGCTCTCGGCGATGCGGTACCAAGGGTCGAAACCGCCATCGGCGAGTTTCAGGTAGAGCCGGCCGCCATTCATCAAAAGCAGCCGTGTCGTCGGATCGGCCAGCGCCTTGTCGACCGAATCGTCGGCGCGGTTCTCGGATTGCCGGTCGATGGTGTTGCCGGCAAAGCCGACGAACTGGCTCGGCTCGCGCACGGGCGCGTCAAACAGGCGAAAGCTCATATGGACTCTGGTGCTTTGGGATGGACATGCTTGGGATAGACACAGGGAAGGCTTATAGCGCTGCCCTTATCGTTTCGGCAAACCGGCGCAGGTCGGAGCGCTGATAGGGCTCGCGCAGGCCATACCCCCACACCGGGCCGGGCCAGCCGGGATCCCCCTCGGATCGTGCGACGATATGGATATGCAGTTGGCGCACGATGTTGCCGAGCGCGCCGGTGTTGATCTTGGTGCAGCCGCTCACCTTCTTCAGCGCCTGCGCCACCATATTGGTCTCGAAGGTCAGCATCGCCTGGTCGAGCGGCGTCATGTCGTGGATCTCCTCCGCGCCCGGCCGCTGCGGCACCAGGAGCAGCCACGGCCAGCGGCGGTCGTTCATCACCCGCAATTCGCACAGCCCAAGCCACATCAACTGCTCGCTGTCAGCCTCCAGCCGGGCATCCAGCGTGAATCCGGCCTTCAGGCCCGGCAGCATCGGCGTTTCCCTTGCTTTTCTTGGCTTCCTCAAACCTTGAACGCTAAAGCGGCTGCATCGGGGCTGCAAGCGAATCTCGCGGTTCGCGGTGCCGATTTGCCTGCGCACTTGCATTTCGTCGCGCAATTGCCGATATGGACAGCGGGAGGTTGGTGGTGGACGATCCACTCGCCAACCGGGTCAGGTCCGGAAGGAAGCAGCCCTAACGAGCCCGGAACGGGTCATTGTTCCAGCCTCCCACCTCATCGGCCCTCCTCGCGACATTGACGACGCATTGCAGCGCGGGCGAGACTATGCGCAGGAATCGGCGCTTTGGGCGCGGCCTTTTGGAGCTTAACGGCGAATGAGCGAAGCCGGAAATTCGGGGCCCGATAGTTTGGCGACAGGCAAGGCCGCGGCCTACCGTGTGCTGGCGCGCAAATACCGTCCGTCGAATTTCTCCGAGCTGGTCGGCCAGGAGCCGATGGTGCGCACCCTCACCAACGCCTTTGCCACCGGCCGCATTGCCCAGGCCTGGATGCTGACCGGCGTGCGCGGCGTCGGCAAGACCACCACCGCGCGTATCCTGGCGCGGGCCCTGAATTATAAAACCGCCACCGTTGATCAGCCCTCGGTCGACCTCGCCGTGCTTGGCGAGCATTGCCAGGCGATCATGGAAGGCCGCCATGTCGACGTCATCGAGATGGACGCCGCCTCGCACACCGGCATCGACGACATCAGGGACATCATCGAGCGCGTGCGCTATGCGCCCGTCTCGGCCCGCTACAAGGTCTACATCATCGACGAAGTGCACATGCTGTCCACGCAGGCCTTCAACGGCCTGCTGAAGACGCTGGAAGAACCGCCGCCGCACGTCAAATTCATCTTCGCCACCACCGAGATCCGCAAGGTTCCGATTACCGTCCTGTCGCGCTGCCAGCGTTTTGATCTCAGGCGCATCGACGCCGGTGCGCTGGTCGCGCATCTCTCCTCGATCGCCGGCAAGGAAGGCATTTCGGTCGACGACGACGCTCTGGCGATGATCGCGCGCGCGGCGGAAGGTTCCGCCCGCGATTCGCTCTCCATTCTCGACCAGGCGATCGCCCATGGCGCCGGCTCGGTCAGCGCCGAGGCCGTGCGCGCCATGCTGGGCCTGGCCGACCGCGCCCGCATCGTCGATCTGTTCGAACATATGATGAAAGGCGATGTGGCGGCGGCGCTCGGCGAATTCCGCGCGCAATACGACACCGGCGCCGATCCGGCCGCCGTACTCACCGATCTGGCCGAGTTCAACCATCTCGTCACCCGGCTGCGCTTCGTGCCGACCGCGATGGACGATGCCTCGCTGTCGCAGGACGAGCGCCAGCGCGGCGCCGATTTCGCCAGGGCGCTGTCGGTGCGCGTGCTGTCGCGGACCTGGCAGATGCTGCTCAAGGGCATTCCCGAGGTACAGTCCTCCAACCGGCCGGTCAGTGCCGCCGAAATGGTGCTGATCCGGCTGGCGCACGCCGCCGATCTGCCGACATTGGACGAGGCGCTGAGATCGCTGGAGAGCGGCGCCTCGGCAACCGGCGCCGCGCCACGCCCGAACGGCGCGCCCGTGAACCCCGGCAATGGCGGTGCTGGCGGCAATGGCGCCAGCGCCGTGGCGCAGGCGCGCATGCCTGGCGGCTCGGGCGGCGCACAGACCATGCGGCTGGTCGAGGCCACGCCCGCTCCGGCCGCCTTCGTCGCGCCCCCGCAGCCGGCGCCGGAGACGCAAGCCGTACCGCTGAAATCGCTGGCCGACATCGTTGCCCTTGCCGACGCTCAGCGCGACGTCGCCTTCAAGGTGCTGGTCAAGCGCTGCATCCGTCTGGTGCGCATCGAACCTGGCCGCATCGACGTCGGCCTGACCGACGATGCGCCCAAGATGCTGCTCAACGAACTGACGACGAAACTGCGCGCCTGGACCGGCCGCAGCTGGCTGGTGTCGCTGTCTAAGGAGGAGGGCGGCCAGACGCTGGCCGAAATGGAATCGACGAAGCGTGAAAACGCTTTCCTCGATGCCAGGAACGACCCGACAGTCGCCGCCTTCCTGAGCCGCTTTCCCGGCGCCAAGATCATCGATGTGCGCATTCCCGACACGCCGGACGCCGAAGCGAGCGAGGCCGAAATGCCGGTCGAGCCGCCGGCCGATGACGACGAACCCTGATATCCAGCACTAATCCGCAAAGGATCGGACCATGAAAGATCTTCTCGGCCTGATGGGCAAGGCGAAGGAAATGCAGGCCAAGTTCCAGGCCATGCAGGATGAGATCGCCACGGTCGAAGCCGTCGGTCAGGCTGGCGGCGGCCTGGTCAGCATCATTTTGAGCGGAAAGTTCGACATCAAGTCGCTGAAGATCGACCCGTCCTTATTCAAGGAAGACGAGGTCGAAATCCTCGAGGATCTGATTCTTGCCGCGCACAATGACGCCAAGGCCAAGGTCGAGCAGATCATGCAGGAAAAGACCAAGGCGCTGACCGCTGGCCTGCCCATCCCGCCAGGAATGAAACTGCCTTTCTAGCGCTCGGTGCGCCATGATCGATGAGCCGTCCGAAAGACTGATCGAGCAGCGTATCCGCAACAGGATCTACGAGATTCTGGAAATCCTCGCCGATTGCGATGCCGGCGTCGATCTCGTCGGCATCAAGGGCTACTTCAATCTCTTCGAGGATTTCGTGCACCGCCCGTCGATCGAGGCCGGCACGTCGGCGCTTTCGAAGGACGAACGCGCGATCGTGCTGGAAATCGCCGAATTCCTGGAGGCGGCCTCCGAAACGAATCCTGATTTCACCAAGGCCGAGTTCATCGACAGCGACTGGCCAGGCAAGATCGCGCCGGCGGCCAGGGAGGCGCGGGCGCTGTTTCTCGGACGGGGCCTGTTTTCAGAGAAGGTCGAAGAGGTCGAACCCGGTCGGTCGGCGGCAATCGCCGCCGGGCGATAGGCTTTCCCGCGAAAGGCGCATAGCGTTTCCCCAAGGGAATTGCGGCGAAACGAAGAGAGAGCGGTCATCGTCTGTGTGAAATGACGGCTCGATCTATCTGGAAAGCCTCAATTTGTGTCAATTCGGTAACAGTCTGCCGTTAATAACGTTTTGGCCATCATTTTGCCCGAAAGTGTCTCATTCTTGCCGCAGCCTGGGGGCGGGCATTGAAGTGAGAGGGTTACCTGTTGATCGCCACGCGATGGAAGACGCCGCTGTTGCTCGGCGTCGTCACGTCTCCCCTTTTCTTGGCCGCTTGCAGCCAGACCACCTCGCACGGCATGTCGGTTGCCAGCCTGACCGACGCCATCACGCCGAGTTTCCTGAGTTCGCGCGCCTACAGCCACACGCCGAAGGACAGGGAATGCCTGGAGCGGGCGATGTTCTTCGAATCCAACCGGTCGAGCCGCGATGGCATGATCGCCGTCGGCACGGTGGTGATGAACCGGCTGCGCTCGGGCAACCACGGCAGCACCATCTGCCAAGTGGTGGGTGAACCCGGGCAGTTCGCGCCGGGCGTCATGACCAGGCCGATGAATTCGCGCGCAATGCCCGATGTCGAGGAGGCCGCCGACGCCGTGCTCAAGGGCGAGCGCAAGGCCAAGCTCAAGAACACGATGTATTTCCACACCGCCGGTCTGCGCTTCCCCTACAAGAACATGCACTACACCATGGTTGCCGGCGGCAATGCCTTCTACGAAAAGCGCGGCCGCAACTGGCAGCCGCTGCCGGATGAACCGACGGTTGCCATTGCCTCGGCCGAGCAGCCAGCCGCCTTGCCAGGCGTGCCTGCGGTGCGCGTCGCTTCCGCCGAGCCCGTACCTGCGGCCAAGACATCCGCTCGCATCGCTCCAGTCCAGCAGGTCTACATGACCGCCGCGGCGGAGCCGGCACGCCCCGGGAAGACGGCAACCGCCCGCACCGCTGCGGCCCAGGAGACCTATGTCACTGCGTCCGCGGCGCCGACGGCAAAGTCCGCACGCGTCTCGGCGAAGCCGACACTGGTCGCCATGCAGGAGCCGATGGAGGAGCCGGATGTCGCCCGTTTCGGCGGAACCTTGACCGGCGGAACCTCGAACAAGAGGGTGATCTCCTCGGTTGAGGGCGAGCCGCAGGAAGCGTCGATGGGGTTCCAGTCGACGCCTGAAAACACCGACGCGATCGGCGCGATGATCGTCAGCCAGGGCCGCCCGCTCGAAACCAACTGATGCGTGTCGCAAACCCGCAATGGCAGGATGGCGGGACATTCGCGGACGCCGGATGTTTCAAAGCGCTCTGAAAAATCCTAGATCAGGGCGATGTCCAAGCGAATCGCCGGTCCCGAGATCGAACGCCTGATCCAACTCCTGGCCAAGGTGCCGGGGCTTGGCCCCCGTTCGGCCAGGCGCGCGGCACTGCACCTGATCAAGAAGAAGGAACAGTTGCTGTCGCCGCTCGCTGCCGCCATGGGCGAGGCCGCCGACAAGGTGCGCATCTGCTCCACCTGTGGCAATGTCGACACCTCGGATCCTTGCATGATCTGTACCGATCCACGCCGCGATGCCGCCACCTTGATCGTCGTCGAGGACGTCTCGGATCTCTGGGCGCTGGAGCGGGCGGCGGCGATGAATGTGCGTTACCACGTGCTTGGCGGCACGCTGTCGCCGCTCGACGGCATCGGCCCCGATCAGCTCAACATCCGCTCGCTGATCGACCGCATCGCCGGCGGCGAGGTCAAGGAACTCATCCTCGCCGTCAACGCGACGGTCGAGGGCCAGACTACCGCGCACTACCTCACCGATCAACTCTCCGGCTTCGAGGTCAAGATAACACGGCTGGCGCACGGCGTACCGGTCGGCGGTGAACTCGACTATCTCGACGAAGGCACGCTGGCCGCGGCGCTGCGCTCGCGAACGGCGTTTTGACACGATTGCGGAGAGGATGCGCACGATGATTGCCACGCATCTTTCGAAGCTGGTGGTGCACGCTACAGAACGCGGCTTTCGCAAGTTCAGCTTTGCATTCTTTCTTGCAGCGCTCTTTGCCCTCATCGCTGCCCCCGCGTTCGCCTCCAAGATCGACGACCAGTTCAGGACCTGGCTCCAGACCGATCTCTGGCCCGACGCCAAGGCGAAAGGCATTTCCAAAAATACGTTCGACGCCGCGTTCAACGGCATCAAGCCCAATCTCAATCTCCCCGACCTTGTCATGCCAGGCGAGAAACCGAAGACGCCGCAGAAGCAGCACCAGGCCGAGTTCGGTTCTCCCGGCGCCTATTTTGCCGAGAAGACGGTTCGTGCGGTGACATCGGGCGGGCGCACCCGCGAGGCCGCCAATGCCCGCACGCTTGCCGCGATCGAAAAGCGCTATGGCGTGCCGGGCGAAATCCTTCTGGCGATCTGGGGCCGCGAGACCGGCTTCGGCGCGGCGAAGATGCCCTACGACGCCTTCGAAGTGCTGGGCACCAAGGCGTTCATGTCGACGAAAAAGGATTTCTTCCGCACGGAACTGCTGGCGGCGTTGGAAATCGTCCAGCGCGGGCTGGCCCCGGTCGGCGCGATGAAATCGTCCTGGGCCGGGGCGCTCGGCCAGCCGCAATTCATGCCGACCTCTTTCCTCAAGCATGCCGTCGATTTCGACGGCGACGGCCGCGTCGACATCTGGAATTCGACGCCCGACGTGCTGGCCTCGATCGCCAATTATCTTGTCCATTATGGCTGGGTGAGGGGACGCGGCTGGGGTTTCGAGGTGATCGTGCCTCAGAGCGTCTCCTGTTCGCTGGAGGGCCCGGACCAGGGCAAAAAGATCTCGCAATGGGCCGCCATGGGCATTGAGCGCGTCGGCGGTAAAGCCTTCCCGGCGAGCGAGCTGAAGGCGGAAGGTTTCCTGCTGATGCCGGCCGGGCGCAGCGGCCCAGCCTTCATCGCGACTCCCAATTTCTACGTGCTGAAACAATACAACACCAGCGACCTCTACGCGCTGTTCATCGGCCATGGCGCCGACCGCATCGCCCATGGCGATCAGAATTTTTCCGGTAGCTGGGGTCCGGTCGGCGATCTCCACCGCTCCGACATCGCCGCCTTGCAAGGGGCACTGGAAGCCAAAGGCTATGATGTTGGCAGCGCCGACGGCCTGCCCGGCTTCAAGACCCGCCGCTCGATCGGCAGATGGCAGGAAAAGAATGGTCAGGCCGCCACCTGTTTTCCCGATGCCGGCCTGGTCGCCGCGCTGAAATAGCATCGAATTTTAGCAGATTTTTCCCGATCCCCGGCATCATTTGGCCGGCGCATGCGTCGACACGCCGCTGTGTATTCTGATCCACTGAGGCCGTCTCGCAAATCCTCGTTGCCGGGCTGGGAGTCGCCGGATAAGGTGTTGACCAACTGGACAAAAACCACGACGGTAGCGAGTCAAGGGCTTTCATTGGAGCCCTGAAAGAACACCGCAACCCTGAGCCGGGAACTCAGGTCAACAAACAACAAAACAGGGAACAATCATCATGATGATGGAAAAGCTTGCTCTACGATCCCGCATCTTGCTGGCGGGCGCCGCCATGTCGGCGCTGCTTCTGGCCGGAGCGCCGGCTGGCGCGGTCACTCCCGCCGACACGCTTGTCGAAGGTTTTGCCATCGACGACATCATCTCGATGGATCCGGGCGAGGCGTTCGAGCTGTCGACCGCCGAGGTCACCGGCAACACCTATGATCTTCTTGTCCGCCTCGACCTCAGCGACACCTCCAAGGTCAAGCCCGATCTCGCCGCAAGCTGGACCGTCTCCGACGATGGCCTGACCTATACGTTCAAGCTCAAGCCGGGCCTGAAATTCGCCTCAGGCAACCCGATCACCGCCGCCGACGTCGCCTGGTCGTTCGAGCGCGCCGTCAAGCTGGACAAGAGCCCCGCCTTCATCATCGGCCAGTTCGGCATTAGCGGCGACAACGTCACCGAAAAGGCCAAGGCGGTCGACGACACCACCTTCCAGTTCACCGTCGACAAGGCCTATGCGCCAAGTTTCGTGTTGAACTGCCTGTCGGCCACCGTTGCCTCCGTTGTCGACGCCAAGCTGGTCAAGGAACATGTGGCGGCGGTCACGCCGAGCGCCGACTACAAATGGGACAACGATTTCGGCAATGCCTGGCTGAAAACAGGCTATGCCGGCTCGGGCGCCTTCAAGCTGCGCGAATGGCGCGCCAACGAAGCCGTCGTCATGGAGCGCAACGACAATTATCACGGCGAGAAGGCCAAGCTTGCCCGCGTCATCTACCGCAACATGAAGGAAAGCTCGGCGCAGCGCCTGGCACTCGAGGCCGGCGATATCGACGTTGCCCGCAACCTCGAACCGAACGACCTCGACGCCATCGCCAAGAACGCCGACCTCACCTCGACCAGCGCGCCCAAGGGCACCGTCTACTACATCAGCCTCAACCAGAAGAACCCGAACCTCGCCAAACCCGAGGTGCGTCAGGCCTTCAAATATCTGGTCGACTATGATGCGCTGGGTTCGACCATCCTCAAGGGCATCGGCGAGATCCACCAGACCTTCCTGCCCAAGGGCGTGCTGGGCGAACTCGACGAAAACCCCTTCAAGCTCGACGTCGCCAAGGCCAAGGAATTGCTGGCCAAGGCCGGCTTGGCGGACGGCTTCAGCGTCACCATGGACGTGCGCACCGGCCAGCCGACCACCGGCATGGCGGAATCCATTCAGCAGACGCTCGGCCAGGCCGGCATCAAGCTGGAGATCATCCCTGGCGACGGCAAGCAGACGCTGACCAAATACCGCGCCCGCAACCACGACATCTATATCGGCCAGTGGGGCCAGGACTATTTCGATCCGAACTCCAATGCCCAGACCTTTGCCTCGAACCCGGACAATTCGGATGCCGGCAAGTCCCACACGCTCGCCTGGCGCAATGCCTGGGACATTCCGGACCTGACCAAGCAAACGGAAGCAGCCCTGCTTGAGAAGGATTCGGGCAAGCGCGCGGATATGTACAAGGATCTCGAGAAGAAAATCCTCGACACCAGCCCCTTCGTCATCATCCACCAGCAGCTGGAAGTTGCCGGTCTGCGCAAGAACCTCAAGGGCTTCGCGCTCGGTCCGAGTTTCGACACCAACTTCGTCGGGCCGGTCTCCAAGGAATAGTGTTCGCGGACACGCCGCATGAGCACGATTGAAAACGAAAGCGGGCGCGGCAGCGCCCGCGCCGTCGCCCTTGCATCATCGCTCGGCCGCTTCCTGGTCATTGCGGTGACGACCTATCTCGGTCTTCTCGCGGTCACCTTCTTCATTGGCCGCGTCATCCCGATCGACCCGGTGCTGGCCGTGCTCGGCGACCGGGCACCCGCCAATGTCGTGGAGCGAACGCGCCGCGAGATGGGCCTCGACCTGCCGTTGATCGAGCAGTTCTACATCTATGTGAAACATGCGCTGAGCGGCGATTTCGGCATCTCCGTGCTGACCACCAATCCCGTCATGACCGACATCCGCCGCGCTCTTCCCGCAACGACGGAACTGGCGACATTGGGGACACTGATCGGCGCGCTGTTCGGTGTGCCGCTGGGAGTGCTGGCCGCGGTCAAACGCGGCAGCCTCGTCGATCAGATTGTGCGTATCATCGGCCTGATCGGCTATTCCGTGCCCATCTTCTGGCTGGGCCTGCTGGCCCTGGTGCTGTTCTACGCCAAGCTGCAATGGGTGGCCTTCCCGGCACGGCTCGACGTCGTCTACGAATACACTTTCACGCCGGTCACCGGTTTCTACCTGCTCGACTCCGCGATGCAGGGGCAGTGGGATGTCTTTTACGACGCCTTCCGTCACATCATCCTGCCGGCCTCGCTGCTCGGCTATTTCTCGCTAGCCTATATCAGCCGCATGACACGCTCGTTCATGCTCAATGAACTCGCCCAGGAATATGTCGTCGCCGCGCGCGCCAAGGGCCTGTCGGAAACCCGCATCATCTGGGGTCATGCGCTGCGCAATGCCGCCGTGCCGATGGTGACCGTGATCGCGTTGTCCTATGCCGGGCTGCTCGAGGGCTCGGTGCTGACCGAGACGGTCTTCTCCTGGCCGGGCATCGGCCTCTACATCACCAACTCGCTGCAGAACGCCGACATGAACGCCGTGCTCGGCGGCACCATCGTCATCGGCTCGGTGTTCATCGGCATCAACCTCCTGTCCGATCTTCTCTACCGCGTGCTCGACCCGAGGACGAAGACAGGATGAGCAGAGGTATCGCGCTTTCGGGCTTGGCTGCGGCAAATCACCCCCACTCCGGCCCTTCGGGCCACCTCTCCCCCTGTCCGGGGGAGAGGAAAAGGCAGCCGCACGCCTGGCGCCTTTCCTCTCCCCCGTCGAGCGGCGCAGAGGTGGTCTGCGAAGCAGACCGGAGTGGGGGTCGACGGCTTCAAGAGGCATCGTCATGACCGTCTCCGACGCCCGCCCCTTCTCCCGTCGCGAATGGTTGTTGTCGGAGCGGCCGGCATCGCGCATGCAGGCAAGGCTCGGTCGCGCCTATGTCGCCTGGCGGCGCTTTTCCGCCAATCGTTTGGCCTTTGTCGGCCTGCTCATCATCATCGCTCTGCTGCTCGTCGCCGCCCTTGCCGGTGTGCTGGCGCCGTATTCGCCGACCTTCGGCGACCTGAAGAACGCGCGTCTGCTGGCGCCGAGTGCCCAGCACTGGTTCGGCACCGACGATCTCGGCCGCGACATCTATTCGCGCATCCTCTACGGTTCGCGTTGGACGCTTTATGTCGTCGTCCTGGTCGCCATCATCGCCGCACCCATCGGGCTCCTGGTCGGCACCGTCGCCGGCTATGCCGGCGGCTGGACCGACGCGATCCTGATGCGCGTCACCGATATCTTCCTTGCCTTCCCCAAGCTGGTGCTGGCGCTGGCCTTCGTCGCCGCCCTTGGCCCCGGCATCGAGAATGCCGTGCTGGCGATCGCCATCACCTCCTGGCCGCCCTATGCCCGCATCGCGCGTGCCGAGACGCTCACCGTGCGCAACTCGGACTACATCAAGGCGGTGCAACTGATGGGCGCCTCTCCCTTCCGCATCGTGTTGCGCCACATCATGCCGCTGTGCATCTCCTCGCTGATCATCCGCGTCACGCTCGACATGGCCGGCATCATCCTGACGGCCGCCGGCCTCGGCTTCCTCGGCCTTGGCGCGCAGCCGCCGCTGCCGGAATGGGGCACCATGATCGCTTCGGGCCGCCGCTTCATCCTCGACCAATGGTGGGTGGCCGGTGCGCCGGGCTTCGCCATCCTGATCGTCAGCCTCGGCTTCAACCTGCTCGGCGACGGCCTGCGTGACGCGCTCGATCCCCGGAGTGGTGACCAATGAACGGCCGAACTGGGACACTGCTTGAGGTGGATGATCTGCGGGTCACCTTTCCAACCCGCACGGGCATGATCGAGGCGGTGCGCGGCGTTTCCTTTTCGCTTGGCCGCGAACGGCTCGGCATCGTCGGCGAGTCCGGCTCGGGCAAGTCGCAAACGGGCCGCGCCATCATGGGCCTGACGCCGCCGCAGGCCCGGATATCGGCCAACAAATTGACCTTCGACGGCATCGACCTGCTCGGCATCTCGCCACGCCAACGCCGCGCGTTGCGGGGCAACCGCATCGCCATGATCCTGCAGGATCCGAAATATTCGCTCGACCCCGTGATGAGCATCGGCCGCCAGATCGTCGAGACGCTGCGCACGCACGAAAAGGTCGGCAAGGCCGAGGCGCGCGAGCGCGCGCTGGCCATGCTCGAGGCGGTGCAGATCCGCGATCCCGCACGGGTCTTCGACCTGCACCCGCACGAAGTGTCCGGCGGCATGGGCCAGCGCGCCATGATCGCCATGATGCTGATCGCCGGGCCGGAAATGATGATCGCCGACGAGCCGACCTCGGCGCTCGACGTCACCGTGCAGCTCGATGTGCTCGGCATCCTCGACCGGCTGGTCGCGGAGCGGGGCATGGGACTGGTCTTCATCTCGCATGATCTGCGCCTGGTTTCCTCCTTCTGCGACCGCGTCATCGTCATGTATGCCGGCAAGGTGGTCGAACAGCTCAAGGCCTCGGAACTCAGCCAGGCCCAGCATCCCTACACGCGCGGCCTGCTCAACTGCATGCCCAAGATCGGCGCTGACCGTCACCCGCTGCCTGTGCTCGACCGCAAGCCGGAGTGGGCGGCATGACATCAGCGATTGCCGTGGACACGCTGGAGGTGATCTTCGACCGCTTTCGCGCGCTGAAGGGCGTCAGCCTTGATGTACAGCCGGGTGAATCCTTCGGCCTGGTCGGTGAATCCGGTTCCGGGAAATCGACATTGCTGCGAGCCATCGCCGGTCTCGCGCCGGTCGCCTCGGGCAGCATCGCCGTCAACGGCAAGACGCTCGGCGCGCGCCGCGATAAGGCCTTTTACCGCGAAGTGCAGATGGTCTTCCAAGATCCGTATGGGTCGCTGCACCCGCGCCAGACGGTCGACCGCCTGCTGCAGGAGCCGCTCGCCATCCACGGCTTTGCCGACGGCGAAAAGCGCATCGAGCGCGCGCTCGACGAGGTCGGCCTCGGCAACGGTTTTCGCTTCCGTTACGCGCACCAGCTCTCGGGCGGCCAGCGCCAGCGTGTCGCGATCGCCCGCGCGCTGATCCTCGAGCCCTCGATCCTGCTGCTAGACGAGCCGACCTCGGCGCTCGACGCCTCCGTGCAGGCGGAAGTGCTCAACCTGCTGGAGGAAGTCCGGCGGCGGCGCAAGCTGACCTTCCTGATGGTCAGCCACGACCTCGCCATCATCACCCATATGTGCGAGCGGCTGATGGTGATGCAGGGCGGCGAGGCAGTGGAAAATCTGGTGGCGAACGATCTGGTCGAGCGCCGTGTGACAAAGGATTATACGCGCAACCTGCTGCGAGCCAGCGACGGGTTTGTAAGAACCGCCTGAATTCGCTCTTCCTGTGCACAGACCAACCGGGGAATTCCATGGGGGAATGGAAGTTTGCAGATCCACCCAATGTCGCGGTGCTATCGGACAAGAGTATATTCAAATCTGACGATTGGATCGCATCCGTCGTGCATTAAGCTGACGACGACGACATCTACAACGAAGAAGGTGGCAGCTGGCAGTTTCACAGCAGCGACATTCGAGATCGGAACGAACGTGAGATAATGCTCGTCGGCCTGCAGGAGGTGGTTCGGCGGGATGAAAGCATCTTGGTGTTGGCCGATTTGCCGAAAGGTTGGCATGCTTGGCGCAGTTCCAAATCGGCGCCTTGGCAGCGCGCCAAATCACTCCCCGTGCCGTCCAACGATAACGAGTGATACTGCAGGATCTTAAGTCGAACCTTGCGCCAGTTCGCCGTTCTCCGGAACGCATGGGTTGTCCCCTTGCTTCGGCTCCTTGATCCTGAACCATGTCACATAAAGCGCCGGCAGGAACAGCAGCGTGATCGCCGTGCCGGCGATGATGCCGCCCATCATGGCATAGGCCATCGGCCCCCAGAACACTTCGCGGGCTATCGGGATCAGCGCCAGGCTGGCGGCGGCGGCGGTCAGTGCGATCGGCCGCATGCGGTGCTCGGTGGCCTCGATCACGGCGGCCCAGCGATCCTTGCCTTCGACGACAAGATCCTCGATCTGCACGATCAGGATGACCGAGTTGCGGATCAGGATGCCGATCAGCGCCAGCACGCCGAGGATGGCGACGAAGCCGAGCGGCGCGCCGCTCGGCACCAGTGCCGCCACCACGCCGATCAGCCCGAGCGGCGCCACCGCCACCACCAGGAACAGGCGCTGGAAGCTCTGCAACTGCACCATCAGGATGGTCGCCATCACGAACAGCATCAGCGGCACGACGGCGGCGATCGGCCCCTGGCTCTTGGTGCTTTCCTCGACGGAGCCGGCGGTCTCGACCGAATAGCCGGGCGGCAGCTTGGTGATGAAGGCGTCGACCGACGGTTTCAGCTCGTTGACGACGGTCGCCGGCAGCACGTCGCCAACCAGGCCGGCGCGCACGGTGATGGTCGGGATGCGGTCACGCCGCCACACCGTCGGCTGCTCCAGATCGTAGCGGAAATTGGCAACCGCCGCGAGCGGGATAGCCTCGCCATTGCCCGTCGGCAGCTGGATGTTCTGCAGCGTCTCGATCGAGCCGCGCTCGGCCCCGCGCGAACGGGCCACGACATTGATCAGGTAGGTCGCGTCACGCACCTGGGTGATCGTCGATCCGCCCACCGTGCTGTTCAGCGTGCTAGCGATATCGGAGGAGGTGATGCCGAGCTGGCGCGCCTTGTCCTGCAGCACATCGACCCTCAGCACGCGCTGTGGTTCGTTCCAGTCGAAGGTGGGTGCGGCAAGTTTCGGATTGGCCGAGATGATGCCGGCGAATTGCTGCGCCAGTTCCCGCACCGTCTGGATGTCAGGGCCGCCGACGCGATATTGCACCGGGCGCCCGACCGGTGGCCCAAGCTCGAGCGGCTTGACGAAGGCGTCGGTGCCGACGAATTCGGCGCGCAGCAGCTTTTCGAGCGCCGGCTTCACCCGGTTGCGCGCCTCGATGCTCTTGGTGACGATCACGGTCTGGCCGAAATAGGGATTGGCGGGCTGCACGTCATAGGCCAGCACGAAGCGCACCGCGCCCTGGCCGATATAGGAGGAGAAGTGGTCGATGTCGGGATTGCCGACCAGCGCCCGCTGTTCGAAGCGGTCCATCTGGTCGCGCGTCTCGGTGATCGAGGAGTTCTGCGGCAGGTTCCAGTCGACGATCAGTTCCGGCCGGTCGGAAGGCGGGAAGAACTGTTGCTGGACGAGCCCGAAGCCGGCGATCGAGCCAGCGAACAGCAGCACGGTCACGATGATCGTCAGCCAATGATGTCGCACCGAGCCGATAAGCACGCGCCGGAACAGCGACGTGAAGCGGCCCGGCTGGTCGTGGTGCTTCTCCTTCATCGTCGCGGGCAGGATGGTGACGCCAAGCAGCGGCGCGAACAGCACCGCCACGATCCATGACACCAAGAGCGACACCGCGATGACGACGAACAGCGTGAAGGTGTACTCGCCTGCCGCGCTCGAGTTGAGGCCGATCGGGATGAAGCCGGCGACCGTCACCAGCGTGCCGGTCAGCATCGGGAAGGCGGTCGAGGTGTAGACATAGGTCGCCGCCCTGCGCAGGGTGTCGCCAACCTCCAGCCGCGCCACCATCATTTCGACCGCGATCATCGCATCGTCGACCAGCAGCCCGAGCGCGATGATCAGCGCGCCGAGTGAAATGCGCTGCAGCGATATGCCCAGATACTCCATGACGGTGAAGGTGATGGCCAGCACCAGCGGGATCGACAGCGCGACGACGAAACCGGCGCGCATGCCGAGGCTGATGAAGGAGACGGCAAGCACGATCGCCACCGCCTCGAACAGCGCACGCGTGAAGCCTGAGACGGCCTCCTCGACGATGACGGGCTGGTCGGCGACCAGATGCACGCCGACGCCGACCGGAAGGTCGGCCAGCACCTTGTCCATCTCCTCATGCAGCGCTTCGCCGAACTTGAGCAGATTGGCGTTGGGCTTCATGCCGATGGCAAGCCCGATCGCATCCTGGCCGTTGAAGCGGAACAGCGCTGTCGGGGGGTCGGCATAACCGCGCGTGATCGTCGCCACGTCGCTCAGCCGGAAGAACCGGTCGTTGACGCGCAGATTGATGGCGCGCAGGCTCTCCTCGGAGGCGAACTGGCCGCCGACGCGCACGCTGATGCGCTCCGGCCCGGACTGGATGACGCCGGACGGCGTGATCGCGTTCTGCGCTTGCAGGCTGGCCACGATTTGCTGCTGGTTGAGGCCAAGCGCGGCGATCTGGCGGGTCGAGAATTCGAGATAGATCGCCTCGTCCTGCGCACCGACCAGATCGACCTTGCCGGCATTGGGCACGGTCAGGATCTTGGTTCGCACATCCTCCACATAGTCGCGCAATTGGCGTGGCGTCAGCCCGTCGGCGGTGAAGGCATAGATGTTGCCGTAGACGTCACCGAAGCGGTCGTTGAAGAACGGTCCCTGCACGCCTTGCGGAAACTGCGCCTTGATGTCGTTGACCATGTTGCGCACCTGAAGCCAGTTCGGCGCGACGTCGCGCGCCTTGGTGGTGTCCTTCAGGTTGACGAAGATGACAGTCTGGCCGGCTGTCGTCACCGACTTGGTGTAGTCGAGGCTGTCGAGTTCCTCGAGCTTTTTCTCGATGCGATCGGTCACCTGCTGCACGGTCTCCTTGACCGAAGCGCCCGGCCAGTTGGCCTGGATGATCATCGTCTTGATGGTGAAGTTGGGATCTTCCTCGCGGCCGAGATTGAGGTAGGAGAAGATGCCGGCCACCACGAAGACCAGCATGAAATACCAGACCAGCGAGCGGTGGTTGAGCGCCCAGTCGGAGAGGTTGAAGCCCTTCATGAGGCCCCTCCCTCGAGCACTTTCACTTTCTGGCCGTCGACGAGGCTGTGAACGCCGGCGGTGACGACGCGCATGCCGGCGTCCAGTCCATCCGCCACGGTAAAGGTGCCGCCATTCTTCGACGCGACCTTGATGTCGTGCGCGCTCACGCTCGACGTCTTTGGGTCGACGATCCACACTTTTTCGGAGCCGTTCTTTTCGAGCAGCGCCGAAATGGGCAGTTCGATCGTCGGCACGACCTTGGTCATCCGGGTCGCCGTCACCGTCGAGCCGAGCCTGAAGGCTTGCGGCGGATCGGTGAGCGTCAGCTTGACGCGCCGTGTGCGGGTCGAGCCCTCGGATTGGGGGGCGATCTCGCGCAGCTTGGCCTCGGTCTGGATCGTCGGCAGCGACTGCAGGATGACCTGGAACGGCGTGCCGGCCGAAAGATCGCCGGTCAACCGGTCGGGAATGTCGACCACTGCCTCGCGCAGGTCCGAACGCGCCACGGTGACGATGGTCTGCCCGGGCGAAACCGTCTGGCCAACTTCGGCGCCGACGGCGGTGACGACGCCGTCGAAATCAGAAAACAGCCTGGCATAACCGAGCTGCTCCTGCGATTTCGCCAGCGAAGCCTTGGCCCGCTCGACACTGGCTTCCGCGGCTTTGCGTGCCTGCTGCGCTGCGTCGAAGACCGACTGCGGCGTATTGGCAGAGGTCAGCAACTGGCGCTGGCGTTCCTCGCTGGCGGCGGCATTGGCGAATTGCGCCTCGGCATTGGAGAGTTCGGCCTTGGCAGCCTGGACTGCCAGCTCCAGCGCGGTTGGGTCGAGTGCGGCGATCGTCGTGCCCTTGCTGACGGTGTCGCCGACCTTGACGTCGCGCGAGACGACGCGGCCGAGCAGGCGGAAGGCAAGATCGGCGCTGACCTGTGGCTCGACCGAGCCGGCGAAACCGAAAGTCTGCGTGGTGCGCGGCTCGACCACGACCGACAGCACCGGTCGGACGATTTGCGGCGGTTTTTCGTCCGATTTCGAACAGGCGGAAAGCGCGGCAAGGCCAAGCAGGACGGGTAGCAGCCGCTTCATTGCCCTGCTCCCGATATCTCGACCGTCTGGCCGGGGCTGAGCAATTGCCCGCCTGATGTAACGACGCTCTGGCCTTCGTTCAGGCCCTCGGCGATGACGACGGTACCCGAATCGAACGCCAGTACCTCGACCGGCGCCGCCGTCACCGCCTTGGTCGCGGGATCGACGATCCAGACCGCCGGCTTACCAGCGCTCGATGTCAAGGCCTGCCAGGGCAACAGGATCGCCTTCGCCGGCTTGGCGCCGACCGAGCCGATGACGGCCGCCCCCAGCGGCATCCCGGCCGGCGTGTCGGGAATGGCGACCTTGACCCTGATCGAGCCCGAAGCCGGGTCGACTGCCGGCGAGATTTCGCGCACCTTGCCCGTCGCGCGGACCTGCGGGTCGGACAACAGCGTGATCGTTACCGCCGGTGAAGCCGGCGTTTTGGCGACCAGCGTCTCCTGCACGTTGAACACCGCGTCGCGGTCGCCGTCCTCGGCGACGGTGAAGACGGTCTGCGCCGCCTGCACCACCTGGCCGGTTTCGACCTGGCGTGCGGTAATAACGCCTGCCGCACCGGCCTTGAGTTCGGTGAAGGACAGATTCTGCTGGGCATTGGCGAATGCGCTCCGCGCGGCATCGACGCTGCCTTGCGCGACTTTCAGTGCCTGGTCGGCCGCGTCATAGTCGCGCCTGGTGGTGAAGCCCTGGGCAAGCAGCGTCCTTTGCCGTTCGAAGGTAGCCGCGGCCTGTGTCAATTGTGCCTGCGCGGCATCGAGATCGGCCTGCGCGGAGCGCAAATCGGACTCCTGCTCCTGCGGATCGATACGGGCAAGCACCGTCCCCTGATCGACATGCTGGCCGACATCGACAAGCCGCTCCGCGACGCGTCCGCCAACCCGGAACGAAAGATTGTTCAACGTACGCGCCGCGATCACCCCGGTCAGCGAGGTTCTCGGCGCATAATCGGCCATCGCCACCGTTTCGGTGCGCACCATGACCGGCAGCTTCTTGTCCGCCGCCTCCTGCTTCTGGCAACCGGCGAGCAGCGCCAGGACCGTGCAGGCGAGAATTGAAGCGGCTGGACAAGACAAAAGGCTGGGAGTTTTAGCGGATGGCGGCGAGACGGACGATGTCGCGTTGCTGCTCATGGCTCCCCTCGGCCGCGCGCCGGTCGCTGGTCGCGATCCCCTCGCGGAGATAAGGAGGATAATCGATCCCGGAAAAAAGGGAACCGGTCTCGTACGCCTCTCGCCGGACTGGTTAAGTCAGGCCCAATCGACGCTGTGATGGTGTCGGCTTGAGGAAAATCTGAAATAAGGCCAGAAGGGAATTCAACGGCATCAAAACAGAACGGGCCCCATCTCGATGAGGGATGGCCCGGTGAGGGATATCATGAAGAACTCCGCCATTTCCGAACGCAAGAACCAGTCGATCTCGCGCGGCGTCGGCATGACCACGCAGATCTACGCCGACCGGGCCGAGAACTCGGAGATCTGGGATGTCGAGGGCCGCCGCTATATCGACTTCTCCTCGGGCATCGCCGTCGTCAACACCGGCCACCGCCATCCCAGGGTAATCGAGGCGGTCAAGGCGCAACTCGACCGCTTCACCCACACCTGTCATCAGGTCGTGCCCTATGAGAGCTATGTGCGGCTGGCCGAACGGTTGAACGCCATGCTGCCCGGCAAGTTCGAGAAGAAGACCATCTTCGTCACCACCGGCGCCGAGGCGGTGGAGAACGCCATCAAGATCGCTCGCAACGCCACCGGCCGCCAGGCCGTCATCGCCTTCGGCGGCGGCTTCCATGGCCGCACCTTCATGGGCATGGCGCTGACCGGCAAGGTCGTGCCCTACAAGGTTGGCTTCGGAGCCATGCCGGGCGACGTCTACCACGTGCCGTTCCCCGTGCAACTGCATGGTGTCTCGGTCGCCGATTCGCTTGCCGCGCTCGACAAGCTGTTCAAGGCGGATGTCGATCCGGCCCGCGTCGCCGCGATCATCATCGAGCCGGTTCAGGGCGAGGGCGGCTTCTACGACGCGCCGCGTGAACTGCTGACGGCGCTGCGCAAGCTCTGCGACCAGCACGGCATGCTGTTGATCGCCGACGAAGTGCAGACCGGCTTTGCCCGCACCGGCAAGATGTTCGCCATGGACCATCACGAGGTGGCCGCCGACATCACCACCATGGCCAAGAGCCTGGCTGGCGGCTTCCCGCTGTCGGCCGTCACTGGCCGCGCCGAGATCATGGACGCGCCCGGCCCCGGTGGCCTCGGCGGCACCTATGGCGGCAGCCCGATCGGCGTCGCCGCCGCGCACGCCGTGCTCGATGTGATCGAGGACGAAAAGCTCTGCGACCGCGCCAACACACTGGGTGCGCGCTTGAAGCAGCGTCTGCAGTCGATCCGTGACGACGTGCCCGAGATTGTCGACATCAGGGGTTTGGGCTTCATGAACGCGGTGGAGTTCAACGACGTCAAGAAGGGCCTGCCGTCGGCCGAGATCGCCAACGCGATCCGCCTGAAAGCGCTCGACAAGGGCCTGATCCTGCTGACCTGCGGCGTCTACGGCAACGTCATCCGCTTCCTGGCGCCGATCACCATCCAGGACGAGGTCATGAACGAAGCGCTCGACATTCTGGAAAGCTCGATCCGCGAGGTCTGCGCCGCCTGAACGGCGCTTACCTTCTCCCTGTCACTACACGGGGAGAAGGTGCCGGCAGGCGGATGAGGGGCGGCGCGGACGTCTGAATTGACTCCTGTCGCCAATACCGCCTCGTCTCGGCCAGCAGATTGTGCCTATTTGACCTGCGCTCGTTTTCGCAGTGCTTCGAAATAGCCATCATCAACCGAGGGACCCGGTTCGGATGACGCGCCCTCAAGGAGCAGATGCCGAAGCCGTTGACGGTCTTGATCGCGGCGGATCAACTCACCGAAATATTCGCTCGTCACGGGCTGGCTCCATGTTCTGGAATGTCGCCAGTGCCGCCTTCAGCCCGTCCGGGCCTGCGGCCACCATCTGCGGCGTTGGCGAAAAACCGGCACTGAGCATCTTGCGGCCAAGCATGTGGTCGCCGGGGCGGTTGACGGATTCGATGCCGAGCAGCCGGTCACCGGCATAGTGGTAGATCGAGAATTTGTTGTCGCGCAGGTCGCCGAGCACGACATGGCTGTCGCCGCCGGCGGTCAGGCCAACCATTTGCAGCTTCATGTCGCCAATGTCGGACCAGAACCATGGCACCGCTGAATAGGCGTCGGTGTGACCGGTAATTGTCCGGGCGGCGAGCCGCGCCTGGTCGGTGGCGTTCTGCACCGATTCCAGCCTGACATCGCCGCCGGTGAACCAGTGCCGATACGAGGCGGCGTCGCCGATGGCCAGAATCTCCGGCACCGAACTGCGCATCTGATGATCGACGCGGATGCCGTTGGCGACAGCAAGGCCCGCGGCTTGCGCCAGTTCGACATTCGGCACGGCGCCGATGCCGACCACGACCATGCGCGCCGGCAGCCTTTCGCCAGACGAGGTGATCGCGGCCGTGACCTTGCCGTCTTCGCCTTCGAGCCTTGAGATCGAGGTTCCGGTCAGGATGCGCACGCCGGTCGCTTCCAGCCTTTGCCGGACATGGCTCGCCACCACCGGCGCCACGGCGCGGCCGAGCAGCCGGTCGACTGCTTCGACAACCGTCACGGTGCGACCGGCCGCCCGCAGCGTCGCGGCGATTTCCAGCCCGATAAAGCCGCCGCCGAGGATGACGATATCTTCGCTCTCAGCGCTCAGCTCCCGGATCAGCCGCGCGTCGGCCAGCGAGCGCAGCGACACCACGCCCGACAGATCGGAGCCTGGCAGCGGCAGGGCGCGCGGGCGCGATCCGGTCGCCAGGATCAGATTGTCGAAGGCAAGTGCGCCGCCGCCGGCAATGTCGAGACCGTGGCGGCCGGCATCGATGCGCTCGATCCGGATCCCAGGCCGGTAGTCGATGGCGCTGCCGGTGTAGAAGGCCTCGCCCCGAAGCGGTTGAGGCTTGGCTTCGGCATCCTTGATGAAGGTCTTCGAGAGCGGCGGCTTGTGGTAGGGCAGTTCGTTCTCGTCGCCGACCAGGATCACCGGCCCATCATAGCCATCCTCGCGCAGACTGGCGGCCGCCTGCACGCCCGCATGACCCGCACCGACAATTACCACGCCGTTCTTCATCGCATTCCGATCCCGATCGATCCTAGGACGTCTCGCCAAGTGGCAATTGTCTGACGCCGCCGCAAGAGAGGGTTTGCGGGTCGCACCCGGGACGGCGACTGTCAATCGTACAGTTCGGCCGCAAAGCCGATGCAGCGGGCGCGTAAAGTTGACCATCGTAGTTTAGAATAATTCTAAACTATTGTTTCAATTGGCTTTTCCAGTAATTTTCATTGACTTCCATCGCACTCGAAGCTTTAAGGAAGCCGCGCATTGGCGCATCCCTTTGATGTCTGGGCCTTGAACCCGTTCGATTGGAGGCATTTTGGTGTCTTTTTTCCCTGAGCCGCGCGATCGCGCGGCATGTCTTGCGCCCAACGGCATGAATGTGGCCTGGCGCAGGTTGGCGCGTGCGCCGCTTAGAAAATTTCCGAGGAACTGGAGAGCGATAATGACAGCACGATATGGCGGCAGGCTGGCGGCGATCGGCGCCACGGCGCTGCTGACGGCAGCGGTGTTCGTGCTGCCTGCCAAGGCGGAAACCGATGCCAAGGCGGTCATCAAGACCTATGCCGACGTCGGGCTTGCCAAATATGAGGATTCGCTGACCACGGCGCAGGCGCTCGACAAGGCGGTCGACGCGCTGCTTGCCAACCCGTCGGCGGAAACGCTCAATGCCGCCCGCGACGCCTGGAAGGCATCGCGCGTGCCCTACCAGCAGACCGAGGTCTACCGCTTCGGCAACAAGATCGTCGATGACTGGGAAGGTGAGGTGAATTCCTGGCCGCTGGACGAAGGCCTGATCGACTATGTCGCCAAGAGCTACGGCACCGAGTCGGACGCGAATTCGCTCTATACGGCCAATGTGATCGCCAACAAGGAGATCGAGATCAACGGCAAGCAAGTCGATGCCTCGAAGCTTTCGCCGGAATTCCTCTCCGGCACGCTGCAGCAGGCCGGCGGCGTCGAGGCCAACGTCGCCACTGGCTATCACGCCATCGAATTCCTGCTCTGGGGCCAGGACCTGCACGGCACCGGTCCGGGCGCCGGCCAGCGTCCCTATACGGATTACGACCTGAAGAACTGCACCGGAGGCAATTGCGACCGTCGCGCAGAGTACCTGAAGTCGGCGACCGGCCTTCTGGTCTCGGACCTCCAGAAGATGGTCAACGACTGGAAGGAAGACGGCGCGGCGCGCAAGAACCTTGTCGATGGCGAGCCGAACACCGCCATCTCGGTGATCTTCACCGGCATGGGCTCGCTCTCCTACGGCGAGCTGGCAGGCGAACGCATGAAGCTCGGCCTGTTGCTGCACGATCCCGAGGAGGAGCATGACTGCTTCTCCGACAACACCTACAACTCTCATCTCTATGATGCCGTCGGCATCCGCGCCGGCTATCTCGCCAGCTACACGCGCCTGGACGGCACCGTCGTTTCGGGTTCCTCGGTGCACGACATGGTGAAAGCGGCCGATCCGGCAATCGACAAGGAGCTGTCCGACAAGCTCGATGTCACCGTCGCCAAGATGGAAGCGATCAAGGCGCGAGCCGAGGCCGGCGAGGCCTACGACCAGCAGATCGCCGAGGGCAATACCGCGGGCAATGCCACCGTTCAGGCGGCAATCGACGCATTGATCGACCAGACCAAGTCGATCGAACGCGCCGTTGGCGTGCTGAAGCTCAATGCCATCGCCTTCGAAGGCTCCGACAGCCTCGACGCACCCGACAAGGTGTTCAAGTAAGCCTGCCATCCGCAGCCAAACGGCGCCGTACGGGCGCCGTCAGCCAGAGCGACGAAATGCTGATCTGCCATTGCAACATCATCACCGAAAAGGAGATCGAGCAGACGATCATCGGCCTGCTGGATCAGGATCCCTGGCAGCTCATCGTGCCGGCAAAGGTCTATCACGCCATGCACAAACGTGGCCGCTGTTGCGGCTGCTTCCCAAATGTGGTCGAAACGATCATTCGGGTCACCGAGAACTACCACGCCCGCTCGCAGGCGAGCGGCGTGGACATCGTTTCACATCTGGATCGCGTCAGGGGCCTGCGCGTCCAATACGGGAGCAGAGCCCATGAAAGGCGAACCACAGATCATCGAGCGGCTTAACGAGGCTCTTTTTCTGGAGCTCGGCGCCGTCAACCAGTATTGGGTGCATTTCCGTCTGCTCGAGGATTGGGGATACGCCAAGCTGGCCAAGAAGGAGCGGGCGGAATCGATCGAGGAGATGCACCACGCCGACAAGCTGGTCGCCCGCATCATCTTCCTTGAAGGCCACCCCAACCTGCAATCCGTGGCGCCGCTGCGCATCGGCCAGAACGTCAAGGAAGTGCTCGAATCCGACCTTGCCGGTGAATATGACGCGCGCACTGCTTACAAGCGCTCGCGCGAAATCTGCGAGGAAGCGGGCGACTACGTGACGATGAAACTGTTCGAGGAACTGCTGACCGATGAGGAAAGCCATATCGACTTCCTCGAGACGCAGCTCGACCTGCTGGCCTCGATCGGTGAGGAAAAATACGGCCAGCTCAACGCCGCATCGGCGGACGAGGCGGACTAAGGATATGCGGGAATGCGGCGCCTCTTAGACTTCCCGCGCCGCTTGCGGCGGGCAAAAGCCCCGCTGCCCCTCCGGAAAACACCAGCCATATCGGCTGGTCGGCGCGGTGTCATTTTCATGCTGGCGCTGACATCCTCCGCCATCGCCGGCGACCTTCAACCCGCCGGCCTCGCCACTTCGCGCACCGACCTCAATGCCAAGGATCAGGCGCGCGTCACCGCCGTCAGCAGGCCGACCACGGATTTCTCCAAACCCGAGCCCTTCGAACTGATGCAAGGTGGCGCCGGCACCTCGCGGAAGGACGTCAGCCGTGATTCCTTCTCGCAATCGTCGGCCAACATCAGCTTCGAGGAAGAAGGCACCTTCAAGCTCGGCAACGCGCTTTTCCGCAAGAATTGGGTGTCGTCGCCATCCTCGACGCAGGCCTCGGACGGACTCGGGCCCCTGTTCAACGAACGGGCCTGCCAGAACTGCCATCTGAAGGATGGCCGTGGCCGGCCGCCACAAGGCGATGCCGGCACCACCTCGATGTTCCTGCGGCTGGCGCGCGACGCAAGCAGCGCGGAAGAGAAGGCGGCGCTTGCCGACCACAGGCTGCTCAATCTCCCGGACCCGGTCTATGGCACGCAGTTGCAGGAACTAGCCGTCCCTGGCCTCAAGGGCGAGGGCAGCATGCGTGTCGACTATCAGGAACGTAAGGTGGAGCTGACGGACGGCACCGTCATTTCCCTGCGCAAACCCACCTACGCGGTAGACGATCTTGGCTATGGGCCGCTCGATCCGCGCACCACGCTGTCGCCGCGCCTGACGCCGCCCATGATCGGCCTTGGCCTGATCGAACAGATCGCGCCGGCGGACATTCTGGCCCATGCCGACCCGGACGACAGGGACGGCGATGGCATCTCCGGCAAGCCGAACATCGTGCGTGATGGCCTGAGCGGTGAACTGACGCTTGGCCGCTTCGGCTGGAAGGCGCAGGCCGCGTCGATCCGCCGGCAGGCCGCGGACGCCTTTGCCGGCGACATCGGCATCTCGACACCCGAGGAGCCGAAACACTGGGGGGATTGCACCGCCGCGCAGGAGAAATGCCTCGCCATGCCCAACGGCGTGCAGGCGCGCCTCGGCCCGGCCGAGGCGCCGGCGCCGGTGATGGATCTCGTCACCTTCTATTCGCGGAACCTGGCGGTGCCGGCGCGGCGCGATCTCGCCTCGCCCGATGTGCTCGCCGGCAAGAAGGTCTTTTACGAAATCGGCTGCGTTGCCTGCCACACGCCGAAATTCGTCACCCGTCGCGATGCGCCCGACAGGGCGCAGGCGTTCCAGCTGATCTGGCCTTATTCCGATTTCCTGCTGCACGACATGGGGCCGGACCTTGCCGACGGCCAGGCCGTGGGCGAGGCGACAGGCAATGAGTGGCGCACCCCGCCGCTATGGGGGATCGGCCTCACCGAAACGGTCAACGGCAATTCCTTCTATCTGCACGACGGCCGTGCGCGGTCTTTGGTCGAGGCTATCCTGTGGCATGGTGGCGAGGCGCAAAAGGCGCGCGACCGCTTTGCCGCCGCAAACGCCACCGAGCGCGATGCGCTGGTCAAATTCCTGGAGTCACTGTGATGCTGAAGCGTTTCGCGCTGGTTCTCGTTCTTCCGCTGGTTCTACTGGCCGCATTGCCCGCATCGGCCGCGGTCAAAGCCTCGGACGTCGTCCAGCGCGCGATCGACGGTTTTGTCCGCCCGGCCTATGCCGATCTGCACCAGCATACGGAAGCCCTCGCCAAGGCGATGCACAAGCTCTGCGAGGCGCCCTCGCAAGGGGAGCTTGATGCGGCGCGCGCGGCGTTCTCGGCTACCGTCTATGCCTGGTCATCGGCCGAGATCATCGGTTTCGGGCCGATCAAGGAGAACAACAGGGCGGAGCGCATGCTGTTCTGGCCGGACCGCAAGAGCATCGGTCTGAAACAGGTGCAGGCGGCGCTGTCGGGCAAGGATCCCACCGCCACCGATCCTGCGCAGCTTGCCGACAAGAGCGTTGCCATGCAGGGGCTCGGCGCGCTGGAATTCGTGCTTTACGGCGACGGCGCCGATGCCTTGACGGGCAAGGACGAACCCTATCGCTGCGCTTATGGCGCGTCCGTTGCCGGCAACATCGAAACCATCGCCGCCGATGTCAGCGCGGCCTGGAGCAAACCGGACGGCTTCGCGGCACTCTGGGCCAATCCGGGGCCACGGAATGCGCTCTATCGCGATGGCAACGAAGCGGTCACCGAACTGGTCGGCGTCTTCATCAACGAGCTGGAAATGGTCCGGGATGTCCGCCTCAAAGGCTTTCTGGGCGCTACGCCCGACGCCGACAAGCCAAAACAGGCGATCTACTGGCGTTCGCAAAACACCGGCAATGCGCTGGCTGGAAATCTGGCCGGCATCGATGCGCTGTTTCAGGTGTCGAAGCTTGGCGACGCGCTGCCGCCGGATGCGCGTTGGATGGCGGAATCGATCCACATCCAGCTGGTCAACGGCGTTGCGGCTGCCAAGGCCGTCCAAGGCCCGATCGACAGGGCGCTCGCCGATCCGGCGCTGCGCGAAAAACTCGAGCATCTCGTCCTGATCACCTCCAGCCTGTCGACCCTGATCGGCACCAGGCTGACCGCCGAATTCGGCCTGACCGCCGGCTTCTCGTCGCTGGATGGGGACTGAGCATGAAGAGATTGCTCATCGATCGCCGCGATTTCCTCAGGGCCGCCGGCATCGGCTTTGCCGCCGCGGTGACGCCCTCAGCCTGGGCAACCACGCTTGCTGCGGATGCCGTCTTTGCCACCGCCTTCGTCAAGCGCGATGGCAGTTTTGGCGCCGCCGTCCTGTCCGAGGCCGGCAAGGTGCTGCATGCGATCGACCTGCCCGATCGCGGCCACGACGTCACCTTCGATCCCGCATCGAGGCGTTCGGTGGTTTTCGCCCGCCAGCCCGGCACCTTCGCCGTCGTGTTCGATCACACCGGGCGCGACGCTCCGCTGACCATCGCCAGCATCGCCGGCCGGCATTTCTTCGGCCATGGCGTGTTCTCGCCCGACGGCGCGTTGCTCTACGCCACCGAGAACGATTTCGACAACGCGGCCGGCGTGGTCGGCGTCTATGACGCGCGGGCGAAATTCAATCGCATCGGCGAATTCCCCACCTACGGCATGGGTCCGCACGAACTTCTGCTCTTGGGCGACGGCAGGACGATCGCGGTCGCCAATGGCGGCATCGAGACCCATCCCGACTATGGCCGCGCCGAGCTCAACATCGCCACCATGAAACCGTCCTATGTGCTGGTCGACCGCGTCACCGGGGATCTCATCGAAAAACATGAATTGCCGGCTGCTTTGCACCAGCTGTCGATCCGCCACATGGATGCAGACCGGTCCGGCACCGTCTGGTTCGGTTGCCAGTACCGGGGGCCGGGCACCGATCGTCCGTTGCTGGTCGGCCGCGCCGCGCGTGGCAAGGATCTGGCTTTGCTCGACATGCCGCAGACTTTGCTATCCGGCTTCCGCAACTATATCGGCTCGGTCGCCGCCAATCCTGTTGCCGGTACCGTTGCCGTATCCTCGCCGGAGGGCAATTCGCTGGTCGTCATCGATGCGGGCAGGGGCGGGGTCGTCTCCTCCAATACGCTGGTCGAGGTCTGCGGCGTGGCCCCTGACGGGGCCGGGTTCATGGCCACAACGGGCGCCGGCGAGATCATCGAGGACAGTGGTGCCACGCGGTCGGAACCGGACTATGTCTGGGACAATCACATGCTGCGAATAGAGCAGGCGGCATAAGCTCTTCTGCCAGCCCAAACCGAAGCCGCTTAACAAATTGTGCACTATACCCTTGCGGTTGCGCGCTGTGGCGGGCACAGGGAATTGTTTCTAGCAACCGGTCGTTTCATGAAGGTCCTTGCCATCGACTGTGCCGCCAGCCTCTGCGCCGCCTGCGTCTACGACGCGGCGGTCGGGCAGGAACTCGGCCGTTCGGTGCTGGATCTGGGCAAAGGCCATGCCGAGCACCTGATGGCCGTCATCGCAGAGGCGCTGAACGCCGGTGCGAACGGCTACGCCGACCTTGGCGCCATTGCCGTCTCCGTCGGCCCCGGGTCCTTCACCGGCCTGCGTGTCGGCGTGTCGACCGCGCGCGGCCTGGCGCTGGCGCTCAAGGTGCCGGCAATCGGGGTGACAACCCTCGAGGCGCTGGCTGCCGAGGCGGTCACCGCATTTCCAGGCCGTGCCGTGCTGGCGGCGCTCGATGCCGGACGGGAGGAAATCCATGCCGCTCTCTACGATGAAATGTCAGTTTTGACTTACGGTCCGGCCGTGGCCACGCTTGCGAATGCGGCGGCCATGGCGTCGGAACGTTCCGCGGTGCTTGCCGGCACGGCCGCGACGCCGATCGCTGAAGCGGCCGGCCGACCCTTCGACATCGGGCCTCGGACGGCCACCGCCGACATTCTCACCTACGCCCGGCTGGCTGCCGCAAAGGGGCAGGGCGAAAGGCCGAAACCGCTTTATCTGCGCGGTGCCGATGCCAAGCCACAGGCCGGGTTTATACTTTCGAGGCAAAGACCATGATCCCGAAAAGTGGAAGCCGGTTTTCGCGGACAAACGGCCCCGTTTGTCCAGAGATCATGGTCAGACGAGAAAACGAGAGTTAATGCGCATACCTTTTCTCCAATCGCGTCGCCGGGACTACGCGCTCGAGCCGCTCAGGATCACCGACAGCCCCGCTATATCGGTGCTGCACCGCGAGGATTTTGTCCGCCCATGGACCGACGGTGAGTTCGCCGCCTTGCTCGAACAGGACACCGTGTTCGGTTATGCCGCCCGCGAAACCGGGCAGGGCGCCAAGCCGCCTGTTGGCTTCGTCCTCGCCCGGCTGGCCGCTGGCGAAGGCGAAATCCTGACCGTCGCGGTGGCGCGGTCGCATCGCCGCCAGGGATTGGGCTGGCAGTTGATGGACGCCGTGCTGCGCGAACTGCATTCGCAACGCGCCGAGGCCCTGTTCCTCGAGGTCGACGAGACCAATGCCGCCGCGATCGCCCTCTATCGTCGGCTGGGTTTTCGGGAAGTCGGCAAGCGCCCGGATTACTACAAGTCGCCCGATCGCCGGCCGACAGGCGCGCTTGTCATGCGCCGCGATCTTCGCTAGCGAGGGATCGGGTAGGGCCAGGACATATGATCGGAAAAATCAGGATTTTCCTGGCGCTGGGCCTCGTCGTCGCCGGGTCGCTGGTTTTCGTGCCGCTGCAGATCCTGTCGATGAAAACCGGCTGGTGGCCGGAAACCGTCATCCTCAAGATCTGGCATAGGCTGATCATCCGGGCGCTCGGCATGCGTATTCATGTCAAGGGGACGCTCTCCGACAAACGCCCCTTGCTGGTTGCCTCCAACCACATCTCCTGGACCGACATCATGGTGCTGGGCTCTTTTGCCGATGTGAAATTCATCGCCCGGGCCGACATGGAAGGCTGGCCGCTGATCGGCATGCTGTCGAAGCTGCAACGCACCGTCTTCATCGAGCGTGAGCGCAAGCGCTCCTCGGGCGATCAGGCCAGCGAGATCGCCAGCCGCATGGCCAAGGGCGACGCCATGGTGCTGTTCGCGGAGGGGTCGACCGGTGACGGCAATATCGTCCTGCCTTTCAAGAGCACGCTGTTCGGCGCGGCCTCGATGGCGATCTCGGAAGGTGCCGCGCAGGAAGTGTTCATCCAGCCGGTGGCGATCGTCTACACGCGCCTGCACGGCGTGCCGCTTGGCCGCCGCCACCGCCCGATCGCGGCCTGGATCGGCGACGAGGACCTGATGCCGCATCTCAAGGTGCTGATGGCCGAGGGCGCGCTCGACGTCGAGGTGCATTTCGGCGAACCGATCGCCTTTGCCAAGGGCTCCAACCGCAAGGAAACGGCCAAATTGATGGAAGGCCGGGTGCGCGAGATGATGCAGGCGGCGCTCGCCGATCCCCTCCCGAGCCGTTAGCCGCCGGCAGGAGCCAGCCGGCGCATGCCGAGAATCGTCTGTTTTTTGTCACGGAAAGGCGTTAGAAGCCGCCGGATGGACTTGAACACGATTGAAAGCGACGACATCGGCACTGCGGCCGGACAGCCGGCGGTGCGCGCCACGGCAGAGAAGAAGGTCTTCATCAAGACCTATGGCTGCCAGATGAACGTCTATGATTCTCAGCGCATGACCGACGCGCTGGCCGCCGACGGCTATACCGCGACCGATGCCATCGGCGAAGCCGATCTGGTGCTGCTCAACACCTGCCACATCAGGGAGAAAGCCGCCGAAAAGGTCTATTCCGAACTCGGCCGCATCCGCGACATGAAGGCCGAACGCGCCGGTGCCGGCCGCGAGATGCTGATCGGCGTCGCCGGCTGCGTGGCGCAGGCCGAGGGCGCCGAGATCATCCGCCGGTCGCCGGCCGTCGACCTGGTCATCGGTCCGCAGACCTATCACCGTCTGCCCGATGTGCTGGCGCGGGTGCGCGGCGGCGAGAAGATCGTCGAGACCGAATACGCCATTGAGGACAAGTTCGAACATCTGCCGCAGCCGAAGCGCGCCGAGTTGATCAAGCGCGGCGTCACCGCCTTCCTCACCGTCCAGGAAGGCTGCGACAAGTTCTGCACCTTCTGCGTCGTGCCCTATACGAGAGGCTCGGAAGTGTCGCGGCCGGTGGCGCAGATCGTCGCGGAGGCCGAGCGCCTGGCCGAGGCCGGGGTGCGCGAGGTGACGCTGCTCGGCCAGAACGTCAACGCCTGGCATGGCGAGGGCGATAATGGCGCGGAATGGGGTCTCGGCCGCCTGCTGTTCCGGCTGGCCGAAATCCCCGGCCTGGCGCGGTTGCGCTACACCACCAGCCATCCGCGCGACATGGACAACGAATTGATCGCGGCGCACCGCGACCTGCCGTCGCTGATGCCCTATCTGCATCTGCCGGTGCAATCGGGCTCAAACCGCATTCTGAAGGCGATGAACCGCAGGCATACTGCCAAGGATTATCTGGCGCTGCTCGACCGCATCCGCGCCGCGCGCCCCGATATCGCGCTGTCGGGCGACTTCATCGTCGGTTTCCCCGGCGAGACGGAGGCCGATTTCGAGGCGACCATGGAACTGGTGCGCCAGGTGGGCTACGCCTCGGCCTTCTCGTTCAAATATTCGCCGCGTCCCGGCACGCCGGGGGCCGACATGCCTGACCACGTGCCGGAAACGGTCAAGGACGAGCGCTTGCAGCGCCTGCAGGCATTGCTGCTGAAACAACAGCAGGATTTCGGCTTGAGCCTGGTCGGCAGCACCATCGATACGCTGATCGAGAAGCCCGGCCGTCAGGCCGGCCAGAAGGTCGGCCGCTCGCCTTGGCTGCAGCCGGTTATTGTTGATGAAAAGGCCGGCGAAATCGGTGACATTATCAAGGTGCGAATCACGAAGACGGGCTACAACAGCCTGTTCGCCGAATTGGCCTGATGGTCTCGGCAGATGAGGAGAGACGGTTGAGCGCAGCGGAGCTGAAGAATCTGCCCCCGGTACCGGCATCCGGGGCTTCTGACATGGCGCACATCGTTCTGACTTTCGACAACAATAAGCTTGCCAGCGCCCTTTACGGCCAGTTCGACGAAAACCTCGCCCGGCTCGAGCAGAAGCTCGGCGTCGATATCCGTTCGCGCGGCAATCAGCTGACCATCAAAGGATCGGCGTCCGCCGCCGAACAGGCGCGCCGTGCCTTGGACAATCTGTACGGCATCCTGCAGAAGGGCGTCGATATCGGCCAGTCCGATGTCGACGGTGCCGTTCGCATGGCTATCGCCGCCGACGACCAGCTCACGCTGCCGACACTGGAGCGCAAGGGCAAGGTTTCCGCCGCCCAGATCGCCACCCGCAAGAAGACGATCTATGCCCGTTCGCTCAACCAGGACGCCTATATGCGGGCGCTGGAGCGTTCGGAGCTGGTGTTCGGCATCGGTCCGGCCGGCACCGGCAAGACCTACCTGGCGGTGGCGCATGCGGCGATGCTGCTCGAGCGTGGCATGGTCGAGCGCATCATCCTGTCGCGGCCGGCAGTCGAAGCCGGCGAACGGCTGGGCTTCCTGCCGGGCGATATGAAGGAGAAGGTCGATCCGTATCTGCGTCCGCTCTACGACGCGCTCTACGACATGATGCCGGCCGACAAGGTCGAGCGCGCCATTGCGGCCGAAGTGATCGAGATCGCGCCGCTTGCCTTCATGCGCGGCCGCACGCTGGCGCACGCCGCGGTGATCCTCGACGAGGCGCAGAACACCACGCCGATGCAGATGAAGATGTTTCTCACCCGTCTCGGCGAGAACTCGCGCATGATCGTCACCGGCGATCCGACCCAGATCGATCTTCCTCCGAGCACCAAATCGGGCCTGGTCGAAGCTTTGCGTGTCCTCGACGGTGTGGCAGGCGCGGTAACCGTGCGCTTCAACGATGTCGACGTCGTTCGCCATCCGCTGGTGGCTGAAATCGTCAGGGCCTATGACCGGGACGCCAAGCTGGCGCGCGGCCTCGGTGCCGAGAATTGATGTGACGATGCGGCCTCATGCCTGAGGACAACACATCCGGCGGCGGGAGCCTTCCGGTTCCCGTCGAGATCGACATATCGATTGAAGCGGGCGACTGGCCCGATGAAGCAAGCCTGACGCGGCTGGTCGATCGCGCGGTTGATGCCGCCTTTGCCGAGACCGGTGTGACGGGTCATTCCGAACTCAGCATTGTTTTTTCCGACGATGCCCATATCCGTACCTTGAATGCGGACTGGCGCGGCAAGGACAAGCCCACCAACGTCTTGTCTTTCCCGGCTTTTCCGCATGTGAATGGTGGCCCACTGCCGCCGATGCTCGGCGACATCGTGCTTGCCGCCGAAACCGTGGCGCGCGAAGCGGCACTGGAAGACAAGCCGCTGGAGAACCATATCTGCCATCTCGTCATCCATGGCCTGCTGCACCTCATGGGCCATGATCACGAGACCGACGCCGAGGCCGAGGAGATGGAAGCCATCGAGCGCGCCGCGCTTGCAAGGCTTGCCATTCCCGATCCCTACGCGTAACTAAAAAAGACCAATTGACCGGACGACGATGAACGACAAACCAGAGACTGCCGCCCGCCCCGACGCCGGCAGTGCGACCAAGGCTTCCGATACGTCGGAAGAGGGATCAAGTCCGAGTACCATCACTGGCAGCGCCGCCATCGAGCCGTCGCCTGCCGGTCCCTCCCTGTTCAACCGCGTGCTGGGCCTGTTCCGGCAACGCAATGGCACCAGCCTGCGCGAGGAGATCGCCGGCGCGCTCGCCGAGACGACGAGCGATGTCGAATCCTTCTCGCCTGGCGAGCGCGCCATGCTCAACAACATCCTGCGCCTGCGCGAAGTGCGCGTCGAGGACGTCATGGTTCCGCGCGCCGATATCGAGGCGGTCGAGATCGCCACGACGCTTGGTGACTTGCTTGGCATGTTCGAACAATCCGGCCATTCCCGCATGCCGGTCTATTCCGAGACGCTCGACGACCCGCGCGGCATGGTCCATATCCGAGACGTGCTGGCCCATATCACCAAGCTGGCGCGCGTCAGGAAAGGCCGCACGAGCCGCAAAACGCCCGTCGCCACGGTTCTTGATCTTGCCCAGGTCGACCTCGCGCGCACCATCGGCGAGCTCAATCTGATCCGCCAGGTCCTGTTCGTGCCGCCGTCGATGCTTGCTTCCGACTTGATGGGCCGCATGCAGACGACGCGCACGCAAATGGCCCTGGTCATCGATGAATATGGTGGCACGGACGGCCTCGTCTCGCTCGAGGACATCGTCGAGATGGTGGTCGGCGACATCGAGGACGAGCACGACGACGATGAGCCGATGATCACCCAGACCGGCGACGGCGTGTTCATCGTCGACGGCAAGGCCGAGATCGACGAGGTCGCCAAGATGATCGGCGAGGATTTCGCCGCGGGTGAACATGGCGAATATGTCGACACCATTGGCGGCATGATCTTCAACACGCTCGGCCGCGTGCCGGCGCGTGGCGAGGTGGTGCAGGCCATCCCTGGCTTCGAGTTCCATGTGGTCGATGCCGATCCGCGCCGCGTCAAGCGCGTGCGCATCGTGCAGAGCCAGAAGGGCGAGCGCCGCCGGCGCGCCACGGCGCGCACCGAACAGGCCTGAAAAGCTGCCGCGCAATGACAATCGAGGATCCGTTCAAGCATCCGGTCCTCGGTTCTGGCGTGTTCTACCGCGACCCGCGTGCGGCGCTGGATTGGCTCGAAGAGGCCTTCGGCTTCGAGCCCAGCATGGTGGTCCGCGATACCGGCGGGAAACTGATCCATGCCGAGATGCGGTTCGGGGATGGTTGTATCATCGTCGATTCCGAATGGGCCGATCATGTCGCGAGCCCCGCATCGGTCGGTGGCAAGAACACGCAGTCGGTCTATATCAGGCTGAAAGACGGCCTCGATGCGCATTGCGAGCAGGCCCGCGCGGCCGGTGCCGCCATAATCCAGGAACCGGCGGACCAGTTCTACGGCGAACGCCAGTATCGGGCGCGCGATCCCGAAGGCCATATCTGGACGTTCACGCAGCCAATCCGTTCTGTTTCCCGTGAAGAGGCCGAGCGCCTGGGTGGCTTGCGCATCGAGGGTTGGCACCGGTAGAGCCATGGTCGGTCATGCGGCCGGCGTTTGGAGTGCAGGCCGCGGCCTGATAAATCTTGGCTCCTGATTCGCGCGACTCGGAAGTATTCATGGTGCGCCTTGCCGGCCGGATAATTCTGCTCTGGGGCTGGCGCCGCGCGCTGGTGGCCTTTCTCGCCGGAGCGCTGGCGGTGCTGGGCCAGGCGCCTTACGATTTCTTCGCCGCCTGTTTCATTTCGTTTCCGGTGCTGGTCTGGCTGCTCGACGGCGCGACCGGCGAAGCCTCCGGCAGCCTGGTCCGGCGCCTGCGGCCGGCTTTCGCCGTCGGCTGGTGGTTTGGCTTCGGTTATTTCCTCGCCGGCCTCTGGTGGATCGGCTCGGCGCTGCTGGTCGAGGCCGACGATTTTGCCTGGGCGCTTCCCTTCGCCGTGGTCGGCATTCCTTTCGCGCTCGCATTTTTCTATGGCTTCGCAACGATGGTCGCCCGGCTCCTGTGGAGCAGCGATATCGGCCGTATCGCTGCCCTTGCCTTCGGTTTTGCGCTGGCGGAGTGGCTGCGCGGCTTCCTGTTCACCGGATTTCCCTGGAATGCCATCGGCTACGCGGCGATGCCGGTCCCCCTTTTGATGCAAAGCGTCTCGGTGACCGGCATGATCGGCATGAACGCGCTCGCGGTTTTCCTTTTCGCACTGCCGGCGCTGCTGGCGGCGCGCCGGCATCTTCGGCTGGGCGCCGCCCTGTTTGTCCTGCTCGTCGCCGCCCATGCCGGCTTTGGCTATGTCAGGATCGCGGCCCCCGAAAAGCCGGCGGCGCGCAGTCTCGATGTCCGTATCGTCCAGCCGGCCGTCGACCTGTCGGAAAAGTGGGATGCCTCGGTGCGTGACCGCATCTTCGCCACCTTGCTGGGCCTGTCTTCCAAGGCGCCGGATCCAGGTCACGAAAGACCGCAACTGATTCTCTGGCCGGAAACCTCGGTGCCGTTCCTTTTCACCGAGCGCCCCGATGCCTTGACGGCGCTGGGCGACATGCTGGGCGACGGCCAGATGCTGATCGCTGGCGTCGTGCGCGAAGAGGGCGGCTCGGCGGCAAGCCCCGACAGCCGCTACTACAACTCCGTCGTGGCGATCAACGACAAGGGCGAGATCGCCGATGCCGTGGACAAGGTTCATCTGGTGCCGTTCGGCGAGTACCTGCCTTTTGCCGACCTGCTCGGCCGTTTCGGCATCGAACAGCTCGTCGCTGGGCCGATGACGTTCACGGCTGGCAACGAGCGTCATCCCATCACGCTGCCGGGTGGCATTCGTGCCCTGCCATTTATCTGTTATGAGGTGATCTTTCCCGATCTGGTGGCAGTTGACGCAACGTCAGCGCAGCTTATTGTGAACGTTACCAATGATGCATGGTTCGGCGACACGCCGGGACCGTATCAGCATTTCAGGCAGGCCCAGATTCGCGCGGTGGAGAACGGATTGCCCCTGTTGCGTGCTGCCAACAACGGCATCTCGGCCGTTGTCGACCCCCGTGGCCGCGTCGTCGATGCGCTGGCCATCGACGCGCGCGGGGCCATCGATGTGAAGGTTCCTGTTTCCGAACAGACGGTGATTTCGTCCCGTCAGCGGCGCATTAACGGAACGCTGATCATGTTGCTGTTTGCGCTGGGGGGGGTGCTGTTGAACGTAAGGCAAAGGCTACGGGTGAATTGACAGTTGGCACATTAGAAACTCATACTGTACCGCCTGAAAATTTCTCGAAGCCGGTGGATCGTTCTGTTGGGGCAGTCGCCTCCGGTTTTCTTTGGGCAGGAAAAAAATCACAAAGCCGAAAAAATTCGGCGAGGAAAAAATGACAGAAGAAAACAAGAAGAAACCGAATCCCATCGACATCCACGTTGGAAGCCGGGTCCGGCTTCGCCGCAATATGCTCGGAATGAGCCAGGAAAAGCTGGGCGAGAATCTCGGCATCACGTTTCAACAAATCCAGAAATATGAAAAGGGCACCAATCGCGTCGGCGCCAGCCGTCTGCAGGCGATAGCCTCCATACTCGGCGTGCCCGTCGCCTTCTTTTTCGAGGATGCGCCGGGCCAGGAGCTGACGGCCAACCGTGGTTTTGCCGAGGATAGCTCGATGGCTTTCGCCGTCGAATTCTGCGGCAGTCCCGAAGGGCTTCAGCTCAACCGGGCCTTTGTCAAGATCGCCGACGTCAAGGTGCGCCGCAGGATCATAGACCTGGTGAAATCGCTCGCCGAGGACGATCTCGACTGATCCGCGATGCGCTTCGCACCGGCGGCGTGCGCCGCCGGTGGCACAAGATATCGTCTCCGACATTCAGGCCAGACCGGCGGCAACGCTTGACGAGCAGCGCTTTGCCCCGCTAACACGTGGCGCGCCAAAATCGGCAGCCTGCCGATCGTTTTTCAAGAGGGGACACCCGTGACGCGGCAGAACTACTTCTTTACCTCGGAATCCGTTGCCGAGGGCCATCCCGACAAAGTCTGTGACCGGATCTCCGACGAAATCGTCGATCTGGTCTATCGTGAAGCCAAGAAGACCGGCATGGACCCGTGGAAAGTCCGTGTGGCCTGCGAGACGCTGGCGACCACCAACCGCGTCGTCATCGCCGGCGAGGTGCGCGTCCCCGAGACGCTCTTGAAGAAGGACAAGGCCGGCAATATCCTCAAGGATGCCGCGGGCCACCCGATCGTCAATCCGGCGAAGTTCAAATCCGTCGCCCGCAAGGCGATCCGCGAGATCGGCTACGAGCAGGCCGGCTTCCACTGGAAGACGGCCAAGATCGAGGTCCTGCTGCATGGCCAGTCGCCCGACATCGGCCAGGGCGTGGACAACGCGGCCGACCGTCAGGGCGAGGAAGGTGCCGGCGACCAGGGCATCATGTTCGGCTATGCCTGCCGCGAGACGCCTGACCTGATGCCGGCGCCGATCTACTACAGCCACAAGATCCTCGAACTCCTGGCCGCCGCCCGTCACGAGAACAATGGCGAGGCCGGCAAGCTTGGCCCCGATGCCAAGAGCCAGGTCACCGTTCGCTATGTCGACGGCAAGGCCGCGGAGGCGACGCAGATCGTGCTGTCGACCCAGCATCTCGATTCGAGCTGGGATTCCAAGAAGGTCCGCAAGGTCGTGGAACCCTATATCCGCGAGGCATTGGGCGACCTCAAGATCGCTGACGACTGCATGTGGTACATCAACCCGACCGGCAAGTTCGTCATCGGCGGTCCGGACGGCGATGCCGGCCTGACGGGCCGCAAGATCATCGTCGACACCTATGGCGGCGCGGCCCCGCATGGCGGCGGCGCCTTCTCCGGCAAGGACACCACCAAGGTCGACCGGTCGGCCGCCTATGCGGCGCGCTACCTGGCCAAGAACGTCGTGGCGGCGAAGCTTGCCGACCGCTGCACCATCCAGCTGTCCTACGCCATCGGCGTCGCGCAGCCGCTGTCGGTCTATGTCGACCTGCACGGCACCGGCAAGGTCGACGAGGCCAAACTCGAGGATGCCCTGCGCACCGTGATGGACCTGTCGCCTTCCGGCATTCGCCGTCATCTCGATCTCAACAAGCCGATCTACGCCAAGACGTCGTCTTACGGCCATTTTGGCCGCAAGGCTGGCCGTGACGGGTCTTTCTCCTGGGAAAAGACCGATCTGGCCAAGGCGCTCAAGGATGCTGTCGCGGCCTGAGGGCGGCGGCAGGACTTGCGCCAATCGATGCGTGACGGGGACAGGCCAAGCCGCACGACCGAAGCCTTCTTCGGCCGTCGGCGCGGCAAACCCGTTCGCCCGCAGCAAGCGGCGGCGCTGGAAAGCGGGCTTGGCGCCTATCGGCTCGATCTGACGGCTGAAGCCCCGTCGGATCCGCGGACCCTGTTCAAAACCGACGTTTCGGCGGTTCGGCTTGAGATCGGCTTTGGCGGCGGCGAACATCTTCTGCATCGCGCGACCGAGGCGCCGACGATCGGCTTCATCGGCGTGGAGCCCTTCGTCAACGGCATGGCCAAGATGATGATGGCGGTGCGGGCAGTGCCGCTGGCCAATCTCAGGGTCTACGACGACGACGCCACCCAGTTGCTTGACTGGCTGCCGCCGTCCTCGCTCGACGGTATCGACCTTCTCTATCCCGACCCCTGGCCTAAGAAGAAGCACTGGAAGCGGCGTTTCGTCAGCCCGGTCAATCTCGACCGTTTCGCGCGCGTCCTGAAGCCGGCCTCAAAATTCCGCTTCGCGTCCGACATCGACACTTATGTGAACTGGACCTTGCTGCATTGCCGGGCGCATGGCGCTTTTGCGTGGCAGGCGGATGAGGCAGCCGACTGGCATCGTCCCTATGAGGGTTGGCCGGGTACACGCTATGAGGCCAAGGCCATTCGCGAGGGGCGCCGGCCGGCCTATCTTACCTTCATCAGGACGTAGGCGCTCCCGACCGTCGACGGCTCCGGCAACTTACCGGGAGCCGAATCGAATGCTCATCACAGTCAGAAACGGCCGATCCTGTTGAATATGGCCGGGTCCATGCCGAGATTGCGCAGGTCGTCGGCTCGTGGCTTACGCCCGGCTTCCACGGCGCGCGATGCGGCAACGGCGCTGCCGAATGTGGTGAAGAGATCGCCCAAGGCGGAGAATATCCTGCGGTTGCTCATGATCTTGTCCTTCCGCGCGCCAGCGCGCGCCAATTCAATTCATTTGATGGCTAACAAATAAGAGCGCGACGCGGGCTCTCACAGGGGGATTGCCGCATGGCGGCCATGCGCCTGGAACAACCCTGAACCCACAGGCTTTTGTCCGGCCGGGACTGCGGACTTGAAACACCAGCCCGGATCGTCTATATCAGCCTCAAATTCTTGGTCGGTATGACGAAGAGTGGGTCCACCCGGTCCCGCTCTTTTTTATTACCTGCCGATAGCTTCGAATTGAGCGACAGGGATCGAATGACCGCAACGGCAAACGAGGGCGACGACCGCATCATCCGCGAAAGCGGCATCGATGCGCGCATTGCGCTGATCGTCCAGCCGGTGCTGCGCGGCATCGGCTTTCGCCTCGTGCGCGTGCATCTGTCCGGCCAGAACGGACTGACGCTGCAGATCATGGCCGAGCGTGAGGACGGCACCATGACCGTCGAGGATTGCGAAGAGGTCAGCCGCGCGGTGTCGCCGGCGCTCGACGTCGATGATCCGATCGAAAAGGCCTATCATCTCGAAGTTTCTTCGCCCGGAATCGATCGGCCCTTGGTGCGCAAATCGGATTTCGTGACCTGGACCGGTCATCTGGTGAAGATGGAGACTTCGGTCGTCGTCGCCGATCGCAAGCGTTTCAAGGGCAAGATCGCCGAGGCCGGTGAGAACGATGTGCTGATCGAGCGCGACAAGGCGGCCTATGGTGAGGAGCCGACGGTGCGCGTGCCCTACGATGCCATTGCCGATGTCCGGCTGATCCTGACCGACGACCTCATTCGCGAAGCGTTGTCGAAGGACAACAGGGCGCGCAAGGAAGCCAAGAGACGTCGCGGTGAACCGGACGACGATGTGTCCGAGGGTGCGGAACCGGACGTCACGGAAGAACACGAACAGGAAATTTGATTGAGCTGCCGGGCGCAAAGGTCCGGCGAACAGGCTCGGGAGAAAGAACATGGTTGTAAGCGCCAACAGACTTGAACTGCTGCAGATTGCCGATGCGGTCGCGCGTGAAAAGTCGATCGACAAGTCGATCGTCATCGCCGCCATGGCCGATGCGATCCAGAAGGCGGCGCGTTCGCGTTATGGTCAGGAGACCAACATCCGCGCCGACATCAACCCGAACACCGGCGAGATGAAGCTGCAGCGGCTGATGGAAGTGGTCGAGAAGGTCGACGATTACGCCACCCAGATCGCCATTTCCTCCGCCCGCGAGCGCAATCCCGACGCCCAGCTCGGCGATTTCATCGCCGAACAGCTGCCGCCGATGGATTTCGGCCGCATCGCCGCCCAGTCTGCCAAGCAGGTTATCGTGCAGAAGGTGCGCGAGGCCGAGCGTGACCGCCAGTACGACGAGTACAAGGACCGTATCGGCGAGATCGTCAACGGCACCGTCAAGCGCGTCGAATATGGCAACGTCATCGTCGATCTCGGCCGTGGCGAAGCGATCATTCGTCGCGACGAGCTGATTCCGCGTGAAAACTACAAATATGGCGATCGCGTCCGCGCCTATGTCTACGACGTGCGCCGCGAGCAGCGTGGCCCGCAGATCTTCCTGTCGCGCACCCATCCGCAGTTCATGGCCAAGCTCTTCACCATGGAAGTGCCTGAGATCTATGACGGCATCATCGAGATCAAGTCGGTCGCCCGCGACCCGGGCTCGCGCGCCAAGATCGCCGTCATCTCGCGTGATAGCTCGATCGATCCGGTCGGCGCCTGCGTTGGTATGCGCGGCAGCCGCGTCCAGGCCGTCGTCGGCGAATTGCAGGGCGAGAAGATCGACATCATTCCGTGGTCGCCTTCGGCCGCCTCCTTCATCGTCAATGCGCTGCAGCCGGCGGAAGTCGCCAAGGTCGTGCTCGACGAGGATGCGGAGCGCATCGAAGTGGTGGTTCCCGACGATCAGCTGTCGCTGGCCATCGGCCGCCGCGGCCAGAACGTGCGCCTTGCCTCGCAGCTCACTGGCTGGGATATCGACATCCTGACCGAGGCCGAGGAATCCGAGCGCCGTCAGAAGGAATTCGTCGAGCGCTCGGCGCTGTTCATGGAAGCGCTCGATGTCGACGAGATGGTCGGTCAGGTGCTGGCCTCCGAAGGTTTCACCAGCGTCGAGGAAGTCGCCTATGTCGATGCCGGCGAAATCGCCTCCATCGACGGCTTCGATGAGGATACCGCCTCTGAAATCCAGACCCGCGCCCGCGAATATCTGGAGAAGATCGAAGCCGAGCACGACGAGAAGCGCAAGGCGCTGGGCGTTTCGGATGATCTGCGCGAAATTCCAGGCGTCACCACCGCCATGATGGTGACGCTCGGCGAGGACGGCGTGAAGACGATCGAGGATTTCGCCGGCTATGCCGCCGACGACCTCACCGGCTGGAAGGAACGCAAGGACGGCGAGACCAAGGTCTATCCCGGCGTGCTGGCCAACCACGGCGTTTCGCGCGCCGACGCCGAGCAGATGGTTCTGGCCGCTCGCCTCAAGGCCGGCTGGATCACCGAGGACGAGCTTGCGGCCGAAGAAGAAACGGCTGACGAAGCCGTTGGTGCGTGAGGTGAAACCGCATCGCACACAACCCGCCCTTGGACGAGATGAACGATCGCACCTGCATCGTCACCCGAAAACAGGCCGAACCGGATGAACTGATCCGGTTCGTCGTCGGTCCGGATTCGGCCGTCGTTCCCGATCTCAAGCGAAATCTGCCCGGCCGTGGTTGCTGGGTGAGTGCCGACCGCCTACATATCGAGAAGGCGGCGGCCAAGAACCTTTTTGCCCGCGCCTTCAAGGCACAGGTGGTCGTACCGCCCGATCTCGGCGGCATGGTCGACGGGTTGCTCTCCAGGTCCGCTTTAGGCATGCTGGGCCTTGCCCGCAAGGCAGGCGCGATTTCGCTGGGTGCCACCAAGGTGGAGAGCGCGGTGCGCGGCGGGCTGGCGCTTTTCGTGCTCCACGCGACCGAGGCATCCGACGACGGCGTACGCAAGATCAGCCAGGCGCGGCGGGCGACCGTCCATATTGGCGGCCCTTCCATCCTTGCCTACAAACTTTTCTCCGAGGCCGAGTTGAGCTTGGCATTGGGGGGTACAAATGTGATACATGCTGCCGTCCTCGCGGGAGACGCGGGTAAGGCGGTCCAGAAGCGCATGGTTGCGCTCGACCGATATCGGGGCGGAACCCCGGACGATCTTGCAATGCTTGCGGCCGTTGCTGACGAAGATGATGCTGCAGAGGATATGGAATGAACGATACGAAATCGGGCGACGACAAGACGTTGAGTGTTACACCGAAGAAGACCTTGACGCTGAAGCGCCCCGGCATGGAACAAGGCACTGTGCGCCAGAACTTCTCGCACGGCCGTACCAAGTCGGTCGTGGTCGAGACCAAGAAGCGCAAGTTCTCGCTGCCCGGTGATAAGCCGGAGCCGGTTGCCGCTCCGGCTGCGCCCGTCTTCACGCCGAAGCCGGCGGTCGTGGCGGCACCTGTCGTGCAGGAAGCGCCCAAGGCGCCGCCCCCGCCGCGGCCTCCGGTCGAGCGCAGCGGCATGGTGCTGAACGAATTGTCGCGCAGCGAAATGGACGCGCGCCGCAGGGCGCTCGAGGGCTCGAAGGTCCGCGAGGTCGAAGACCGTCAGCGCGCGGCCGAAGAGGCCAAGCGCCGCGCCGAGGACGAAGAGCGCCGCAAGCGCGAACGCGAGGACTCGGCGCGCCGCCAGGCCGAGGAAGAGGCACGGCTGCAGACCGAGGCCGAATCGCGCCGTCGCGCCGAGGAAGAGGCTCGCCGCCGCGCACCGCAAGCCGCTGAGTTGGCGACCGCCGACGAGGAGGAAGAGGTCAAGCCGAAGCGGGCGATCGCTGGTGCGCCGGTGCGCCGCCTGGTCACGCCCGAAGTGGCGCGCCCGGCCAAGCCGACCAAGAGCGAGGAAGACCGCCGCCGTGGCAAGCTGACACTGAATTCCGCGTTGTCCGACGAGGATGCGCGGGCCCGTTCGCTGTCGTCGATGCGTCGCCGCCAGGAAAAATTCAAGCGCGCGATGCACAATGAGCCGCGCGAAAAGGTCATGCGCGAAGTGATCCTGCCCGAGACCATCACCATCCAGGAACTGGCGCAGCGCATGTCCGAGCGTGCTGTCGACCTGGTCAAGTACTTCATGAAGCAGGGCCAGATCCTGAAGCCGGGCGACGTCATCGACGCCGACACGGCCGAGCTGGTGGCCACCGAATTCGGCCACACGGTCCGCCGCGTCGCCGAGTCCGACATCGAGGAAGGCCTGTTCAACATCGCCGACCGCCCGGAAGACCTCGTGTCGCGTCCGCCGGTCGTCACCATCATGGGCCACGTCGACCACGGCAAGACGTCGCTGCTCGATGCCATCCGCAACGCCAATGTCGTTTCCGGCGAGGCCGGCGGCATCACCCAGCATATCGGCGCCTATCAGGTCGAGAAGAACGGTCAGAAGATCACCTTCATCGACACGCCCGGCCACGCCGCCTTCACGGCCATGCGCGCCCGTGGCGCCCAGGCGACCGACATCGCCATCCTGGTGGTTGCGGCCGACGACAGCGTCATGCCGCAGACGATCGAATCGATCAGCCATGCCAAGGCGGCCGGCGTTCCGATCATCGTGGCGATCAACAAGATCGACAAGCATGATGCCGATCCGCAGAAAGTGCGCTCGGAACTCTTGCGCCACGAGGTCTTCGTCGAATCGATGGGCGGTGAGGTGCTGGACGTCGAAGTGTCGGCGACCAAGGGCACCAATCTCGACAAGTTGCTCGAAGCGATCCTGCTGCAGGCCGAAATCCTCGACCTCAAGGCCAACCCCGACCGCACCGCCGAAGGTGTCGTCATCGAGGCGCAGCTCGACAAGGGCCGTGGTCCCGTCGCCACCGTGCTGGTGCAGACCGGCACCTTGATGCCGGGCGACATCCTCGTCGCCGGCAACGAATGGGGCCGTGTGCGCGCGCTCGTCAACGATCGCGGCGAGCAGATCAAGGAAGCGCCGCCGGCGATGCCGGTCGAGGTGCTCGGCCTTCAGGGAACCCCGCAGGCCGGCGACCGCTTCGCGGTGGTCAACAACGAGGCCCGCGCCCGCGAGATCACCGAATATCGCCAGCGTCTGGCACGCGAGAAGGCGGTGGCCAGGCATGCCGGCCAGCGTGGCTCGCTCGAACAGATGATGTCGCAGTTGCAGACGAGCGGGCTGAAGGAATTCCCGCTGGTCATCAAGGGCGACGTGCAGGGTTCGATCGAAGCGATCAATGCTGCCCTGGATAAGCTCGGCACCGACGAAGTGCGTGCGCGCATCGTTCATTCCGGCGCCGGCGCCATCACCGAAAGCGACGTCTCGCTGGCGGAAACGTCCGGCGCGGCGATCATCGGCTTCAACGTGCGCGCCAATGTGCAGGCGCGTGCCGCGGCCGCGGCCGCGGGCATCGAGATCCGCTACTACTCGATCATCTACAACCTGGTGGATGATGTGAAGGCGGCTCTGTCGGGCCTGCTGTCGCCGGAGCGTCGCGAGACCTTCATCGGCAATGCCGAGATCCTCGAGATCTTCGACATCACCAAGGTCGGCAAGATCGCCGGCTGCCGTGTCACCGAGGGCAAGGTCGAGCGTGGCGCGGGCGTGCGCCTGATCCGCGACAACGTGGTCATCCACGAAGGCACGCTGAAGACCCTGAAGCGCTTCAAGGACGAGGTTTCGGAAGTCCCGGGCGGCCAGGAATGCGGCATGGCCTTCCAGAACTACGAAGACATGCGCGTCGGCGACATCATCGAGTGCTTCCGCGTCGAGATGGTGACCCGCACACTCTGAGTTCGAGTGGCTTGTCGATATTGGGCGGTGGTCGAAAGACCGCCGTGTCAGTGCTATTGAGAATGACCGTTTGAGACATGCGGCACGGTCCTATCCCGCGCCTCACGCTTTCAGGATTGAGAAAAATGCCCCGTTCCACAACATCAAGCCCATCCCAGCGCATGCTGCGCGTCGGCGAGCAGGTGCGCCATGCACTCTCCGAAACCTTGCAGCGCGGCGAGATCATCGACCCGTTGATTGAAAATTCGGTCGTTTCGGTCTCGGAAGTGCGCATGTCGCCCGATCTCAAGATCGCCACCGCCTTTGTTTCTCCGCTCGGCGCCAAGGATGCCAACGCGGTGATCGAGGCGCTGAACAAGCATGCCAAGTTCGTGCGTGGCCGCGTCTCCGGTGCGCTCAGGCAGATGAAATACATGCCGGAATTCCGCTTCCGGCTCGATACCTCCTTCGACAATTTCGCCAGGATCAACGACCTGCTGAAATCGCCCGAAGTGGCGCGCGATCTGGATACCGACGACAACAAGGAAGAAGAATGATGGCGCGTCGCGGCAAGAAGAAGGGCCGGCCGGTCTCCGGCTGGGTGGTGCTGGACAAGCCGGTCGGCATGGGCTCGACCGAAGCCGTCTCCAAGATCAAATGGCTGTTCCAGGCCGAAAAGGCCGGCCATGCCGGCACGCTAGACCCTCTTGCCTCCGGCATGCTGCCGATCGCGCTCGGCGAAGCCACCAAGACCGTGCCCTACGTGCAGGACGGCGCCAAGATCTACCGCTTCACCGTTGCCTGGGGCGATGAGCGCTCCACCGACGATCTTGAAGGGCCGGTGACGAAGAGCTCCGACCTGCGTCCGGCGGAAGCCGAGGTGCGGGCGCTGCTGCCGAAATACACCGGCGTCATCATGCAGACGCCGCCGCAGTTTTCGGCGATCAAGATTGCGGGCGAGCGCGCCTACGACCTCGCCCGCGAAGGCGAGATGGTCGACATACCGCCACGTGAGATCGAGATCGGCCGGCTCGATATTGTCGAGCACAAGCCGGACCAGACGATTTTCGAAGTCGAATGCGGTAAGGGCACCTATGTGCGTTCGCTGGCCCGCGACATGGGCCGCGACCTCGGCTGCTTCGGCCATATCAGCGAGCTGCGCCGGGTCGAGGTCGAGCCGTTCACGCCAGAGGACTTCGTCACCATTGCCGAACTCGAGGCCGCCCGCTTCGGCGCCACTGGCGATGAGAATTCGGAAGCGGCCGACGACGCCGAACCGGCAGACGCGGTGGCCAAGCCGGTCGACTTCGGCGCCATCGACACGCTTCTGGTGGACACCTCGGCTGCCCTCGACTGCCTGCCGCAGATCGCCATCAGCGATGACGCGGCGACAAAGATCCGCCTCGGCAATCCTGTCATCATTCGTGGCCGTGACGCACCTGTGGAGGCCGAAGAGGCCTGCGCGAGGTCTCGCGGCAAGCTGGTCGCCATCGGCGCGATCGAGCAAGGCATGTTCAAGCCCAAGCGGGTCTTTGCCGGGTGATGCCACTCATCTAATGTCGGCACGACATCGCGGCAGAGGGGCTCCATGGCAAAGGCTGACACGGTCAAGAAGCGCGCGCCGGTGAAGACGAGGCGGCCGCCTGTCGGCGCCTCGCCCGGTACGCTGATCGCCGATCCGGCGGCGCGGCGCTCCGAATTGCGGCTGACCTTGATCTCGCCGCAGAAATTCAAGACCATCGAGAATGCCAGCATCGACGATGTCAAGGCCAATTGCCGGAAATGGCCCGTCATCTGGCTCGACTGCACCGGCCTCGCCAACATCCAATTGATCGAGGAGATCGGCCGCATCTTCAGCCTGCATCCGCTGGCGCTGGAGGATGTTGTCAACACCGGCCAGCGGCCGAAAGTCGACTTCTTCGAGGATCACGCCTTCGTCGTCGTGCGCATGATCGACGATGTCACGTCGCATCGTTACGAGCAGATCGCTCTCTTCCTCGGCGAGAACTTCGTCGTCACCTTCCAGGAGCGCGAGGGCGATCCCTTCGATCCCGTGCGCAAGCGCATCGAGAGTTCGGCGCCCAACCGCTTGCGCACACGCGGCGCCGACTATCTCGCCTACGCGCTGATCGACGCCATCGTCGACAGCTATTTTCCGCCGATCGAGGCTGCCGGCGACCTGGTCGACAGCATCGAGGACCAGATGCTGCATTCGACGCACAAGCACCAGATGCGGCAGCTGCACGAATTGCGGCGCGATGCCAATGTCCTCAAAGGCGTGCTGTGGCCGATGCGCGATGCGCTGGCGACGCTGATCCGCAACGATGTGTCCTATGTCAGAGCTGAAACCAAGGTCTTCCTCAACGACACGCTCGACCATTCGCTCAGGCTGATCGAGCTGGTCGAGACCCAGCGCGACATGCTGACCGGGCTGATCGAGATGCACCTGTCGCTGAGCCAGGCGCGCACCAACGACGTCATCTCTTACCTCACCATCGTCTCGGTCATCTTCATGCCGCTCACCTTCCTGGTCGGCGTCTGGGGCATGAACTTTAGTCCCGACGCCTCGCCATGGAACATGCCGGAGCTGCGATCCTACTATGGTTATCCGGCGGCACTCGTCTTCATGCTGCTCGTCGCGGTCGGGCTGATCGCCTTCTTCAGATGGAAGAAGTGGCTTTAGCCACGGCGAAAGGCTTCTTTCATACCGCAAAAGCCGCGACAAAGCCGGCTTGTGAATTGGGCTGGTGTTTTTCGGGGAATTGCACTATATGCGCCGCAGCATAGCGCCTTGACGCTTTGCATGCACGGCCCCTGCTGGACGACATCCCGGCTGTGGGCGACCCGTTTCCTCAAACAGATAAGGAAAAACACGATGTCGATTACTGCCGAGCGCAAACAGGAATTGATGGGTGAATTCGCAACCGCCAAGGGCGATACCGGGTCTCCGGAAGTCCAGGTGGCCATCCTTTCCGAGCGCATCAAGAACCTGACCGACCATTTTAAGGACCACAAGAAGGATAACCATTCCCGCCGTGGTCTGCTCGCTCTCGTGTCCCAGCGCCGCAGCCTGCTTGATTATCTCAAGCGCAAGGACGACGCGCGCTATCAGACACTGATCGAGAAGCTCGGTCTGCGCCGTTGACGAATTGACCGGCGGACTTTCTTCGGAAAGTCCGCCGGTCACGCATTCTGCCAGCCGTGTCGGCTGGCCAGACCCGGTTTCGAGCGTGCAGAGGGCCACTCGAAACCGCCCATGGACGGTCATGGGGCAGGATTGCAGGACGCTCGTGCGCGCTCGTCGCGCCTAAATCATCCGAGCTTCCCGTTGTCTTGCCCGTGGCTGCCCGAGAAAGGAAGCCAGGGAAAGGGCATCCGCGCACCGTGAAACGGCGCGCCCCTTTCCGCTTATTAAGGACAAGACATGTTCAATCACCACAAAGTGGAAATCGAATGGGGCGGCCGTCCGCTCATCCTGGAAACCGGCAAGATCGCGCGCCAGGCCGATGGCGCTGTGCTCGCCACTTACGGCGAGACCAAGGTGCTGGCCACCGTCGTTTCGATGAAGGAGCCGAAGCCCGGCCTCGATTTCTTTCCGCTGACCGTCAACTACCAGGAAAAGACCTATGCCGCCGGCAAGATCCCGGGCGGCTATTTCAAGCGTGAAGGCCGTCCGAGCGAAAAGGAGACGCTGGTTTCCCGCCTCATCGACCGCCCGATCCGCCCGCTCTTCGCCGACGGCTACAAGAACGACACGCAGATCGTCGTCACCGTCGTGCAGCACGATCTCGAAAATGATCCGGACATCCTGTCGATCGTCGCCACCTCGGCGGCCCTGACGCTCTCCGGCGTTCCGTTCATGGGCCCGGTCGGCGGCGCCCGCGTCGGTTACATCAACGGCGAATATGTGCTGAACCCGCATGTCGATGAGATGCAGGAATCCAAGCTCGACCTCGTTGTCGCCGGCACCGCCGACGCCGTGCTGATGGTCGAGTCGGAAGCCAAGGAACTTGGCGAAGAGCTGATGCTCGGAGCCGTCATGTTTGGCCACAAGGGTTTCCAGCCGGTCATCGACGCCATCATCAAGCTGGCCGAAGTTGCAGCCAAGGAACCGCGCGACTTCACCGCGCCGGATTATTCCGCGCTTGAGGCCGAGATGCTGAAGATCGTCGGCGACGAGCTCAGCAATGCCTACAAGAACGTCGACAAGCAGAAGCGTTACGCCGCGGTCGACGCCGTCAAGGCGAAGGTCAAGGCCGCGTTTGCCCCCGCTGAAGGCGAGGACGCAAAGTACACCTCCGAACAGATCGGCTCGGTGTTCAAGGAGCTCCAGGCCAAGGTCGTGCGCTGGAACATTCTCGACACCGGCTCGCGCATCGATGGCCGCGACCTCAAGACGGTTCGCAAGATCGTTTCCGAAGTCGGCGTCCTGCCGCGCACCCATGGTTCGGCGCTGTTCACCCGCGGCGAGACCCAGGCGCTGGTCGTCGCCACGCTCGGCACCGGCGAGGACGAGCAGTATGTCGATTCCCTGACCGGCATGTACAAGGAGAAGTTCCTCCTTCACTACAACTTCCCTCCCTATTCCGTCGGTGAGACCGGCCGCATGGGTTCGCCGGGCCGCCGCGAAATCGGCCACGGCAAGCTCGCCTGGCGCGCCATCCGTCCGATGCTGCCCTCCGCTGACCAGTTCCCCTACACGCTGCGCGTCGTCTCGGAGATCACCGAGTCCAACGGTTCGTCGTCGATGGCCACCGTCTGCGGTACCTCGCTGGCGCTGATGGATGCCGGCGTGCCGCTGGCCAAGCCGGTTGCCGGCATCGCCATGGGCCTGATCAAGGAAGGCGAGCGCTTCGCCGTGCTCTCCGATATCCTTGGCGACGAAGATCATCTCGGCGACATGGACTTCAAGGTCGCCGGCACCGAAGGCGGCATCACCTCGCTGCAGATGGACATCAAGATCGATGGCATCACCGAGGAGATCATGAAGATCGCCCTTGGCCAGGCCAAGGACGGCCGCCTGCACATCCTCGGCGAAATGGCCCATGCCCTGACCGGCGCCCGTCCCGAACTCGGCGAGTTCGCACCGCGCATCGAGGTCATGCACATCCCGACCGACAAGATCCGCGACGTCATCGGTTCGGGCGGCAAGGTCATCCGCGAGATCGTCGAGAAGACCGGCGCCAAGATCAACATCGAGGACGACGGCACGGTCAAGATCGCTTCCTCGAACGCCAAGGAGATCGAGGCGGCCAAGAAGTGGATCCACACCATCGTCGCCGAGCCGGAAGTCGGCGAAATCTACGAAGGCACGGTCGTCAAGACCGCCGACTTCGGCGCCTTCGTCAACTTCTTCGGTCCGCGTGACGGCCTCGTCCACATCTCGCAGCTCGCCAACGACCGGGTCGCCAAGACCTCGGACGTCGTCAAGGAAGGCGACAAGGTCTGGGTGAAGCTGATGGGCTTCGACGAGCGCGGCAAGGTTCGCCTGTCGATGAAGGTCGTCGACCAGGCCACCGGCAAGGAAATCGCCCGCGACAAGAAGACCGAAGGCGAAGAAAACGCCGCCTGATCGGTCCGACGGAAAAAGGAGGCGGGCGCGGCTTAGGTCGCGCCCGTTTTTTTATGGAGCACGGCTATGTCCGCTGAAGCGCTGAAGACGCTTTTTTACCCGTTCGAGGCCGAGGCTCTTTCCTTGCCGCGGCAGGGCCAGCGCGTTCTCTTCCTTGGCGCCGAACCCGGCCTGCGCCTGCCGCCGGCTTTCGAGGCTACGCTCAATCTCGTACAGGGCTTCCGGCCGTATTTCCGTGCGTTGCAGGCGGCCGGCTTCACGGTCACGCCGCAATCGGCCGGTGACGGTTTTGATGCCGCGTTGGTGCTCGCCGGCGGCCATCGCGGCCAGAACGAATTGCGCATCGCCGAGGCTATGGAGCGCGTGGCAGAGGGCGGATTGATCGTCATTGCCGGTGGCAAGGAGGATGGCATTGCCAGCCTGCGCAAGCGTGTTGGCGATCTTGCGCCGCTCGATGGCCACATGCCGAAATATCACGGCATTGCCTTCTGGCTGCGCCGCCCGGCTGACATGCAGGCCGCCGCCGTACTTCGCACCGCCAATCCCGCCTTGCTGGTTGGGGACCGGTTCCACACCGCGCCCGGCATGTTCTCCTTCGATCGCGTCGATGCCGGCTCGAAACTGCTGGTCGACAACCTGCCCGGCGATCTGCGTGGCAGCGCGGCCGATTTCTGTGCCGGCTGGGGCTATGTGGCGGCGGAGATGGCCGCCCGCTCGCCGGGCTTGTCGGCGCTCGATCTATACGAGGCCGATTTCGACGCGCTGGAGGCGGCCAGGGGCAATCTCGGTAACACAATGGCACAGGGCTTCTTCTGGACGGACCTGCTCGCCGAGCCTGTGGAGCGCCGCTACGACGTCATCGCCATGAACCCGCCCTTCCATCGCAGCCGTGCGGCGGAGCCTGAGATTGGTGCCGGCATGATCCGCGCGGCAGCCAAGGCCCTGAAGCCCGGCGGACGCCTGTTCATGGTCGCCAACCGGCAGCTTCCTTACGAAGCCGTCCTGTCAGCGGCCTTCGCCAGCCACGCAGAGCTTGCTCGTGACGGCATGTTCAAGGTGTTTTCGGCGCGCCGCTGAGGCAACGGCGGGAGCCATGGCGCTCAATGGAGGTTGGCGACTCGCCTGGTATCTTCGGCCGCATGGCCACCGATACTGGCCGTGAGCGGTGCTGGCCGGCCGAAGAGGTAGCCCTGCACCACCTCACAGCCGGCGGCCCTGAGCAGCGTCGCCTGGCTTTCGGTCTCGACGCCTTCGGCGATGATGCTGACGCCGAGCGCCCGCGACAGCCCGACGATGGTCGACACGACGGCGCCGGAGCTGGCGTCGGTATCGATGCGGCTGATGAAGGAACGATCGATCTTCAGCTTGCCGAACGAGAAGTCGATCAGATAGCTGAGGTTGGAATAACCGGTGCCGAAATCATCGACGGCGACCGAGATGCCCATCTCGGCAAGCTCTTTCAGGATGGCGGCCGCGCGGTCGCGGTCCTGCATCATCGCCGTCTCGGTGACTTCCAGCTCCAGCCGTGACGGCTTGATGCCCGTGGTCCGCATCGTGTCGCGTACAAGGCCGACAAAGTCCTTGGTCATGAACTGGACCGGCGAGATGTTGACGGCGACGAAACAGTCGTCCGGCAGATGGCGGGCATCGCTGCAGGCCTTGCGCAGCACCCATTCGCCGATCGGGTTGATCATGCCGGTCTCCTCGGCGATCTGGATGAACTCCATCGGCGGGATCATGCCGCGTTCGGGATGCTGCCAGCGGATCAACGCCTCGTAGCCGACGATGCGGCCGGTCGGGAGGTCGAGCTGCGGCTGGTAGTGCAGGTCGAAATCACCGCGTTCAAAGGCGCTGTGCAGCTCGGATTCGACCCACTGGCGATGGTCGGCCACGCGTCCCATCTCGCTGTCGAAGACCGACCAGTTGCCAACTCCGCTCGCACGCGCATTCTGCAGCGCCAGGTTGGAGCGCCGCAGGATGAGGACCGGATCGACACCGTCCTTGGGCATCGCCACGATGCCGACCGACAGGCTCACCGATTGCTGGTGGCTGCTGAGTTCATACGGCTCCATCATTTCGTCGATGAGCCTCTCGACCATGCTTTCCAAGGTTCCCTGGATCAGATGGTCCGGGAGCAGCACCGCGAACTCGCCGGCCCCGATGCGTCCGATCGGCGCGCGCGCGGGCACGCAGCTGTGCAGCCGCTTGGTGAAGGCGCGGATCAGTTCGTCGCCCTGGGTGTAGCCGATCGCGTCGTTGATTTGTTTGAACCGGTCGATGTCGATGTCGATCAGGAACACCGGTTCCCCGGTACGGCTTGTCGCGCATGCCGCCTCGGCGATCTTGCCGACCATGGCCGGCCGCGCCAGCAGTCCGGTCAGCTTGTCGAAATGGGTTTCGTTGAAGACGAAATCCGCCGATTCATCGATGCCTGCGAAGAAGGACATTGCCGCCACCGATGCCGCAAGCGCGCAAAGCGCGGCCATGATCGCGACCATCATGTCAGCTGATATGCCGGCAAACCCCTCGCCGAGACCGTGCTTCAGGCCCCAGATGCCGAGGACGAAACTGCCAATGCCCGAACTTGCTATCGTGAGCAGTCGGAACACTGGCGTTCGCTTCGGGTTGCTGACGGCAGGCATGAAAAGGTCCCCAGGTCGGAGACCCTATAGCGGAAACCCTCTTAAAATGAGTTTCCGCGAATGCATTCAATTTTACTGGAGAGGATTATTTTCTTGACTGGGAAAGGACCTGCTTGACGGGACCGCTCTTCAGTCTCCGCCGCCATCCGTCTGCTTCAATTCATCGAGCGTCGGCATCGAGACGATATGGTAGCCGGAATCGACATAGTGGATTTCGCCGGTGACACCGGAAGCGAGGTCGGACAGGAGATAGAGCGCGGAGCCGCCAACCTCGTCGATCGTCACGGTCCGGCGCAACGGCGAATTGCGCTGCTGGTAGGAGAACATGTGGCGGGCGTCCGAAATGCCGGCGCCGGCCAGTGTGCGCACCGGACCGGCCGAGATGCCGTTGACGCGGATGCCGCGCGGACCGTAGTCATTGGCGAGGTAGCGCACGCTGGCCTCGAGCCCGGCCTTGGCGACGCCCATGACATTATAGTTCGGCATGACGCGGACCGAGCCGGCATAGGTCAGCGTGATCATCGAGCCGCCGGCAGTCATCAGCGGCGCTGCATTGCGCGCCACCTCGGTGAAGGAATAGCAGGAGATCACCATCGTGCGGACGAAATTGTCCCGGCTGGTGTCGGCATAGAGGCCCTTCAACTCGTTCTTGTCGGAAAAGCCGATGGCATGGACGACGAAGTCCAACCCGCCCCATTCCTTGCCAAGCGTCTCGAACGTGGCGGCGACCGAAGCGCTGTCCTCGACGTCGCAGGGAACGACCAGCGAAGCGCCGAGCTTGTCGGCGAGCGGCTTGACCCGGCGGCCGAAAGCGTCGCCCTGGTAGGTGAAGGCGAGTTCCGCCCCATGTTCGGATAATTTCCGGGCTATGCCCCAGGCGATCGAATGATCGTTGGCGACACCCATGACAAGCCCGCGCTTGCCCTTCATCAATCCGTCCATGGCCGGCAATCCTTATGTAAAACTTGGCCCTATGCGGAATAGCGCTGGAAAACGAGCGTTGCGTTGGTGCCGCCGAAACCGAAGGAATTCGACAGAACGGTGTCGATCGCGGCGTTGTCGATGCGCTTGCGCACGATCGGCATGCCCTCGAATTCCGGATCGAGCGTCTCGATATGGGCGCTTTCTCCGATGAAGCCGCCTTGCATCATCAGGATCGAATAGATGGATTCCTGCACACCGGCCGCGCCCAGGGAATGGCCGGTCAGCGATTTCGTCGACGTGATGAACGGCATCTTCTCGCCGAACACTTCACGGATCGCGCCCATTTCCTTGGAATCACCGACCGGGGTCGAGGTGCCGTGGGTGTTGATGTAGTCGACCGGCGTGGAGACCGTCGCCAGCGCCTGGCGCATGCAGCGAACCGCGCCTTCGCCCGAGGGCGCCACCATGTCGTAGCCGTCCGACGTCGCGCCATAGCCGACGATCTCGGCGTAGATCTTGGCGCCGCGCGCCTTGGCGTGTTCCAGCTCTTCCAGCACCAGCACGCCGGCGCCGCCGGCGATGACGAAGCCGTCGCGATTGGCGTCATAGGCGCGCGATGCGGTGGAGGCCCTGTCGTTGAACTTCGACGACATGGCGCCCATGGCGTCGAACAGGTCCGACATCGTCCAGTCGAGATCCTCGTGGCCGCCGGCAAAGACCATGTCCTGCTTGCCCCACTGGATCAATTCGTAACCATTGCCGATGCAATGCGCCGAGGTCGAGCAGGCCGACGAGATCGAATAGTTGACGCCATGGATCTTGAACCAGGTGGCCAGCGTCGCCGACGCGGTCGACGACATCGCCTTCGGCACCGCGAAGGGACCGATGCGCTTGGGGCTGCCGTTCTTGAGCGTGGTCTCGGCGGCCTCGACGATGGTGCGGGTGGAAGGACCGCCCGAACCCATGACGATGCCGGTGCGCTCGTTGGTGATGTCGCTCTCGCCGAGGCCTGCATCCGCGATCGCCTGGTCCATGGCAACGTGATTCCAGGCCGCGCCCTGGCTCAGGAAACGCATCGCGCGGCGGTCGATCATGGCGGAAGGGTCGAGCGTCGGCGCGCCCCAGACCTGGCAGCGGAAGCCATGCTCCGCGAAGGAATCGGAAAAGCTGATGCCGGATCTGGCGTCATGCAGCGAGGTCTGCACCTCATTGGCATTGTTGCCGATCGACGACACGATGCCGAGGCCTGTGACTACGACACGTCTCATTCGCAACTCCTTCCAGGGATGCTGGCCAGTGTGCGGGCCAGGGCTGCGGTCAAGCGACCGCCGACTGCTTTGACAGACCGACCTTCAGGTCCGTCGCCGCGTATATGGGCTCACCATCCGCCTTCATCCAGCCATCAGCGATGCCGAGCACCAGCCGGCCGCGCATTACACGCTTGAAATCCACGCCATACTCCACCTTCTTGACCGATGGCGTGACCATGCCCTTGAACTTGACCTCTCCGGTCGACAGCGCCATTCCCTTGCCGGGTTCGCCGAGCCAGCCGAGATAGAAGCCTGTCAATTGCCACAGGGCGTCCAGGCCGAGGCAGCCAGGCATGATCGGATTGCCGATGAAATGGCAGGCAAAAAACCACAGGTCGGGCTTGATATCGAATTCGGCGCGGATGAAACCCTTGTCGAAGGCGCCGCCGGTCTCGCTGACCTCGGTGATACGGTCGAACATCAGCATCGGCGGGTAGGGCAGCTGGGCATTGCCCTCTCCGAACAGCTCGCCGCGGGCGCAGGCCAGCAATTCTTCGTAGTCGTAGCTGGATTTCGAACCCGCCATCAATTTCTCCCCATATCGTCCGGGCGGTAGCGCGCCCTTGTCGTTGGTGTCCTAACACAATCTGTTTCAGGCCGGAAACCGGCGTTTGCGCTTAACCCGCCAGTCTGCCCGGGTCAATGCGCGCTATTGATCGCATTCGGGCGACAGAATATATGTCAACCGGGGTCCGGGTTCGGCATATATTCATTTTTTTGCCACTCTGGGCGTGTCTTGAAGCGGGACTGTGAGCTTGGAAGACCAGATGGACCGGGGCTGCCGGAAGGAAAATGTCGCTGTGGACAAGCGGGTACGTGAAGCCGGCCTGAGGCCGACGCGTCAGCGCATTGCGCTGGCCGACCTGCTTTTCGCCAAGGGCGACCGCCATTTGTCGGCTGAGGAACTGCACGAGGAGGCGCAGGCCGCCGGCGTGCCGGTGTCGCTGGCCACCGTCTACAACGCGCTTCACCAGTTTACCCAGGCGGGGCTGCTGCGTATCCTCGCCGTCGAAGGTTCCAAGACCTATTTCGACACCAATACCTCCGATCACCACCATTTCTATATCGAAGGCGAAAACAGGATTTTCGACATCGCCAACGGCCCGGTCACGGTCACCAACCTGCCGGACCCGCCCGAGGGCATGGAAATCGCCAATGTCGATATCGTGGTGAGGCTGCGTCCCAAGCGTCCGGAATGACCGGCGAAGCCGGAACAATCGGTGTGGGATGAAACCCTTGGATTGGATAGTGCGGCTCGAATGGGCCGTCGTGGCGGTTGCCGCAATCGTCTTCTATGGCGCGACGGGCGTTTCCTGGTGGCTTTTCGCGTTGCTCATCCTGGCGCCGGACCTGTCGATGCTGGGTTATCTCGGTGGACCTCGCATCGGCGCCCTTGCCTACAACGCCTTGCACATTCTGATCGTACCGGTGCTTCTGCTGCTTGCCGGGCATCTCGCCGGCAGTGCGGTCGGCAGCGCCATCGCACTGATCTGGATCGCTCATATCGCAATCGACCGTGCACTGGGTTACGGCTTGAAGCTGTCAACGGGGTTTCAGGACACCCATCTTGGCCCTATCGGGCGCAAACGCGAGACGTTCAGTCCTTGACCCGCTCGCCCGGATAGGCGCCCCAGACGACCGACTGGGCAAGCCAGCCGGTGTGGCCGTCGAGCGTCATTTCGCACCATTGGCCGTCGCAGGACTTGATCGTGCCCATAACGCCCGGTTCGACGATCGCCACCACCCTGGCATCCTTGTCGGGACCTTTCAGAAGATTGACCTGGCCGCCCTTGCCGCGCTGCCAGGGCGCGATGATCGCCGTGCGCCGGCCCGACAGCAGCGACTGGTTGATCCATCCTTCCGAGCCATCGGCGTCGCGCACGCGCCGCCACGTATCGAACTCCTGGATGATCTCCATCGGCAGGCCAGCCTTCATATACATCCAGTCGACCGAATAGTTGGCGCCGGGGCCGACGCGCGAGTTGACGCGGCCGGATTTCAGGCTGACGAATCGCGGCAGCGGCAGCCCGCTCGGTCCGAGCGTGATGGCGCTCTGGGCAGGGGCGGCCGCGCTCTGCGCGCCGGCAAGCGAAGAATAGAGGAGAGCGCCGAGAAATGCTGCGCTGAGGGCCAGGCGAAGCGACGCGAAACCAGACACTTTCGTTCCTTTCGGCGCCGGCCCGACGGCTGCGGCACCCCTTTTTCTTTGTCTTCGGCGGCACCGCTTGTTACATGGGTAAAATCGGCCACCGCGACCAGCTTTCAGTTTCGCCGGTCTTGGTTAAAGAGGTCTCAACGAGGGAAACAATGCCAGGCAAAAAGAAGCCTCTCGTGGTCATCACGCGAAAGCTGCCCGACCCGGTCGAGACCCGCATGCGCGAACTGTTCGACGCAAGGCTGAATGTCGAGGACCGGCCGATGACGCAGCCGGAACTGGTCGCCGCGGTCAAGGAAGCCGACGTGCTGGTGCCGACCGTAACCGACCACATCGATGCCGCATTGATCGCCCAGGCCGGCGACAACCTCAAGCTAATCGCCAATTTCGGCAACGGCGTCGACAAGATCGACGTGGCGGCGGCGGCCAAGAAAGGCATCACCGTCACCAACACGCCCAACGTGCTCACCGAAGATACCGCCGACATGACCATGGCATTGATGCTGGCTGTGCCGCGCCGGCTGGCGGAAGGCGCCAACGTGCTCACGGGCGACAAGAAATGGGCCGGCTGGTCGCCGACCTGGATGCTTGGCCGGCGCATCTGGGGCAAGCGGCTCGGCATTGTCGGCATGGGCCGCATCGGCACCGCCGTTGCCAGGCGGGCCAAGGCTTTCGGCCTGTCCATCCACTATCACAACCGGCATCGCGTGCTGCCGGCGGTCGAGGATGGGTTGGAGGCGACCTATTGGGAGAGTCTTGACCAGATGCTGGCCCGCATGGACATCATCTCGGTCAATTGTCCGTCGACGCCGGCGACCTTCCATCTTCTGTCGGCACGGCGGCTGGCGTTGCTGCAGCCCACCGCTTATATCGTCAACACCGCCCGCGGCGACATCATCGACGAAGAAGCGCTGGTCAAGCTCATCCAGGACGGCAAGATCGCCGGCGCCGGCCTCGACGTCTACGAGCACGAGCCGGCCCTTAACGCCAAGCTCTTGAAACTCGCCGCCAGGAACAAGGTCGTGCTTCTGCCGCATATGGGCTCGGCCACGCTCGAGGGCCGCATCGACATGGGCGAGAAGGTCATCATCAATATCCGCGCCTTCGTCGACGGCCATCGTCCGCCGGACCGCGTGCTGCCGCTCAGGACCTGAAACTGTCCAGGCGCAGGCTCGCCGTTCAATGTAACGCGACGCTTACGAGATCGTTTTGCGCATGGTGATGGAGGTCGGCCTGTCATAGCCGTCATGCGCCGTCCGTCCGGTTTCGCGAAATCCGAGCCGGGCGAAGGCGGCATGATTGGTGGTGAGCTCGATCCTCGTCTCGAGCTCGATGGCGGCCTTGCCGCGGCTGCGGGCCAGATCTTCGGCCGCTTGCATCAGCCGTCGGCCAATGCCGTGCCCCTGGCGGTCCGGGGCGACGGCGAGCTTGCCGACATAAAGACCGTCAGCTCTTTCAAGAGCAAAAACGCAGCCCACGATCCTGTCGCCGTCGAGTGCCAGGAAGCCGGTCTCCCGCAGCGCCTTGGTGCGCAGCGCATCGGCTGTGAGCAGGTGAGCCGACGACGGCGGGTCGATGATGCCGTCCATAAAGGCGAAGGCACCCATAATGAGGGCAAGCACATCACCCCAGCGGCCGAAATCGGCTGGGATCCGCGTGATCGAAACATGGAAATGTCCCAAGATCAGCGTCTCTTGTAGCGGATCGTCTCGAAGCGCGCGGCCAGCGCATCATAGAGCAGCAGCCGGCCGATCAGCGGCTCGCCTATGCCGGTGATCAGCTTGATCGCCTCCATCGCCTGCAGCGTGCCGACGACCCCGGTCAGCGCTCCGAGCACCCCCGCCTCGGCGCAGGACGGCACAAGCCCCGGCGGCGGGGCCTCGGGAAACAGATCCCGATAGCTCGGGTTTGGCTTGCCGTCACTGCCGTTTTCGAAAGGCTTCAGCACGGTCACCGAGCCATCGAAGCGTCCAACGGCTGCATGCACCAGCGGCTTCTCTTGGCTGGCGCAGGCATCGGCCACCACATAACGCGTCTCGAAATTGTCGGACCCATCGACGACGACATCGTACCTGGCGACGAGGGCGGGGGCGTTCTCGGCGGTCAGCCGGAATGTGTGCGTTTCGACTGATATGTTGGGATTGATGCGAGCGATCGCCGCCTCGGCGCTCTGGGTCTTCAGCATGCCGATCGTATCGGTGCCATGGATGACCTGGCGCTGCAGGTTGGAGAGAGAAACGGTGTCGTCGTCGACCACGCCGAGCGTACCGACGCCGGCCGCTGCGAGATATTCAAGCACCGGCGCACCGAGCCCGCCGGCGCCGATCACCAGGACCCGCGCCTGCTTGAGCTTCTGCTGGCCCGCGCCGCCGACCTCGGGCAGCACGATGTGGCGGGCATAGCGTTCGATCTCGTCGGCGGTGAGCGCTGTGGTCATATCAGGACCATATAGTGGTCGAAAAAGCTTGTCAGGGGTCTTCGGTTGGCCCAACCGTACCATGGTCGACAGTTAGGAACTGCGCTCGGCCACGCAGGCTGGAAAACAGCGCCGCATCGGTTCCCGTCATGAAAGCCTGGCAGTTCAGTTCCTCCAGGATCGAGAACAGTGCCGCGCGCCGTCCGCCGTCGAGATGCGCCGCGATCTCGTCGAGCAGCAGGATCGGCGTCAGCCCGGACATTTCCCCGGTCAGCCGGGCATGCGACAGCACGATGCCGACCAGCAGTGCCTTCTGTTCGCCGGTCGAGCAGAGTTCGGCCGGCATCGCCTTGGGCCGGTGCCGGACCATGAGGTCTGAGCGGTGCGGGCCTTCGAGGGTGCGTCCGGCGGCGCGGTCACGGTCTCGGCCATCGGCAAGCGCCCGCCGGAACCGCTCCTCGACGTCGACCGCCGGTGCGCCGGCAATCTCGGCCTCCAGGTCACCCGAAAGGCCGATATCGGCCTGCGGAAACGGTCCGGTGTCGGGCAGCCTGCCGATCATGGCGGCCAGCAGCCGCACCATTTCGGCGCGCGCCGCGGCGATCGCCACGCCGGTCTCTGCCATCTGCGTCTCTATCGCCTCGAACCAGCCGGCATCCCGCGAGCCTTCCGTCAGCAAACGGTTACGGCCCCGCATCGCCTTCTCGTAATCGAGCGCACGCTGGCCATGTCCCGGATCGATCGCCAGCACCAGCCGGTCGAGAAAGCGCCGGCGATCCGCGGCCGGTCCGGTGAATAACGAATCCATCGCCGGCGTCAGCCACACGACCCGCAGCCACTCCAGCATGCCCTCGGCCCGCGCGGGGGCTCCGTTTATACGCACCCGCCTGCCGCTTTCCGCCGTGTCGCCGCCGGAGATGCCCGTGCCGATCTCGACCTCGCCGTCAGGCCCGTCGAGCCGGGCATGCAGGGCAAAGCCGCCATCGCCACCCTCACGTGCCACATCCCCATAAGGCGCGCGACGCAAGCCGCGCCCGGGCGTCAGGAAGGAGATCGCTTCGAGGAGATTGGTCTTGCCGGCACCATTGTCGCCCGAAAAGACCACGGCGCCCGGCGCAACATCTATCGCCAGGGTCGCGTAGTTACGAAAATTGGTAAGCGTAAGCTTACTTATATGGGTTTGTGCCGGCAACCGCTATCCGCCCGTGGAAGTCACCGCAACCAACGCCCGCCGCCGGCCGTATTCGCCAGGCGCCGCCGCGCCGGCTATACCCGCATCGGCATCAGCACGTAAAGCGCGGTCTCGTCGGCCATGTCGTGGATCAGCGTCGGTGAACCGGCATCTGCCAGCATGAATTTGGCTTCCGTGCCGGTCAGCTGCGCGGCGACATCGAGCAGATATTTGGCATTGAAGCCGATCTCGATCGGGTCGGCCGAATAGTCTGCCGCCAGTTCTTCCGTTGCGCTGCCCGAATCCGGATTGTTGACGGCAAGCGTCACCTGGCCTTCGCTGATCGAGAGCTTCACCGCGCGGCCGCGTTCGGAGGAGATGGTCGAGACGCGGTCGACCGCGGCTGCGAAGCTCTGGCGGTCGAGGATCAGCTTCTTGTCGTTGCCGGTCGGGATGACCCGCTGATAGTCGGGGAAGGTGCCGTCGATCAGCTTCGAGGTCAGCACGACGCTGCCGATGGTGAAGCGGATCTTGGTATCGGACAATTCGGTGGTCACGGCGACATCCGGATCGTCGACCAGCTTTTGCAGTTCACTTACCGTCTTGCGCGGAATGATGATGCCCGGCATGCCCTCGGAGCCAGCCGGTGCGTCGATCTCGGCGCGCGCCAGGCGGTGGCCGTCGGTCGCCACCGAGCGCAGCTTCAGCTTGCCGCCGACTTCATGCGTGTGCAGGTAGATGCCGTTGAGATAGTAGCGCGTCTCCTCGGTGGAGATGGCGAACTGCGTCTTCTCGATCAGGCCCTTCAGTGCCACCGAGTCGAGGCGGAAGATGTGCGAGAAGGATCCGGCCGAAAGCTCGGGAAAGTCGGATTGCGGCAGGCACTGCAGGCGGAAGCTGGAGCGGCCCGACGTCACCGTCATGGCGTTGCCGTCCTCATCCGTCTTCAGCATCACCTCGGCGCCGTCGGAAAGCTTGCGCACGATGTCATAGAGCAGGTGCGCGGGGACCGTCGTCGCGCCGCCGCGCTCGACCTTGGCGGGTGTCGCTTCCGTCACCTCCAGGTCGAGGTCGGTGGCCTTCATTTCGAGGCTGGCGCCTTCGGCGCTGAGCAGCACGTTGGACAGGATCGGTATGGTGTTGCGCCGTTCGACCACGCGGTGCACGTGGTTGAGCGACTTCAGGAGATTTGACCGTTCCAGGATAACACGCATGACGAAACAGGCTCGCTTGAATGAATGAACGGGTCTCCGGCTCCCGGCGCCCCGCGAAAGCTCTGAACAGGCTTCAGAATCTACGCAAACTGACAGGAAAAAACCAGTGAACGCAAGCCCGCGCCACCGGTTCGGGCCGGTTACGCGGGCTTTCTGGGGATAAAGCTGGCCAACCCCACGAGCGGGCGGTTTCCGGCCGCTCAGGCCTGGTCGTTGATCAGCCTTCTCAGCAATTCCAGTTCCTGCGCCAGCGTGTTGTCATTGCCGGAAAGATCCTCGATCTTGCGCACGGCGTGCAGCACCGTCGTGTGGTCGCGGCCGCCGAAGCGCCGCCCGATTTCCGGCAGCGAGCGCGGCGTCATCACCTTAGACAGATACATGGCGACCTGCCGCGGCTTGACGATGGTGCGCGTGCGCCGGTTGGACAAAAGTTCCGTCTTCGAGACGTTGTAGTGGCGCGCCACGATGCGCTGGATGTCCTCGATGCGGACCCGCTTCGGTTCGCCCGTGCGGTAGATATGGCCGAGGATCTCGTCGATGCGGTCGATCGTGATCTGCGGTTCGAACGACTGGCGAAACAGGAGCTGGTTGAAGGCGCCTTCCAGTTCGCGTCCGCTGCCGGTCACGGTGCGGGCAACGTGGTTGAGGATCTCCTCGGAAATGTCGAGCGATGCATCGTCGATCCTGGCCGTGGCCAGGCGCAGTTTGAGCATGCCGAGCCGCATGGCGAAATCGGGTGCCGACATTTCGAGCGCGACGCCGCCATTGAGGCGCGAACGGACCCGCGGTTCGAGCGATTCCAGCTCCGACGGTGGCCGGTCGGCGGCGACGACGACCTGCTTGGCGCTGTCGAGCAACATGTTGATCAGATGGCAGAATTCATGCTGGATCGACTTGCCCTGCAGGAACTGCATGTCGTCGATGATCAAGAGGTCGATGTCGCGCAACTGCTCCTTGAGCGTCAATGCGTTGTTGTCGCGGATCGCGGTGGCGAAGCGCCACATGAAATACTCGGCGGTGAGATAGACGACGCGGGACTTCGGGTTCTGCTTCAGCGATTCCGCGGCAATGGCCTGCAAGAGGTGCGTCTTGCCGAGCCCGACGGTGGCATGCAGGAAAAGCGGATTGAAGCGCACCGCGCTCGACTGCGATTCCGCCACGGCCTTGGCGGCGGCGAAGGCCACGCGGTTCGAGGGGCCTTCGATGAAGGAGCCGAACGTGTAGCGCGGGTCAAGCGGCGATCCCAGCACGTTGTGGCGGAACTCGCTCTCGACCGGCACACCCGGACGCGGCATGGGAGACCGCTCCACCCTGCCTGGGCTGACCGTGCCGGCGGCCAGCGCCGTCTGCGTCTGCCGTGTCATCTTGCGCGCCGGCGCCAATTCCGGTTCAGGCTGGCTGCGTCCCTGACGGGTCGCGGTGCGCACGACGATCTCGATCTTGAGAAGCTCGGGATCCTCCTGCTTCCACAGCTCGGAAATGAGATCGTGATAGTGGCCGTTGATCCACGAGCGCAGGAACGCGGTGGGCACGGAGATGCGGACAATGCCCTTGGAAGCTTCCGCGACCTTCATGCGGCCGAACCAGCTGGAATAGACTTCGGTTCCCAGGCGCGCCTTCAACTGGGCCTTGACCCGGTCGAATTTCTGTTCCGCGTCGCTGGAGACCGCCATCTCGTTTGCTCCGATCAAAGTTCCAGGAAATGGGAGGTCGCCCGTAAGCTCCCTTTCGATGCCGCTCTGCATGATCGAGTTCCTTGCCTTTCTGTACCTGTTTTTTCGCCGGGGATGCGCCTCCTGCATCCTTTTTCCAGCGACCGTGTCTTCGCTACGATGCCCGTTGCCGCCGCTGGCAATGAACGTCGCCCACTATCCAAGGGAACCGGTGCCGGCCCATGGAAGCCAGTCCGCGTTGGGTATGTCAGGGCAATACGAGACCGTCCGGCGAAAGAGCGCCGGCGCGCCGTCCTACCTGCCATGTCTAGTTACGCCAGTCCCCTACCGTATCGAAAAAGAGCAAACCATACCCGTCCACGGACTTGATCCGCGTCGCAAATCCCGCCAATTTTAGCTGGCCGCGTCAGGCTGGGTTAAGGGCAAGAGGCCCGTCCCTTTCGATAGATCGACATTACCGAAATCGCTGTGGATAGGGCAAGGCCACGTCTAACGGATTTTTAAGGAATCTGGTTACCTCGGGCGGATTCGAGCGCCATGCCGCAGTGGCTTATTTTGACAAAGCCATTGTGATTCAAACCCTTTTCCGACGAATATGAAAAAGCCGGGCTGGCGCGAAATTTTCTGAAATAATTCTCTTGACAGCCAGTTGTCCTCCCGTCGCTTCGGCGCGTTGTGGACAAGCTGTGGATGACTGTCGCTAACCAATTGAAAAATATTGGGTATTTCTGTGAGGCGGGATTTTTCTAGGCACCGCTTTTCAAGCGTGCCGATCATCAGCGGGCATGCATGTGCCGGCAAAGCATTTCGAACTCTGGAATCTGCATTTGCAGCTGTTTGCGGCTATTCTTTTTAAGTACTTGCCGGCAAACGAAAAAACCCGGCGCGATCGGCCGGGTTCGAAGAAGATCGTCCTGGGAAGGCGATGTCAGGCCGACAGCACCTTGAGGCGCTGGGCCAGGCGCGACACCTTGCGGGATGCCGTGTTCTTGTGGATCACGCCCTTGGTCGCGGCGCGCATCAATTCCGGCTCGGCAGCCTTGAAGGCGGCCTGTGCGGCGGCCTTGTCGCCGGAGGCGAGTGCCTCCTCGACCTGGCGGACGTAGGTGCGGACGCGCGAGCGGCGGTTCTTGTTGATCGCTGCGCGGCGGGCGATCTTGCGCGTTGCCTTTTTGGCCGAGGATGTGTTGGCCATGATGCCTCTCTTCTGATCTGGTCGGCGCACGCGGCGTGCCGCAGGGCGCAAAAAACAAACGGGCAGCCACGGGGCCGCCTCGGTTGGTGCGGCTTATAGTTCAGCTTTTCCGGCGCGTCAACGCCGCCTGGCGTTCTTTTTGGCCAAGGCCACGGGTTTCGGGCGCCGGCCTGCAACGCCCTACCTGTTGGTGAAATTCGGCTTCCGTTTTTCGGCGAACGCCGCCATGCCTTCCTTCTGGTCTTCGAGCGAGAAAAGCGAATGGAACAGGCGGCGTTCGAAGCGCAATCCCTCGGCAAGCGTCGTCTCATAGGTCCGGTTGACCGCTTCCTTGGCCATCATCACCGACGGCAGCGAGAAATCGGCGATTTTGGCCGCCGCCTTGACGGCCTCTTCGACCAGCTCGCCGGCCGGAACGACCCGCGACACGAGGCCCGAACGTTCTGCCTCGGCGGCGTCCATCATCCGTCCGGTCAGGCACATGTCCATCGCCTTCGATTTGCCGACGAACCGGGTCAGGCGTTGCGACCCGCCCATGCCGGGAATGACACCGAGCGTGATCTCGGGCTGGCCGAATTTGGCCGTGTCGGCGGCAATGATGAAATCGCACATCATGGCGAGTTCGCACCCGCCACCGAGCGCATAACCGGCCACCGCCGCAATGATCGGCTTTCGCGCCCGCGTCAGTTCCTCCCAGCCGACGAAGAAATCCTGCACATAGGCATCGACGAACGCGATCTCCTGCATTTCCTTGATGTCGGCACCCGCCGCGAAGGCTTTGTCGGAGCCGGTGATGACCATTGCGCCAATGCCCGTGTCGCCGCCGAAATCCTTCGCCGCCGCCACCACTTCGGCCATGACCCGCGAATTGAGGGCGTTGAGCGCCTTTGGCCGGTTCAGCGTGATCAGCCCGACCTTGCCGCGCCTCTCGGTGATGATTGTCTCATAGGCCATTGGCTGCTTCTCCTTCCTCGACACCGGTCTAGCTCACGTCTGACACGCCCGGCAATAGAAGGTCGAGCGTCCGCTCTGCACGATGCGCTCGACATGGCCGCCGCAGCCGGGCTTCGGGCAAGGCTCACCTTCGCGGTCGTAGACGGCAAAGGAATGCTGGAAATAACCCAGCGATCCGTCGGTGTGCATATAGTCGCGCAGTGAAGATCCTCCCGCCGCGATGGCATCCGATATGACCGAGCGGATCGCCTCGGCGAGGCGATCGCTTTGTTCCCTGGCCTTCTTGCCTGGCCTGGCAATGGTGCCTGCCTCGCGCAGCGGTGACAGGCCGGCACGCCAGAGCGCCTCCGAGACATATATATTGCCTAAGCCGGCGATCAGCCTCTGGTCGAGAAGCGCCGTCTTGAGCGGCGATCTGCGGCCTTTCAGCAACGAGGCAAGCAGAACGCCGTCCAGCGCATTGCCGGTGGGTTCGACGCCCAGTCCGGCAAGCATCGGATGCGTCTCCGGCGGCTCTTCCGCAAACAGCATGAAACCGAAGCGGCGCGGATCGTTGAAGATTACACGTGACCGCCCGCCGGCCGCGGAAACGACATGGAACACGACATGATCGTGCGCCGCGCTCTTCGAGCGCTCATGGTGGAACACGCCCGGCGTCTCGTCGTCGTCGCCGGTCTCGATGCGAAAGGAGCCGGACATGCCGAGATGGCAAATCAGTACCGGACCGCCCTGCATATGCATGGTCAGATATTTGGCCCGCCGGCCGAGCGCCGTGATCGTCCTGCCTGTCAGCCGCTCCGAAAACCGTTCGGGGAAGGGGAAGCGCAGGTCGGGCCGTCTCATCTCGACCTTGGCCAGATGGGCGCCTTCCAGCACCGGCTGCAGCCCGCGCCGGACGGTCTCGACTTCAGGCAGTTCAGGCATGGCCGCCAATCATCGCATGGAAGGATGTGCCGTTGCGGCCGCGCGCCAGCGCGAGGTGTTCGGCAACGGTCTCGCCGATATCGGCGAATGTCGCCCTCAGCCCTATGTCGCCGCCTTTGAGACCAGGTCCAGTGCCGATGACCGGGATCCGTTCACGCGTATGATCGGTGCCGCGCCAGGTCGGGTCGTTGCCGTGATCGGCGGTCAGGATGAGAAGGTCGCCCTGCTTCAGCTTGGCGAACGCCTCCGGAAGCCTCCGGTCGAAGGCCTCGAGGGCGGCCGCATAACCGGCGACATCGCGGCGATGGCCGAATTCTGTATCGAAATCGACGAAATTGGCGAAGACCAGGTCGCCGTCGGTCGCCTCGTCCATCGCGACCAGCGCCTGGTCGAACATGGCCATGTTGCCCGCGGCCTTGCGGACTTGCGAAATCCCGCGATGGGCGAAGATGTCGCCGATCTTGCCGACGGCGATGACGCGGCTGCCGCGCGCCGTCAGCCGGTCGAGCAATGTCGGCTCGGGCGGCGGCACGGCGTAGTCGCGGCGATTGTAGGTCCGCTCGAAGGTGGCAGATGTCTCGCCGACGAACGGACGCGCGATTACCCGTCCGATCCTCAGCGGGTCGACCAGCCGGCGCACCACCTGGCAGAATTCATAGAGCCGCTCGAGGCCGAAATGGGCCTCATGCGCGGCGATCTGCAGGACGGAATCAACCGATGTGTAGCAAATCGGCTTGCCGGTGCGGATGTGCTCCTCGCCGAACCGCTCAATGATCTCGGTACCTGGCGCATGGCAATTGCCGAGGATGCCGGGCACCTTTCCTTCGCGGATCATCGCCTCGGTCAGGTCGGCCGGAAAGGCGGGAACGGTGTCCGGGAAATAACCCCAGTCGAAGCGCACCGGCAGGCCCGCGATCTCCCAGTGGCCGGAAGGCGTGTCCTTGCCACTCGAAATCTCTTGCGCCGCGCCATGGAAGGCATTGGCGAGCAGGTTCGTCCCGAAATGCGTAAAACCCAGTCCTGTCGCCGTCTCGGCCGCCTTGCCAAGTCCCAGCGATGCCATATGGGGGACGAACAGTGGTCCCTGGCGAAGCCCTTCGCGATCCGCGCGGCCTTCCGCGCAAGCTTCGGCGATGTGCGCCAGCGTGTTGGCGCCGGCGTCGCCATAGCTTTCGGCGTCGGCCGCGCCGCCGATGCCGAAGGAATCCAGGACAAAGAGGAAAGCACGCGCCATCGGGTCATTTGTTGCCAGTGTGGACGCCCAGACATAGGGTTCCACGGCGACGTTGGCAATTCGGAAACCAAACCGCAACGGCTTGGCGCGATACTCAGATCCATGTCGCCCAAAAGTGCGCAGCGGTTTTGCGACAACGACATGGACAAGCTAGGGATCCATGCGCGGTTTGGACAATGAGATACAGGCACAAGATCAAGTGCCGCGACGAGTTGGGCATGTCCATGGACGGAACAAAGGGCAAGGCGGTCCTGTCATGAAGGCTGCGCTCAAGGCTTGGACTGCCCTCATGGCTGTGAACGGCGCATTCTGGTGCGGACCGGCCTGGGCGGACTGGCGCGATGATATCGGCACATTTCGCATCGGCGTCGTGGCCGAGCCCGGCGCCGGCAACGCCGTTCCGGGGCTGGCGGTGTTGACGCAAGCCTTTACCGATGCGCTCGGCATGAAGGTCGAATTCGTCGTTGCCCGCGATTACGCGGCACTGATCGAGGGACAGGCCAATGCACGGATCGAATACGCCATCTATTCGGCGACCGCCTATGCCACGGCGCTGCAACGCTGCGGATGCATCGAGCCGCTCGTGGCGCCGGTCGATTCCGACGGTGCGGCCGGCATCCGCTCGGTATTGCTGACCCGGGATGGCAGACTGCGCGGCCTGGCCGATATGGAGACCCACCGGATCGCCGTGCCGCCGCCGGACAGCGTCGGCGGTTCGCTTTTGCCCTTGGCGGGGTTAGCCGCCGAACACGTCGAAATCGCCGAGGATGCACCGTTTCTCGTCCATGCCGCCTCGGCGTCGGCGGCCGAAACCATGCTTGTCGAAGGCGCGGCCGACGCCATGTTCGGCTGGGTGAAGGCGGCGGCCGACGGCCAGCCGCGACTGGCCGGGGGCACGCAGGCAAGGCTCGACGCATCAGGCCTTTCGGCGTCGGCCACTCAGGTGGTGTGGACGTCGGGTCTGCTGCGATACGGCCCCCATGCGGTACGCAGCGATCTCGATCCGGAAGCCAAGCGCCGGCTGACCGTATTCCTCACCAATCTCAAATCGACGACGCCGGATGTCTACGACCTTCTGGAAGCGAGGCATGCCGGCGGCTTCATGCCCGTGGTTCCCAAGGACTATGCTGCGGCGGAGGCCATCGTGCGGATGGTGTCGGTCGATGGTGGGCGGCAATGAGCCCTCAGCAGTCGCTGCAAGGGATCGTGACGCTTCTTCGGGGGCGCAGATAATATGTTTCGCTCATCGTCATGCCTTTGGCGAGCGTCTCGATAAACCCAAGCTTCTGTTGGGTGTCTGTCGTCCAGCCGACGATCGGCTGGTAGCCCAGGGTGCTGTCGACGCGGACGAGAAAGGTCCCGGCGACCTTGAGCGCTGTCGGAACCGTAGTGGTCGAGCCCGCCGCTGCACCGACGCTGTATGCACCACTGGTCACCTTGCGTGACCACACCACCAACACCTTTGGCGTGGGATCGGTGGTGACCTGTATGGCTGTGATGGTGATGTCCGGCACCGAGCGGTTGTAGGGTTGAAGGGTTACGCTGCCGATCTTCATGATGGCATCGAGGTCCGCCTTGACGATGGTCGGCTGTTGCGTGACGAGATCGGCGACCATGCTGCCGATGCGGCTGACCTTCTTGCTCGTCTCGATGGCCTGCGAGGCCTCCATGGTCATGAAATACATGATCAGCAGGACAGGCGCGATAAGCGCGAACTCGACCGCCGCGACGCCGCGGCGATTGGACCAGAATCGGGCTGATTTGCCCCAAAGCCCCGCAATTCCCAGATGTGCCCCCGCACGCATCATACTCGTTGCCTTTTTTCTTGTTGTTGCTTCCGTGATGGCATCAATTGTCGAACGGCTCGTTCTGCCAGGTCACCGAAGCGAAATGGAGGGTTTTGTTACCTCCCATCGACTGCGCCATCAGGTTGGTCATGATGGGCCATTTGTAGAAGACCCGCAGCATGTTCCTTGACTCCGCCGCACCCGCCGTGACGGTAAAGGGCACATCCGCGCCACTTTTCGTCAGCTGAATATTACCGCCCTGAATCCTGAAGCCGGCCAGGGCCGCGTCGCCGAATGTCGTGTATTGGCGAAGATCGACGCTCAACTGATTGGGACAATCCTGGGAAACGATGATTTCCAGCTTGTCGCAGATCATGTTCTTCAAATTGTCCCCGGCGATGTCCGCGGCCTTCAACTGGCCGGTGCGCAGCCGGCGCGCGACATCGTCGGTGATGTTGGCCATCACCTCCTGGCTGGCAAACGAGATGCAGCTCTCGAGGATGGCGAACACCAGGAGTGCGAACGGTATGGCAAGCAACGCGAACTCCAGCGCCGTGCTGCCGCGTCGGTCGCGCACGAAGCGTTGGAAAGGCCCGGTACGCTCCACCTTGCGCTGATCTGTCGAGCCGAGTTCCATGCTCATGCGATGTTCCTGCCATCCCTGGACGGTGCTGACAGGTGTATTAACCCAAACCGATTGAGGTCCGGTTTGAATGATCGTTAAAGTCGGCGCGCGCGTTTTAACCAGCAGGTAACCTGGGCGATGGCGCGCTCCCGTGCCGCCTATTTGCTGACGCTCATCTCGGCTTCGGACGATTTCTCCGCATCGCTCTTGTAGGAGCTTTCGCAATAGGGCGTGCACGACATGGTCTGGACATCCGCGCGGCGGTAAATGCGAACCGACGAGGCTGCCTGGCGAACCACGGTAACCTGTGTGTCGACGATCGGGCTGCCTTCCTGGTCGAGAACGACGAGGTTGGTGACACCGAAACCCTTGCCGGTGAGCACGATCGTCGAGGCATCCTGGACGGAAGCGTCGGCGATTGCCGGGTTGCCCACGACGATCGTGTCGGCGGGGCGCGACAGTTTCACGATCTTGGCCTGATTCATGGTGACTTCGATGTCGGCGCCAGCCCTGGCGGGTGTAATCAAGCTGGCGGCGGCAAGAAGCGCGGCAATCAGGATTGAGGATCTCGGCACGGCCATCAAGGCGCTCCACGCAAGCGGACTGTTCAACGGAACATGAACGAGATTGGTGAACCAACGGTTAAGTGGGCTTGCCGCCGGCGGATGGAGCGGTCGGCATGGCTGCCCGCCTGGCCGGATGGGCGCGGGGGGTCGCAAGCTTCCCCAAGCCCTTGCCTTTTGCGGCGTTGACCCGCGAAACGAAACATTAGCCAGCGCTTAGTATGGAGTTAACCACGCACTTGGTTCGAGCCGGGAAAGGAATCGGTAAGGCTGTTTATTAAGCCGATCGAAAGAGCTTCTCCCTAGATTGGCAGCATCCGATCAACCATCACAGAAGTTGACGGAAGTGCTGTAACACGTGGAGTAGGAGCTCTCGAATGTCTAACCTTTTTGCACGTTTCGTGAAGGACGAATCCGGCGCGACCGCTATCGAATATGGTCTGATCGCCGCTCTCATCGCGCTCGCCATCATCACCGGCGCCGGCGCACTCGGCAATGCCATCAACGCCAAGTTCACTTCGATCGGCAGCACGCTGAACAGCAGCGGCAGCTAATCTGCTTATTGCCGATCGATCGGATCGCATTCAGGACAGGGGCCGCCACAGGGTGGCCCCTGTTTTATTTTACTTGTTTCGGACCGCGGCGGAACAGTCGTCTTTTCACCACTGACCTCATCAATCGTTAATCGAACCAGCCTAGATTGAGTTTCTGTGGAATCCGCACAATAGGCACAATCGCCGATGCTTGAAGCCCTGATCTTCGTCGTCTTTCCGTTCTGCATGCTGTTTGCCGCGATCTCCGACATGCTGTCGATGACGATCGCCAATCGTGTGCCGGTGCTGCTTGTCGTCGTCTTCGCCCTGGTGGCGCCGCTGACGGGCATGGACTGGGCGGCCTATGGCTGGCATTTCGCCGCCGGCGCCATCGTCCTGGCCGTGACGTTCGGCCTGTTCGCCTTGGGTGGCATGGGCGGTGGCGATGCCAAGCTGCTGGCCGCCACGGCCATGTGGATGGGGCTCAACGTGCAGCTCGTCGAATATCTTGTCGCCTCGACAATCATCGGCGGCCTTCTGACGATCGCGATCCTGCTTTACCGGAAATCGCCGCTGGCGGTTTTCACCGGACGCAATCCATTCCTGCGGCATTTCGCGGAAGAGTCGGCCGGTGTTCCCTACGGGATCGCGCTCGGCCTTGGTGGCCTGCTGACCTACCCGGACTCGCCTTTGATGGTGTGGGCGCTGGCAAGGCTGGCGAGCTGAATTCATCAAATTTTTCGTGGGCTGACATGGCTTACACGCCGGCTTTACGGAGCGGCGGCCCAGCCTTTCCGCGCATCGCGGCGCGATCCGTCCAATTTATGTAAACCTTAAATTAATCACGATCGTAAGCATTGCATTAACCTTGTTTTGACGATTGCCGCTGCAAAGTCCGGCTTGGCTACGTGGTTTGCCAAGGGCGAGGGTTCGGACAGATGCCAGCATCCCGATTGATTATTCTGAGCGTGGCGGTGGCCGCGGCGGGCGGTGCTGGCTATGTGGCGAAAAACATGGTCGCTCCGCCGCCTCAGGTCGTCGTCGATTCTGGCCCCCAGGCGCCCGCGGTGTCCCTGCAGGACGTGCTTGTGCTCTCGGGCGATGTCGCAATGGGCAACGCGCTCGAGAACAACATAGCCTGGCAATCCTGGCCCGCTGACGGCATCAACGCGAATTTCATCACCAAGGCCACCGCTCCCGATGCTTTGGAGAAACTCAAGGGGTCGATTGCCCGCGTGGCGATGTACGCGGGCGAGCCGGTGCGGCGCTCCAAGCTGATCGGCGAGGGACAAAGCTTCATGTCGTCCATCCTGCCTTCCGGCATGCGGGCGGTCGCAACGACGATATCGGCGGACACTTCGGCCGGCGGCTTCATCCTTCCAAACGATTTCGTCGACGTCATCATGACCCGCAGGGCCGATGCCAGCACCGGTGGCGCCGGCTTCAACACCGAGACCATCCTCAAGAATATCCGCGTCCTGGCGATCGACCAGACCATCCAGGAGGACGAGGAAGGCAAGAAGACCAGGGTGGGCCAGACCGCCACGCTGGAGCTGACCCCCAAACAGGCGGAGATCATCACCGTTGCCCAGCAGATGGCGGATCGCCTGACTCTGGCGCTGCGGGCGATCGCTGACACCCAGGAAAAGAATGTGGATGAGGCCGACTATCTCGTTTCCGGCAATGGCCGCCGGGGAACGGTGAGGCTGATCAAGTCGGGCGAAGTCTCCGAAGTAGGAGCAAGAAAATGAGGCTAAGCGCTAAACTGCCGGCAATCCTAGCCACGGCATTCGGCCTGCTGCTCGTCGGAGCGAATGTGCAGGGCGTCGAGGCGAAGAGCACGCAGGTGTCGGCCACGACAGCCACCCAGCGCGTCAAGCTTGGCCTCAACAAGTCGGTGGTCATAGACCTGCCGAGCGATGCCTATGACATTCTTGTCGCCAATCCCTCCGTTGCCGACGCGGTGACCCGCACCGCAAGGCGTATCTACCTCTTCGGCAAGGCGGTCGGCGAAACCAACATCTTCGTCTTTGGGCCGAACGGCGAACAGATCGCCAGCCTGGATCTGGCCATCGAGCGCGACGTCGCCGGCCTGGAGGATTATATCAAGCGCTTCCTTCCGACCTCGGCCGTCAAGGTTGAACTGCTGAATGACAACGTGGTTCTGACCGGCACCGTGGATACACCCTTGGATGCCAAGCGTGCCGAACAGCTGGCAAACATGTTTGTGTCCGGCGGTGAAGCGACGACGGGACAATATTCGCAGACCGCTGCCGGCGGCTCGGCCCAGAGCGGTGTCGACATCAACAACCCTGACCAGGAGCGCCGCGTCAGCCAAATCGTCAATCTGCTGCAGATCATCGGTGACGATCAGGTCACGCTGAAGGTGACGGTCGCCGAAGTCAGCCGTTCGGTGATGAAGCAGCTCGGTGTCAACATGGTCGGCAGCGGCGGCAGCAACGGCATCAGCTACGGCGCGCTCAGCGACAATTTCACCGGTCTCGGCAAGCAACTGTCGAATTCCGGCTTCACGATCGGCGCCTCGGGGTTGCAGGCCTATATCAACGCCATGGAACAGTCCGGGGTCATGAAGACGCTGGCCGAGCCGACCCTGACTGCTGTTTCTGGCGAGAAGGCGACGTTCCGGGTTGGCGGTGAATACAACATGGTGAGCGGCGTCACCGCGAACGTATCGACCGACAACCAGACCGGCCTGAAGAACTATACCATCGACAAGATCGAATATGGCATCGGCCTGGAGTTCCAGCCGGTGGTGCTGTCTCCCGGTCGCATCAGCCTGAAAGTCAGAACGTCGGTTTCCGAGCCGACCACCGAAGGGTCCGTTTCGCTGTCCTCGGGTGTGACGAGTCCCGGCACGAATATCCTGTCTCTGCGCAAGCGTCTTGCCGATACGACCGTGGAACTGCCCTCCGGCGGCTCCATGATGATCGCTGGCCTTGTTCGCGACGATGTCAGGCAGGCCATCAACGGCTTGCCCGGGCTGACGAAGATTCCAGTGCTCGGCGCGCTCTTCCGCAGCAGGGATTTCGTGCGCAACGAGACCGAGCTCGTCATCATCATCACGCCCTATCTGGTGAAGCCGGTGGCGCGCAATGAGCTGGCCAAGCCGGACGACAATTTCAACCCGCCGAGCGACGGCGCCGGCATGTTCCTTGGGCGCGTCAATCGCGTCTACGGCACCATGCAGACCGACAGGCCCAACGGCCGCTATCACGGCGTTGTCGGCTTCATCTACAAGTGAACGGGAAAGCGGACATGTCTCAGTCAGCACTTAAGGCAAGGACCATGGCGATGCGCTCCGGCCGTTCTCGGATAGGCCTGCGAGCGCTTCCGATCATGGCGGTGGCGGTGTCGGCTCTGCTGGCCGGTTGTGCCCAGCGCGACAGCGTTACCGTCGGCGCCATCCCCGACGACTATCGCACCAATCATCCGATCGTCATCGCCGAGAAAAACCAGAAGATCGATCTTCCTGTTGGCGCCGGTGACCGCGGCATGACCGGCTCGCAGCGCGACACGCTCCTGGGTTTCCTCGACGGCTATGACAAGAGTGCCGCTCCGACATTGACGATCCAGATTCCAAGCGGATCGGCCAACGAAGTCGCCGCAACGGCGGCCGGCCATGATTTCGCTCGGCTCGCGTTCGCTGCCGGGATCAAGCGCGACCGGATCGTCGTGGTCTCCTATCAAGCGGGATCGAGCGAGGCATCAGCCCCGGTTCGCGTCTCCTACATCGCGGTGAGGGCACAGACCGACAAATGCGGTCGTTGGCCCGCTGACCTGGTGGAGACGTCGGAGAACAAGCACTACGCCGATTTCGGCTGCTCCTATCAGAACAATCTTGCCGCCCAGGTGGCCAATCCGGGAGATCTTCTCGGGCCGCGCAAGTCCACCACTATTGATGCGGCCAATCGCAGCAAAGCCATCGGTGTCTACCAAGACAGGGGCATTTCGGATGAATTCCTCGGCAACTCGGAAGTGACTTACTAAGCCGCCCTCGGAAAGAAGCGACGTCAGGAACAGGCCACGGAAAGAGCATGACCATGAGCAACCTTGCCTATGACGCCACTGTGGAGGGCGGTGATACCTCGCTGCAGGACGTCGCCGCGATGCAGGCGTTGCGGCCGGTTCCGCGCATTTCGATCCAGGCATTCTGCGAGACGGAGGGCGTTGCCAATCCGGTCCAGCGCGCCGGCGAGGACCGCCGCATGACCAAGGCGCATCTCAAGGTCCATATGGGCGGCGTCCCCACGGCAATCGAGTTCTACCAGTCGGCGCCGACACCGAACCTGATCCTGCTGGAATCGCGCAGCGAACCCAAGCAATTGCTGGAGCAGCTCGCCCAGCTTTCGGAATATTGCGATCCATCCTCGAAAGTGGTGGTGATCGGCCATTACAATGATGTTGGTCTCTATCGCGAGCTCATCCGCTCCGGCATCTCCGAATATGTCATCGCGCCGGTGTCGATGGCCGACGTCGTCAGCGTCGTCTCGTCGATCTTCGTCGATCCGGAAGCTGAACCGCTCGGTCGCTCGGTCGCCTTCGTCGGCGCCAAGGGTGGCGTCGGCTCTTCCACGATCGCCCACAATGTTGCCTGGGCAATGTCCTCCCTGTTCAAATCCGAGGTCGTTGTGGCCGACCTCGATCTCGCCTTCGGCACCGCCAACATCAATTTCGATCAGGATCCGGCCCAAGGCATCGCCGAGGCTGTGTTCTCGCCCGAGCGCATCGACGAAGTCTATCTCGACCGGCTGCTGACCCAATGCGCCGAGCATCTGTCGCTGCTCGCGGCGCCCTCGACGCTGGAACGCGTCTACGACTTCGATCCCGACGCCTTCGCGCAACTTGTCGATACCGCGCAGCGCAGCGTGCCGCTCCTTGTTCTCGACGTTCCCCATGTCTGGACGGGATGGGCCAAGAACACGCTGGTCAAGGCCGACGAAATCGTCATCACGGCGACGCCGGAGCTGGCCAATCTGCGCAACACAAAGAACCTGGTCGACATGCTCAAGCGGCTTCGCCCGAACGACCCGCCGCCGAAATTGATCATCAACCAGGCCGGCATACCCAAGCGGCCGGAGATCTCGCCATCCGATTTCGCCGAGCCGCTCGGCCTGACGCCGATGTCGGTCATCGGCTTTGATCCCTTGCTGTTCGGCAATGCCGCGAACAACGGGCGCATGCTGGGCGAGATGGATGCCAAGAACCCGGTTGTGGCCACGATCAACGAGATTGCTCATGTGCTGACCGGCCGCAGCGAAATCAGGGCGAAAAAGAAGGCTGGCCTGGGCAGTCTGCTCGGCAAGCTCTCGCGCAACAAGAAGTGACGAAATGGGGTCGGTAGTCGGTCATGTTCGGTAAAAGAGGCAACGACGACGGCAACCGGTTCAAGCCGGAATTTCGCCAGCCGGCGCCGGCACCGGCGCCGGTCGCGCCGGCCGCCGCGGTTTCGGTGGACACAGCGGTTCTTGCCCGGCCCGCGGCCACGCCGCAGCCGAGCGCGCCTGTCGCGCCACCCGCCAGGCGCGCGGTCGAGGCGCCACCGATGGCGCCGGAACCGAGGAGAGGCCGCGAAAAGAGCGAAACCTATTACGATACCAAGAGCCAGGTTTTCTCGGCCCTGATCGATACGATCGACCTGTCGCAACTCGCCAAGCTCGATCCCGAAAGCGCCCGCGAGGAAATCCGCGACATCGTCAACGATATCATCGCGATCAAGAACTTCGCGATGTCGATCGCCGAGCAGGAAGAACTGCTCGAGGACATCTGCAACGACGTGCTTGGCTATGGGCCGCTTGAGCCGCTGCTCGCGCGCGACGACATCGCCGACATCATGGTCAACGGGTCCAAGAACGTCTACATCGAAGTCAACGGCAAGGTCGAACAGACCGGCATCCGCTTCCGCGACAACCAGCAGTTGCTCAACATCTGCCAGCGCATCGTCAGCCAGGTCGGCCGCCGCGTCGACGAATCCAGCCCGATCTGCGACGCCCGTCTTCCCGACGGATCGCGCGTCAACGTCATTGCACCGCCGCTGGCCATCGACGGCACCGCGCTCACCATCCGCAAATTCAAGAAAGACAAGCTGACGCTCGACCAGCTGGTCAAGTTCGGCGCCATCTCTCCGCAGGGAGCCGAAGTTCTCAAGATCATCGGCCGCGTCCGCTGCAACATCGTCATTTCGGGCGGCACCGGCTCCGGCAAGACGACATTGCTCAACTGCCTGACCAACTACATCGACCGTGATGAGCGCGTCATCACCTGCGAGGACTCGGCCGAACTGCAACTGCAGCAGCCGCATGTCGTGCGCCTGGAAACGCGTCCCCCCAACCTCGAGGGCGAGGGCGAGGTGACGATGCGCGACCTGGTCAAGAACTGCCTGCGCATGCGGCCCGAACGCATCATCGTCGGCGAAGTGCGCGGACCCGAGGTCTTCGACCTTCTGCAGGCGATGAACACCGGCCATGACGGCTCGATGGGGACGATCCACTCCAACAGCCCGCGCGAATGCCTGAACCGCATCGAATCCATGATCGCCATGGGCGGCTATTCGCTGCCGCAGAAAACCGTGCGCGAAATCGTCGTCGGCTCCATCGACGTGATCATCCAGGCGGCTCGCCTGCGCGATGGATCGCGCCGCATCACCCATATCACCGAAGTGATCGGGATGGAGGGCGACGTCATCATCACGCAGGATATCGTGCTCTACAACATCAAGGGCGAGGACGCTAACGGCAGGCTGCTGGGTGAACATGTCTCGACCGGCATCGGCCGCCCCCATTTCTGGGAGCGGGCTCGATACTATGGCGAGGAGCAGCGTCTCGCCACGGCGCTCGAAGCCATGGAGAAACGTGCTGACTGACGCATCCGCGGGCGTGAAGGTTCAGGTCGATGTTTGGAATTGACGGCACCGTATTGGCGTTTGTCGTGCTCGCCGGCTTCAGCGCCGGCGCGGTCGCCTATGCATTTCTGTTCAACCAGATCAGCAATGAGAAACAGGCCGGAAAGCGGCTTGAAACGATCAAGGCCGCCGAAACGGACCGCTCTGTCGTCAAGGCGACGCGCGACCGCGCGGCGGACGCGGCCAAGCGCCGCAAATCGGTGCAGGATTCGCTGAAGGAACTCGATGAGAAGCAGAAGACCAAGGACACCGCCGTCAAGAAGCCGCCGCTGAAAGCCCAGCTTCGCCAGGCTGGGATGAAGGTGCCGATCGAGCGTTTCTATATCTATTCGGCCATATGCGGCCTCGCGCTGACAATCGTCGCGTTCATGGTCGGTGCGCCGATGATCGTATTGCCCGGTATATTGCTCGCCGGAGCGCTCGGCTTGCCGCGTTGGTTCGTTTCTTTTCGTCGTACCCGCCGCGTCAAGGCATTCCTCAACGAATTTCCAAACGCGCTCGATATCATCGTGCGGGCGGTCAAGTCCGGCCTGCCGCTGAACGACGCCGTGCGCCTGATCGCCAATGAATCCCCTGAGCCCGTGAAGACCGAGTTTCGCCGAATAGTCGATTCGCAGCAGATGGGCCTGTCGATCCCCGACGCGACCTTGCGCATGCCCGAAACCATGCCATGCACCGAGGCGAGTTTCTTCGGCATCGTCATCCAGATCCAGTCGCAGGCCGGCGGAAATCTCTCCGAGGCGCTGGGCAACCTTTCGCGCGTGTTGCGCGACCGTAAGAAGATGAAGGCCAAGGTCGCGGCACTGTCGATGGAAGCGAAAGCATCCGCCGCCATCATCGGCGCCTTGCCTTTCATCGTCGCCTTTCTCGTCTATCTCTCCAGTCCCAACTATTTGATGCCGCTGTTCACGACCAGCGTCGGTCATCTGATACTCGGTTTCGCCGCCATCTGGATGTCGATCGGCATCTTCGTGATGCGCAAGATGATGAACTTCGAAGTCTAGGACCGCGGCATGACCGAACAAGTCATCAAATCACTGACGGATCCCAGCTTCCTGATTGCGCTGCTGGTCGCCATCGCCGTGTTCGCAACCGTCTTTACGCTGCTGCCGGCGATCGGCGGAAACCAGCTCAAGGCGCGCATGAAATCGGTCGCGCTGGAGCGTGATGAGCTTCGCGCCAAGCAGCGCGCGCGGCTCGCCAACGAGGCCGATCGCCGCCGCAAGGGTCTGCGCGAGCAACAGTCGGTCGGCATGCGCAACATTGTCGACCGGCTCGATCTGCGGCGTGCGTTGGCCGACGAGGCCACCTTGCAAAAGCTCAAGGTTGCCGGCTTTCGCGGGCAGAATCCGCTAACGCGATTTCTGTTCTTCCGCCTGGTGCTTCCTTTCGTCGGCTTCGCGCTCGGTCTGTTCTATATCTTCGTGCTCGGCGGATTGCCCGACAAGCCATTGGTGATCCGGCTGTTCGTCTGCGTCCTGGTTGCCTATGGCGGCTTTTACGCGCCGGTCCTCTACGTCAACAACCGCGCGACCAAGCGCAAGCAGTCGATCCAGATGGCGTGGCCGGATGCGCTCGACCTGATGCTGATCTGCGTGGAGTCCGGCATGTCGGTGGAAGCCGCGCTGCGCAAGGTCGCCGACGAGATCGGCGCGCAGTCGGTGGCCCTGGCGGAAGAATTCATCCTGACCAACGCCGAGCTCTCCTATCTGCAGGAACGCAAGCAGGCTTATGAAAACCTGGCCGGCCGCACGGGACTGGAATCGGTCAAGTCGGTGTCGCAGGCGCTTGTCCAGGCCGAGCGCTATGGCACGCCGGTGGCGCACGCGCTGCGCGTGCTTGCCAGCGAAAGCCGCGACATGCGCATGAACGCCGCCGAGAAAAAGGCGGCCGCCCTGCCGCCCAAGCTCACCGTGCCGATGATCTTGTTCTTCCTGCCGGTGCTGTTCGCCATCATCCTGGGGCCGGCGGGCATCCAGGTCAGCCAGCGCGGTATCTTCGGCGATCATTCCGGCGGGGCCGCGTCGACCAGCCAGTAGACCAACGCAGAATCCGTCCGCGGAAACAAAAAGCCGCGCTGCAATGGAGCGCGGCCTTTTTACGATTTTCGGTAAGCTCGCGGCGATCAGTTGGTGGCGGTTTTCGGCGGTTTCGCCTTGTCCTGATCCTTGAGCTGGCTCCAGGCGTTCTGCTGGGCCAGCATCTGCCTGAGATAGGCAACGTTGGCCTGTGCCTGTTCGGGCGAAAGTTCCTGCGAGGCGATCTTCTCGGCTTCGTCGAAACGGCCCTGCAGGCCGACAACGAGCGCCAGGTTCTGGCGCACCCGGCTGTCGGCGTTCGGTTGCTGGGCGGCCGACCGCATAAAGGTCTCGGCGGTGCGCAGATCCCCTTCCAGCACATAGGACATGCCGAGATTGGAAAGGACCGAAGGCTCGTTGGGCTTGAGTTCGAGCGCCTTGCGGTAAAGCTGGCGCGCATCATCCTTCTGGTTGAGCTGGTCAAGTATGGCCGCTTCGGCGGAGACCAGCCTCCAGTCGGGATATTCCGGCGTCTGCGCGCGGCGCACCGCGTCGAGCGCCGCCTCGAACTGGCCGTTGGCGGCCAGCGCCTTGCCATAGGCGGCGAGTACGTCGCGGTCCTTCGGATAGGCGATCGCCAGCTTGCGCATCACCGCAAGCGACTGGTCGGCATCGCCATCCATCTGCAGCGCCGCCGCGAAGTTGGTCGCGATGCGCTTGTCGTTGGGGTTCCTGGCGTAGGATTGGCCGAGTGCGGCGGTGGCATTGTGCAGTTCTCCCGCCGACATCGTCTCCAGCGGCTTGCCGCTGGTGCGTCCGATCGAGCCGGTGGTGAGCTTGTCGGTCGCGCATCCCGCGACACCTGCCGCGAGCGCCAGCATGAATGCCGTGGTGATGAGCCGTTTTCCCCGGATGTCTATCGTGCGGTTGGTCGGCATCGGCACCCTGGGCCTCCATTCATGCGCGTGGCCATTGCGTGGCCATCTTCCCTCCAGCAGAAATATTCTGTTAACCCTAACGGAGGGTTAAGAAGCGCCGACTCGGGGCGAGCTCGGCAGGAGAAACATCTGATGGCTGTGGAACTGGTCGAGAACAAGCTGAAGAACCCACTGCCGGTCCATCTGGTCGGCAGGGACGGCCTGGAGGCGGCCGGTCTGTCGCCGTCTATTGTCGCTTGGGCCAGGGCAAACGGCTTTTCCGGCGAGGCCGGCAGGACGCTGGCCGTGCCCGGCGAGAACGGAGCGCTCGGCGGCGCCATGTTCGGTATTGGCGACGGCGAGGGCGCGCTCGCCCTGGGCGCGCTGGCGAAAACCCTGCCGGAAGGCGACTGGCACTTCGCCTCGGCGCCGGCCGAGCCGGAACTGGCGGCAATCGCGTTGGCGCTCGGCGGCTATGTCTTTACCCGCTACGGCAAGAAGCCGGGCAAGCAGCTGCGCTTCGAGCTGCCGGCCGGCGTCGATGTGCAGCGCGTTCGCCGCATCGCCGATGGCGTTTTCCTGACGCGCGATCTGGTCAACACACCGACCAACGATATGGGGCCGGACGATCTGGAGAGGGCAGTGCGGGCCTTGGCTGGGACCCACAAGGCCGAAGTCTCCGTCATCAAGGGTGAAGACCTGCTCACACAGAATTTCCCGATGATCCACGCCGTCGGTCGTGCCTCGTCCGGCGCGCCGCGCTTGATCGACATGACATGGGGGCAGCAAGGCGCGCCGAAGGTCACCCTGGTCGGCAAGGGTGTCTGCTTCGACACTGGCGGCCTCGACATCAAGCCGTCCTCGGGCATGCTGTTGATGAAGAAGGACATGGGCGGCGCCGCCAATGTGCTTGGCTTGGCTTCGATGATCATGGCCGCCGGGCTCAACGTACGGCTGCGGGTGCTGATCCCCGCGGTCGAGAATTCGATTGCCGGCAACGCTTTCCGGCCCGGTGACGTGCTGGCGAGCCGCAAGGGTATATCAGTCGAGATCGGCAACACGGACGCCGAGGGGAGGCTGGTGCTGGGCGATGCGCTGGCGCTGGCCGACGAGGAGGAACCGCGGCTCCTGGTCGACATGGCGACCCTGACCGGAGCCGCCCGCGTCGCGCTCGGCCCCGACCTGCCGCCCTTCTACACCGATGACGAGGCGCTTGCCTCGGAGCTGGCGGCGGCATCGCTGGCGGTCGAGGATCCGCTGTGGCGCATGCCGCTATGGCGGCCCTACGATGCGAAACTGTCGTCGAAGATCGCCGACATCAACAACGTCACCACGGACGGTTTCGCCGGTTCCATCACCGCGGCGCTGTTCCTCAAGCGCTTCGTCGAGAAGACCGCGAGCTGGGCGCATTTCGATATCTTTGCCTGGAACCCCGCCGATCGCCCCTATGGCCCCGCCGGTGGCGAGGCGCAAGGCATCCGGGCGCTGGAGCGGATCATCTCGACGCGTTATGGCTGATGGCCGCAACCAGAGCCGGCAAATTGCTGAAACTGAAACGGAACCGAAACAATTTGCCGTCATGATGGCGCGATGTCGATTGCGATGCGCCCGAGCCAGGCCTTGCGACTGTGGCAGCAAGTGATGCTGTCACAGGTGCGCGAGGATGCGCCCGATCTCACCATGCGTCAGACGGCGATCCTGTTCACCATCTATCTCGATCCGCCGCCGCATACGGTGCGCGGTCTTGCCGCCCGCCTCAACGTCACCAAGCCGGTCATCACACGCGCGCTCGATACGATGGGCGCGCTGAAACTGGTGTCGCGCCATCGCGACGAGCTCGACAAGCGCAATGTCCTGATCAAGCGCACCGTTGAAGGCGCGCTCTTTGTCGAGCGCTTCGGCGATGGTATCATTGCCAAGGCCCACGAACTGCCGATCTGACTGTATTGCCCATTCAACAGGGTTGCCGATTTTGACCGCTCACGACGCACGCCTTCATGCTTTCCGCTCCGATCTCGCCGATGCCAGGTTGAAAGGAGAAGTCGCTGCCGACCGTTTCGTAGCGGGCCGGCCAGCGCGGATTTCGGTGCCGGTGGCCGATATCCGCAAGGCGCCGAAGCTGGATTCAGGCGTCAACACGCAAGCTCTGTTCGGCGACGATATCCTGGTTTTCGAGGACAGAGAAGGCTGGGCGTGGATCCAGGCCGAGCGAGACGGCTATGTCGGCTATGTCGCCGACAGCATGCTGGGCGGGCGGGACCATGCGTCCACCCATATCGTCTCGGTGCCGCGTACGTTCCTTTATCCCGGTCCGGATCTGCGCTTTCCGATCGCCGGGCAACTGTCGATGGGATCGACCGTAACGGTGACGGGTGCCGCCGAAACACGCGGCACGCACTATGCCCTGCTGCCGTCGGGTGAAGCCATGATCGCTGGCCATCTGCGGCCGATCGGCGAAGTGGCCGGCGACTATGTGTCCGTGGCCGAGACGTTTCTCGGCACGCCCTATCTGTGGGGCGGTGTTTCCGGCTTCGGCATCGATTGCTCCGGCCTGGTGCAACTGGCCATGCGCATGGCTGGCAGGGAGGTGCTGCGCGATTCCGACATGCAGGCCGCTTCGGTCGGCGAGCCGCTCGAGCCGGGCGCCGATTTTTCGGGGTTGCGACGTGGTGACCTGGTGTTCTGGAAAGGTCACGTCGCCATCATGACCGACGCCCAAACCATGATCCACGCCAACGGCCACACCATGCTGGTATCGCGCGAAGGGCTGAAGGAAGCGGTCGCCCGCATCGGCTATCTCTATGGCGGACCGACGGGGTTTCGGCGGCCGTAAGGCTTTTTTCGATCCCCTTTTGTTCCGATTCTGCTTGGCGATTGCGCGCCGCCGCGCTACCTCTGGCGGGTGACCGAGCTGCCGCGCCTCGCCGACCAGAATGCCGCCGTCGTCTTGCCCGAGCCATTCGTAAAATGGTTCGGCGAGAAGGGCTGGTCGCCGCGCGCGCATCAGATCGAACTGCTGGCGAAAGCCCAGGCCGGGCAATCGGTGCTGTTGATCGCGCCGACCGGCGCCGGCAAGACGCTGGCCGGCTTCCTGCCGTCGCTGACCGAACTGGCCGTCAGGCCGAGGCGAAAACCAGGCCAGGCGCGGCGCGGCATCCACACGCTGTACATCTCGCCGCTGAAGGCACTGGCCGTCGACATCGAGCGCAATCTCGGCAAGCCGGTCGAGGAGATCGGCCTGCCGGTCACCATCGAAACGCGCACCGGCGACACCCCCGCCCACAAGCGCCAGCGCCAGAAGCTTGCGCCGCCCGACATCCTGCTCACCACACCAGAGCAACTGGCCTTGCTGATCGCGGCAGGCGATGCGAGGCGCTTCTTCGAGGATTTGCGCTATGTCGTGCTCGACGAATTGCATTCGCTGGTGACGTCGAAGCGCGGCCATCTGCTGGCGCTTGGGCTGGCGCGGCTGCGCAGCTTCGTCCCTGGCCTGCAGACGATCGGGCTGTCGGCGACGGTGGCCGAGCCGGACGAATTGCGGCGCTGGCTGGTCAGCCAGAACCCACCCGGTGACATGGCGGAATTGATCACCGTGACGGGTGGGGCGAAGCCCGAAATCTCGATCCTCGATTCCGAGGAGCGCGTGCCGTGGGCGGGGCACTCGGCGCGCTACGCCACGCCGGAAATCTACCGCGAGATCAAGCGCCACAAGACGACCTTGCTGTTCGTCAACACGCGCAGCCAGGCGGAGCTGCTGTTCCAGGAGTTGTGGCGGGTCAACGAGGACACCTTGCCGATCGCCCTGCATCATGGCTCGCTCGACGTCGCCCAGCGCCGGCGTGTCGAAAAGGCAATGGGCGACAACGCATTGCGCGCCATCGTCGCCACCTCGACGCTCGATCTCGGCATCGACTGGGGCGATGTCGACCTGGTCGTGCATGTCGGCGCGCCAAAGGGGGCCAGCCGGCTGGCGCAGCGCATCGGCCGCGCCAACCACCGCATGGACGAGCCGTCGAAGGCGATCCTGATTCCCGCCAACCGTTTCGAGGTGCTGGAATGCCGGGCCGCGCTCGACGCCAATTATCTCGGTGCGCAGGATACGCCGCCGCTGGTCAATGGCGGGCTCGACGTGCTGGCGCAGCATGTGCTGGGCTGCGCCTGCGGCGCACCGTTCCGGGCCGATGACCTCTATGAAGAGGTGCGAACGGCGGCACCCTATGCCGGCCTCGATCGTCCGACCTTCGACCGTGTCATCGATTTCGTCGCCACCGGCGGCTACGCGTTGAAGAATTACGAGCGCTACGCCCGCATCCGCCTGAACAAGGATGGGATGTGGCGCGTATCCAATCCGCGCGTCGCCCAGCAATACAGGCTGAATGTCGGCACCATCATCGAGGTGCCGGCGCTCAATGTGCGCTACGTCAAGGCCGGCAGCAAAGGCGCGGCGTCGCACGGCGGCCGCGTGCTCGGCAAGATCGAGGAGGCGTTCCTCGAAACCTTGACGCATGGCGACACCTTCATGTTTGCCGGCAAGGTGCTGCGCTTCGAAGGTATCCGCGAGAATGAATGCTTCGTCTCGAATGCGCCCGGCAGCGACGCTAAGGTGCCCTATTATGGCGGCGGCAAGTTTCCGCTGTCGACGTACCTTGCCGAACAGGTCCGCATCATGCTCGACGATCCGCAGCGTTGGAAGAAGCTGCCGGAGCAGGTGGCCGACTGGCTGCGGTTTCAGTCGGACAAATCGATGCTCCCCAAGCGCGACGATTTGCTGATCGAGACTTTTCCGCGCGGCAACCGCCATTATCTGGTCGCCTATCCCTTCGAGGGCAGGCTGGCGCACCAGACGCTTGGCATGCTGCTCACCCGTCGCCTCGACAGGGCGGGCGCCAGGCCGCTTGGCTTCGTCGCCACCGACTATGCCTTGGCCATATGGTCGCTGGGCGACATGGGTGCGATGTTCAAAGCCAGGAAACCTTCACTCGGCGCGCTGTTCGACCAGGACATGCTGGGCGACGATCTCGAAGCCTGGCTGGCCGACAGCTGGCTTCTCAAGCGCACCTTCCGCAACTGCGCGCTGATCTCGGGCCTGATCGAAAAACGCCACCCCGGCCAGGAGAAGAGCGGCCGCCAGGTCACGGTGTCGACCGACCTGATCTACGATGTGCTGCGCAGCCATGAGCCGGACCACATCCTGCTTCAGGCGACGCGTGCCGATGCGGCGACCGGCCTGCTCGATGTCAGCAGACTTGCGGACATGCTCTCGCGCATCCAGGGTCGAATCATGCATAAGGCGCTCGAACAGATATCGCCGCTTGCCGTGCCGATCATGCTCGAGATCGGCAAGATGCCGGTCAATGGCGAGGCCGATGAAACGCTGCTGATGGATGCGGCGACGCTGGTCGAGGAGGCCATGGGGCCCGGGATGGTTGACGAATGACCTTTTCGCTGGCGCGCGCATCGCTGATCGCCGAGGCCGACCTTGTCGGCATCGCGGGCGCGCGCGCGGTCTGCGATCCGCGCGGCGTGCTCTATTTTCCCGAGCTCAAGCTGCTGACAGTTTCTGACCTGCATCTGGAGAAGGGCTCGTCGCTGGCCAGGCGCGGCACACTGATCCCGCCCTACGATACCGGCGCGACCCTGCTGCGATTGCAGGCGGTGATATCGGACTACCAGCCGTCGATCATCATCAGCCTGGGTGACAGTTTCCACGATGGCGGCGGCGCCAAGCGCATGCATTCGAGCTTTCGCGAACGGCTGGAGGCGCTGATGGCAGGCCGTGACTGGTTCTGGGTCGCCGGCAATCACGACCCGGAGGCGCCGGCGGACCTGCCCGGCGAGACCGTGCGGGAACTGGCCATAGGTTCCCTGCTGTTCCGGCACGAGCCGTCGAAGGTGCGGGTCGAGGGCGAGATTTCAGGCCACCTGCATCCCTGCGCGCGCATCGTGCAGCAAGGCCGTTCGGTGCGCAGGCGCTGCTTTGCCGGCGACGGCGGCCGCATGATCATGCCGGCTTTCGGTGCCTATACCGGCTCGCTCAACGTGCTCGACCGCGCCTATGCCGGCTTGTTCCGGCTGGAGTCGCTGATGGCTTACATGCTTGGCACTGACCGCATCTTCGCCATCTCCGGTTCGATGCTGCGGCCGGGTTGAGGGTCGCCGCCTGGTCTTGGTGAAGCTCAAGTCTTCTTAAGCGCAGCATGAATGCGGTCAAGTGCTTCTTCCGCGCCGCGGTATCCCTGCGCTGCCGAGCGTTTTAACCATTGGATGGCAAGGTCATCATTCTGCTCAACCCCAACACCTTTGAGATACATCAATGCCACGTTGAATTGCGCCTTGCTGTCATTCAGTTGCGCAGCCTTTTCGTACCAATAGAAGGCTAGCTTGGGGTTCTTATCTACAATCTCGCCGGTCAGGTAAGCCACGCCCAAATTAATTTGCGCGTCAACATTACCTTGCTCAGCTGCTTTGGTTAACCAAAGTACCGCATCGGAACCACTTTTGGGCACCCGTCCCAGAAAAATACGCGTATCCAAGATACTGCTGAGCTTCGGGCAAACCTCGGATCGCCGCCTTGCGCCATAGCTCCGCCGCTTTGGAATCATCCTGCTGAACGCCCTTGCCCCAGGAGTACAAAAGTCCAAGGTTCAACTCGGCCACTGCCATGTCTTGATCCGCCGCCTTGCCCCACCATTCGGCAGCTTTGGAATAATCCAGTGGAACACCCAGTCCTCTGGAATACAGAAATCCGACGTTAAATTGGGCAATGGCATCACCCTTTTGGGCGAGAGCCGTCCATTCTTTGTACGCTTCTGAATAATTATTCGCTTTAAAGGCGGCTTCGGCTTCGAGCGCGCCTGCTATTAAATTGCAGGGTGCAAGGATAAACATACATGCGGCGAACAAGCCGAGTGCGAGATAGGTCGGAGAGCGGAAGGCAGCGAGATTCATCGCCTTGAACTACGAATAGAGAACTGGAGCATTCTGGATTTAAAGGATAGTATCGACTCCGCTGTCAACAATAATGCCGAATTTTACTGTCGCTCAGAGAGCTGGCGGAAGTCATTTTCAGCTGTCCTATCGTCCATAATAAAGCGTGACGGTGTGCTTCGCCTCGGCGAAGAACAGCCAGCGTTCGACCAGCATGCCGGTGAACTGGACGATTGCAGCGAGCCCTGAAGAGACCGCCGCAAAGGGCCAGGGCAGGGCGAAGGTGGCGGTGAGCAGCAGGATGGGTAGAGCGAACGCCAGCGCCTGCGTGATCCGGCGCAGCTTCGCGCTGTGCTTGCGCGCGATGCGGAAGCCCATTTCCTTGAGCAGGTAGTTTTCCTCGGTATGCGGCCATTCCAGGGATCGCACCGTGCCGCCGGAGAGCCCGGTCGCGGTGTTCGCGTTGGTCGCGATTTCAAGCTGGTCATTGTGGCGCCAGGTCGCCAGCTTCCAGCCCCAGCCGAGCAAGGTGAGCAGTACGGAAGCGGCGAGCGGGACAGTCGAGCCGACCGCAAAGCCTTGCAGCAGGGCATTCACGAGCACGCAGCCGCTCATCGCCGAGAAGATCAGATAGCCGGGCAAGGTGTAGGGGCTGTGCCATTGGGCAATCGGCTTGAGCGATGCATAGATCATGCCGGTCATGCAGACCGTGACAAAGGCGCCGAAGGTGGCCAGAACGCCCGCGGCCGCCACCCAGCCATCGAGGCGGCCAAGGAAGACCCAGCCCAGGCCGAAGAGGCCCGCCGGGATGAAGGTGATGACCGACAATACGCCTTCGCGCGACAGCCATGAACTGCGCCATTGCGAGAACGCCCGCCAGGCACGTTCAGGTCTGCCGAGATGGCGGGTCGATGACAGCAGGCCGGCCGCGATCAGGCCGAGCGCCAGGCCAATGCCGACGAAGCCCGGCCAGAAATCGGGCGCGATGAGGCCGAGCGGGCCGAGCACGCCGAGCATTGCGAGCAACCCATAGCCGGCACCCGTAGCGGTGGTGAAGAAAACGACCGAAAAAGCTGGATGCATGGATGGTCAGCTCGAAAGCATGCGGTCGACCCAGCCAAGGAAAGCACCCTCGGCCCGCACCGGCTCCAGCGCCTTGGCCGGCACCGATGCGGCGCGCTGCGTATGGGCGCGCGGCGGCAGGTATTTGTTGGTCGGGCGATAGCCAAGCTCGGGCATCAGGTCGACCCCGCCGCGATCCGCCACCAGTTGCGAGACGGCGGATTGGGGATCGCCGAGGTCACCGAAATGCCGGGCGCTGGTCGGGCAGGCGGCGACGCAGGCCGGCACGCGGTCTCCTTCGGCCAGATTGTCGTTGTAGATGCGGTCGACGCAGAGCGTGCATTTCTTCATCACGCCGACATCCGTGTCGAACTCGCGCGCGCCGTAAGGGCACGCCCAGCTGCACAATTTGCAACCGATGCACTTGTCCTCGTCGATCAGCACGATGCCGTCCGAGGCGCGTTTGTAGGAGGCGCCCGTCGGACAGACGGTGACGCAGGCCGGCGTCTCGCAATGCAGGCAGGAGCGCGGGAAGTTCACCGTGCGCCCGCCCATCTCGGTGATGTGCTCGTAGCTGTGCACGCGGTTGAACCAGACGCCGTCGACATGGCCGCCGTAAGGGTCGATGTCGGTCAGCGGCGCCATGTGACCGCCGGTGTTCCACTCCTTGCAGGCGGTGACGCAGGCCTGGCAGCCGACACAGGTGTCGAGGTCGACGACGAGGCCGAGCTTCTTGCCGCCCGGACTTGGAAGACAGGTCATTCGGCCGCCTCTCTTGCCCGGCGAAATTCGGCGCCGAAAGTGAGCTTGTCGGGCGAGGGTTCGAAATGTGGCGGCTGGCGAAATCTTTCGAATTGCGGCTCGGTGAAGCCGGCTTCCTCATCAGCGCATTTGACGATGCGCACGCGCAGATCGAACCACGCAGCCTGTCCCGTGACTGGATCGGAATTCGAATAACGTCTGCCGCTGGCATCGGCAGAAGTCTGGTCACCGATGATGTGGTTGAGCAGGAAGCCGCGATTGCTCTCGGCCGCATTGTCCTTCAGCCCCCAGCTGCCGCGCCTTTTGCCGATCGCGTTCCAGGTCCAGACCGTGCTTTCGTTTACTCCGTCGACCAGCTTGATCTGCCCCTTCACCTTGCCATTGATGCTCTCGATCCACACCCAGTCGTCATCGACAAGGCCAAGGCCGGCCGCCGTCCGGTGATGTACGAACAGCCGGTTCTGGCTGGTGATCTGCCGCAACCACGCGTTTTGCGAACCCCAGGAATGGTACATGTGCATGGGCCGCTGCGTCAGCGCGTGCAGCGGGTATTTTTCCAGGTCCACGGCCTGTTCCTCGAAGGGCATGTACCAGAACGGCAGCGGATCCATGTAGGTCTCGATGCGCCGGCGTTCGCCTTCGGGCGGCACCACCCGGCCATGTCCGCGCGCGGCCAGCCGAAAACGCTGCATCGGTTCGGAATAGAGCTGGAAGACGACCGGCTCGGCCTTGGGAATGAAGCCCAGTTGCACGGCGAAATCGAGATAGGAGCGGTTGGCCATCTTGTAGTAGCGCTGGTCGTCAGTGAAGTCGTGGTGCCAGAAGCCGCCATTGTCGATGTAGCGCTGCAACTGGTCCGGATTGGGCTCGCCCTTGCCGATGGAAGTGCCTTCCTTGCCGCGCCAGCCGGCCAGCGGGCCGATGCCAGGCGTGCGCTCATGGTTGACGATGTAGTCGGCATAGTCGCTGTACTTTGCCGAGCCGTCGTCATTGACAAACCCCGGCAGCCCAAGCCGCGCGCCGAGTTCGATCATGACCGACTGGAACGGCCTGACGTCGCGGTCGGGCTCGACGACGGGATGGCGGATGGCGTCCCCCGGCCCGTCGGCATGGCTGATCGGCCGGTCGAGCAGGCTGATGCAGTCATGACGCTCGAGATAGGTGGTGTCGGGCAGCACGAGGTCTGCGAACGGCACGGTCTCGGAGTAATAGGCGTCGGAATAGATGATGAATGGGATCCTGTAGTTGCCCGCCTCATCACGGTCGGTGAGCATGGCCATGGTCTCGACCGTGTTCATCGAGGAGTTCCACGCCATGTTCGACATGTACATCAGCAGCGTGTCGATCGGGTACGGGTCGCCGGCCCAGGCGTTGCGGATGACGGTGTGCATCAGACCATGCGCCGCAAGTGGCGAATCCCAGGAATAAGCCTTGTCGATGCGCAGCGGCGTGCCGGCCTCATCGACCAGCAGATCGTCGGGTCCACAAACGAAACCGAGGGGCATGCCGTCGAGCGGCGTCATCGGCCTCACGTCCTTGCCGCAGGGCTTCGGACCCGGCGGGGCGGACCGGGGGTAGGGCGGCTTGAAGCGGAAGCCGCCAGGCACGTCCACGGTTCCGAGAAGCACCTGCAGCAGGTGAATGGCCCGGCAGGTATGGAAGCCGTTGGAATGGGCGGAGATGCCGCGCATGGCATGCATCGAAACAGGTCGGCCCTTGATCGTCTCATGCCGGCGCCCGGCCCAGTCGGTCCACGCGACCGGCAGTTCGATCGCCAGTTCGAAGGCGACATGGGCAAGTTCGGCGGCGATCCGGCGGATCGTATCGGCGGCAATGCCGCAACGCTCGGCGATCGCGTCGGGTGCGTAGCCCTCGTCGAGATAGCGGTCCGCAATGAGCCGGAACACCGGAACGCACCTGCGCCCGTCGACCGTGAAGCTGCCGGTCAGTGCCGGCTTCGCATCTGGATCGGTCGCGTTGACGGAGGTCTTCGCCACTCGGTCCCAAGCGACAAGAGTGCCGTCGCTGTCGCGCAGAAAAAGCCCATCATCGACCGCGCCAGGCTCCTGGATAACCAGGACATGCGCGTTGGTGTAGCGGAGCAGATAATCGAGATCGACGCGGCCGGCCTTCAAGAGTTCGTGGATGAGCGCGAACACGAACAGGCCGTCAGTGCCGGGTCGGATGCCGATCCAGTCATCGGCGATCGCATTGTAACCGGTCCGGCAGGGATTGATCGACACCACCTTGGCGCCGCGCGCCTTGAGCTTGCCCAGTCCGATCTTGATCGGGTTGGAGTCATGGTCCTCGGCGACGCCGAACAGCATGAAGTATTTCGTGTTGTCCCAATCGGGCTCGCCGAACTCCCAGAACGAGCCGCCGATCGTGTAGAGGCCACCGGCTGCCATGTTGACCGAACAGAAGCCGCCATGGGCAGCGAAGTTTGGCGTGCCAAACTGGCTCGCCCACCAGCCTGTCAAGGATTGCGACTGGTCGCGTCCGGTGAAGAAGGCGAATTTCTTAGGATCGGTCCGGCGGATCTTCAACAGCCGCTCGGTGGCGATCGAGAAGGCTTCCTCCCACTCGATCTCGCGGAACTCACCCGAGCCGCGCGGGCCGGTGCGCAAGAGCGGCTTCTTCAGGCGGGCCGGGCTGTAGTGCTGCATGATGCCGGAGCTGCCCTTGCCGCAGATCACGCCGCGATTGACTGGATGGTCCTTGTTGCCGTTGATGTAGCGGACCTTGCCATCCTTGATGTGCACATCGATGCCGCAGCGGCACGCGCACATGTAGCAGGTCGTCTTGGCAATGCTGTCGGAAACATCGGGTGAGGTGTCGACGCCGTCGCCTTCATCGGGCGCGCGCGTGTCGGCAAGCGGGCGTTGCGAGGGGGCTGAATTGGCGCCGCGCGGCGGTCCTTGCATCATGATCCCGTGGTGCTCGCGCGGCCGGCGGATTTGGCGCGCGTCTTCGGTCCGGGGCCGCGCATGTAATGCTCTTCGGGGTGATATCGATCACCGGCCAATCGCCGCCGGATGCCGCGGGTCCAATGCGCAAGCAGGGATCTGAACCGCCCGATCATTTTATTCTCTGCGACCTGCAGGCCAATTTTTTCTAACTTCGGCTAAAAAAGTAGAATAAAGCTATCGATCCGTCTAATCAGTTGTTCTTGTAAATTCGATCGATATTGGTTCTTAATGCAGGCATGACCCTGGACCAGTTGCGCATTTTCGTCGCCGTCGCAGAGCGCGGCCACATGACCAAGGCAGCAGAGCTTCTCGGCATATCCCAGTCGGCCGCGTCGGCGGCCATTCGCGCGCTGGAAGAGCAGCACGGTGTCCATCTGTTCAACCGCGTCGGCCGCAACATAGAGCTGGCCCAGACCGGCCACCGGTTCCTGCCCGAGGCCAAGGCCGTGCTGGAGCGGGCTGCCGCCGCCCGCAACGTGCTGGAACATGTTTCGCAGACGGTCGCCGGCAGCCTCTCGATCGCCGCCAGCCTGACCATCGCCAGCTACTGGCTGCCGCGCCGGCTGGCCTCCTTCCACGAGGCCTATCCGGCCGTCAGGCTTAGCGTCACCATCGGCAACACGAGGCAGGTCGAGGCCAGCGTGCTCGATGGAACCGCCGATCTCGGCTTGGTCGAAGGGCGCACCGAATCCGACATATTGCGCCGCGCCAAGGTCGATACCGACCGGTTGATGCTGGTCGTTGCCAGCTCCCATCCGCTGATCGCCGAAATCGCGCCGGGCCGCCCTGACATCACGGGCCTGCGCTGGATCATCCGCGAGGGCGGCTCAGGGACGCGCGAGGTGCTGGAGGATCTGGCGCGTCGCGAGGGGATTTCACTTGCCGACCTGCAGATATTCCTGGTGCTGCCCAGCAACGAGGCGGTTCGCCAGGCCGTCGAAGCGGGCGCAGGCGCGACCATCATTTCGGAGCTGGTCGTCGGGCACGCGGTCGCCGAGGGGAGCCTGAGAGCCGTGCCGATCGAATTGCCCAAGCGCGACTTCGCCATGATCACCCATCGCGACCGCCAGGCAAGCCTGGCCCAGATGGCGCTGAAGGCGCATCTGGCTGCAGAGATGAACGGGTCAGGGTAGGATCAGCCGAACTTCCGCTGCGCATCGAGCGCCAGGCCAAGCCCGACCGAGCCGAACATGTCGCCGTCGATGACGGAAGCCTGCGGCACCAGCGACAGGATCTCTCGTCTTGCCAGCGGGATCGCGGTCGAGCCTCCCGTCAGGAACACGGCGGTGATGTCCGATGGCTTGACCTGAGCGTCGCGAATGGTCTGACCGACCGTTTCGGTGACCCGCTCGATATCCCGGGCAATCGTGGCCTCCAGCCCGTCGCGCGTGATCCCGGCGGCGAACGCCGCGTCAGGCAGCTTCACCGCCACCTCCGCCGATGACCTGTTGGTCAGTTCTATCTTGGCCTTTTCGACCAGCGCCGCCAGAGCGTGCCCGTAGCGGTGCTCGACGATATGGATGAAGCGGTCGACCAGGTCGGCACGCACGGCCTCGTAACGGATCTGGCGGAGATGCGTCATCGCCTTGGCGGTATAGACCAGGTTGATGCGCTGCCATGTGGCGAGGTCGATGAAATAGCTGGCCGGCAGATTGCGCTTGCCGTCCTTGGTCGCGGAGAGGTAGCCGAGCTGCGGCATGACATGGGCGATGCTCAGCAACCGGTCGAAATCGGTGCCGCCGATATGGATGCCGCGGCTGGCCAGGATGTCGTCCTTGCGGTCGGTCGATCGCGAGCGCTCCGGCGAGACCCGCACGATCGAGAAGTCGGATGTGCCGCCGCCCATGTCGATGATCAGCGCCAGTTCCTCGCGCGTTACCTTCTGCTCGTAGTCGAGCGCCGCGGCAATCGGCTCGAACTGGAAAGCGATGTGCTTGAAACCCTGGGCACGGGCGGCCTTCTCGAGCTCGCCTTGCGCCTTCGCGTCGGCTTGCGCATCGTCATCGACGAATTGCACCGGGCGGCCGAGCACCACGCTTTCCACCACGCCGCCGGCGTCCTCTTCGAGCCGCGTCTTCAGATGGCCGATGAACAGGCCGATAATGTCGATGAAGCCGATCTGGCGCGCCTTGATACGCGTCTTCTCGTGGGCGAGCGAACTGCCGAGCACGCTCTTCAACGAGCGCATCAGGCGGCCTTCGATGCTGTCGGTATAATCGCCGATCGCGCGCCGGCCGAAATAGGTGTGGCCGTCCTCGAAGTTGAAGAACACGGCACTTGGCAAGGTGGGCTGTTCGCCCTCCAGCGGGACCAGCCGCGCCTTGCCGTTCCGGATCACGCCCACCGTGGAGTTGGACGTGCCGAAGTCGATGCCGCCGAATGCCTGATGCATTGCAGCCTCCTGTCATTGTTTCGTGGCGGCAAGACAGCGGCGATGCATCGCGCTGTCATCCGGAAGGCCGGACCGCTCTGGCGAATGGTATGTGCGTGTTTGCCCTTGGGCTGGGAGGCGGCGGTTTATCGCATGGTGGGGAAAAGGGGAACCCCTGTTTTCCCCGAGCGTCAATCTTTGCGGAACACCAGCCGGCCGAGCCAGCCGGTCACCATGGCCAGCGATATGGCGAACACGCCATAGAGGAACGAATAGTCGTGGGCGACGCGGAAGATCGATTGTTCGAAGCCCGATTTGCGGATTTCGAGTTGCGCCGAACTCTCCTTGATGAACAGGCCGCTCTTGAACAGGAAGGCACGCGCCTTGTGCGTGCCGACGGGCACATTCGGCGCCAGCCTGACCGTGGCGCGAAACAGGTTCTGCGACAGGAATTGCACGCCACCGACATTCTCGCTGTAGAGGCCGGCGGCGGCCTTGCGCTCGCGCAGTGCCGCCGTGAATTCCTCGATCGTCGCCGGGCTGTCACCGGCATCGGCGGGCTGCATATAGAGATTGGAGGCGCCGAGCGATAATTGCTTGTAGCTGTTGGGTTCGGTGATGTCCTGCAGCGGCCGCGTCGTGGCCACCGAATAGGACACCGGCACATTCTCGAAGGTCTCGGAATCCAGATTGATCCAGACGCCCAGCACCCGGTCCTTGCGGCGCACCACCACCGGTTTGGGCGGCCCTTCGAGCACGACGATGACGTCGTAGCGGCCCTGGCGTGCCACCAGTGGGTCGGGATTTTCCAGCGAACCGAAAATGGTCAGGTCGGCGCCGGAAAAACCGGCGGTGATCGACACCGCATCGGTGGAGAGGCCGATCTGGATGCCTTCCGTCAATGGCGTCTGCGCCTTCGCCGGCGGGGCGGCGGTCAGGGACAGGAGAGCGACGGTTGCGAGCGCCTTCATGCCTTTCATCAGTTGAGGCCCAAGCCGGACAACGAATAAAGGTTGGGCGGCGTGACGAACAGATCGATCGCGAGCCGGATCGCCACCGCCAGCACCAGCAGCGCCAGCAGGGCTCTCAATTGCTCGCCGCGCAGCCGCTGGCCGGCCTTGGCGCCATACTGCGCCCCGGCCACGCCGCCGGCCATCAAAAGGAAGGCCAGCATCACATCGACGGTCTGGTTGGTGGTGGCGTGGACCAGCGTCGTGTAGGCGGACGTGAAGATGATCTGGAACAGCGAGGTGCCGATGACGACATTGGTCGGCACTTTCAAGAGATAGATCAGCGCCGGCACCATGATGAAGCCGCCGCCGACGCCCATGATCGACGACAGGAAGCCGATGCCGGCGCCAAGCCCGAGCACCGGAATGACGCTGACGAACAATTTCGACGCGCGGAAGCGCATCTTCAGCGGCAAGCGGTGGATCCAGTTGTGCTGGCCGGATTTCTTCAGCACCGGTGCCGCACCGCTGCGCGTGGCGCGCAGCGCGTTGATGCTCTCGACCAGCATCAGCCCGCCGACGGTGCCGAGCAGCACGACGTAGAGCAGCGAGATGAACAGGTCGAGCTGGCCGAGCCTGCGCAGGAAGCCGAACACGTAGATGCCGGCGGTGGAACCGACGATGCCCCCGGCGAGCAGCACGCCGCCGAGCTTGAAGTCGAGCGTGCCTCGCTTCATGTGCGAAAGGACGCCGGAGACGGAAGAAGCGATGACCTGGTTGGCGCCGGTGGCGACCGCGATCGCCGGCGGGATGTTGTAGAAGATCAAGAGCGGCGTGATGAGAAAGCCGCCGCCCACCCCGAACATGCCCGACAGGAAGCCCACCGCGGCGCCCATGGCCAGCAGCACGAAGACGTTGACGGAAATTTCCGCGATCGGGAGATAGATGCCCACCCGTCAGTCTCGATCAGTTTGCCTGTCGGCGAATAAAGCCGTTGCGGGCAGTATCGCATCGAAAAGCCAATTTTGTCTTGCGCCGACGCGGCAGCGGGGTCAAACCCCGCCACCGCGCCGAAACAAAAAACAACTCAATCAGTTAACAGGCAAATGTATGGCAAGGGCGTCGTGGAAACGACGCTTCTGCCGTTATTTGCGCGCCAGCAATGCCTTGACCAGTTTCTCGTCGACCGCGCCGGTCGCCGGCAGCTTGTTGGCGGTCTGGAAAGCGATGATCGCGTTCTTGGTTTTCTCGCCCATCACGCCGTCGGCGCCACCGGCGTCATAGCCGTTCTTGTTGAGGATGAGCTGGATGTTCTTGACCGCCTTCTTCATGTCGATGCCGGCGGTCGTCTGCGGCGTGCCTTCCTGCCAGGATTCGGGAATGTCCACCGAATTGGCCGCCGCGTTGAGCGGCTTGGCCTTCCACAATTCTGTCGCGGCGCGCGCCCGCTCGAGCTGCTCGGGTCGCAGCGCATTGGCGATCTCGTCGCGCTTGGCCGCGGCATCCTTGTCGCCGGTCTTGGCGACGAGCGCGAACCATTTATAGGACTCTTCCAGGTTCTGCTTCATGCCGACGCCCTTGGCGGCCAGGATACCGAGATTGAACTGGCTGTCCTTGACGCCGAGGTCGGCGGCCTCCTGGAACCAGTGCGCGGCCGATTCATTGTCGGTCACGCCGTCAGCGGCCATGGCGAACAGCACCGCCAGATTGTGCATGGCGCTGGCGTTGCCCTGCGCGGCGGCGAGCTGATACCAGGTCTTCGACTTCTTGATGTCGCGTGCGACGCCGATCCCCTTCTCGTAGAAATTGCCGATGCGGTATTCGGCCGGCGCGAAGCCGAGTTCCGCCGATTTCTCGTACCATTTGGCGGCCGCCGGCATGTCTTCCTTGACGCCGCGCGACTCGGCGTAGCGCGAGCCGACCTCGAACAGTGCCTTGGCGTCGCCAGCGGCGGCGGCGTCACGCAAGGCGGCCGGGCCGGTTTCGGCAGGGATGTCGAACTTGGTCGCGGCTGTCGCCGCCGGCTTGTCCATCGGCGAAACGGTGCCGGTCGTGTCGTTGGCCGTTGCCTCGGCGGCTGCCGTTGGCGCGGCTGATGCAGGTTGGGCATCGGCATCCGTCGCCTGCGTACCGCTGGTGACGGCGGCTGGTGCCGGATCCGTTAAGGTGGGAGCAGCGGTCATCGGAGCAACAGGCGCCGGCGCGGTTGAAGCCATCGCGTCGGGGGCGCCCGGGCCGGGAGCCATGGCCGGCGCGACGGGTGCTGGAGCGGGCTCGGCCGCAGGCGCTGGCATCGCGTCCGTATCCGACGGCATGGCCATGACGGTCTGCGCCGCCATGTCGTCCTTGCTTGCCGGCTCGGATTGTTCCGCCTGCCTGACGGTAGGGGCCGGCGCGCTGTCCGTCGCCGCCGGCTGGACTTCGGTCTTCGGCTGGCTGGCGGCATCGACAGATGCCGTCTTCACCGGCTGCGAGGCGACGATGGGAGCCGCGTCGTTGCTTGCCACCTGGGCGGGGTCCGAAAGAAACGCCTTGCCAAGCTGCAGGCCGGCAAGCGCCAGCATGATCGCTGCCGCCGCCATCAGGATCGGCTTGCGCCGCGCCTTGAGCAGGTCGCCTATCCTGAGCGCCTTGACCGGGCCTTTCATCGTCGACTGGCGCTTCAGGGCGTCGGCCTCGGCCGCGGCCGCCTGCGCCGCGCGCCGGGCAGCGGCGATGAAATCCGATTTCGCTGCGTCGCTGTCGCCGGGCTTTGCCGGTTGTCCCCGCTCGTCGCGCACGCGCTTCATGATGGCATTGAGGTCGGGCGCGCCGGAGCCGGGCTCCAGCGGGCGGTTGGCGACTTTCGGATCGAGCGGCTCGTCGAGATCGACACTCGGGATATCGGCGTCCGGCGCCGGGCCGGCCAGTGGCGGAACATCCGCCGCCTTCTTGCCCTTGAAGGCGCGCGCCAGCCCGCCGAACATCGACTTGCGGCCAGCAGGCTGGTCTTTTCTGGTGGTGGCGTCGGAACCGAGTGCGGCCATCGCGGCGGCGGCGGCGGCTTCCGCCGGCGAGCGCGCCCCCGGCCGGGCCGAAAAGCCCGATTCGACGTGCAGTGCCGGCTCGACTGACGAAGCAGGCTCGGCGCGCAATATGGCCGCGGCACGCGCGTCCAGATCGGCCATGTCGCCGGTCAGCGGCAGCGGCTCGTCCATGGTCATCGACGGCGCGTTCACCGCCATCTTGGACCGCCGTGCGCCACGCCAGCCGCCCGGTTCGGTCGGAGCCGCATCCAGCAGTTCGCTTACCGCTTCGGACGGGTCGCTGGTTTCCAGCGAACCCAGCCTGTCGACGATCTTGAGCAGTGTATCGTGAATGGCCTCGAAGGTGCGCGAATTGCGTTCGTCGGAACGCCGCGTCAATGTCTCCAGTGTCTTCAGATCCTGGGCGAGGCCGGAAACCGCGGCCGTATTGGTGCTCGTTCCGGCCAGCGAGCGCACCGCGTTCTCGGCCGCCTCGCGTGCGGCGCCGAGGATGGAATCGCGGGTCCCGGCCAGCGCTTTCTCGATTTCGTTGAGGCGCGGGCTGATGTCCTCGAAGTCCGGCAGCGGCGTGCTGGGCTTGGAAAGATGCGCCGACAGGCCGGCGACCTGCGCCTCCAGGCTGCGGATCAGCGCCGGATCGATGCCGGCCACCTGGGCTGCCGAGGCGTCCAGCCGGCTTGAGATATCTTCGAGCCTGCTTTCCAGCCCGCGGATCGCCGCCTCGCCGGCGGGATCGGGAGCGCGCGTTTCCATGCGCTTGGCCAGCGCGGTGAAGCGGGCATCGATGGCGTCCATGATGCCGGCGCTGTCGACCTGCGGCATGCTGCGCTGGTCCAGCCGGTCGGCAACCTCGTCCAGCCGGCGCTCGAGATCGCGAAACAGCATGTTGCCCTGTTCGATGGCGTCGCCCTGGCGACGCTCCATCATGCCGGACAGCACGTCGAAGCGCTGCTCCAGCCCGTGGAAGATGTAGTCGGCGTCGGGCATGGCCGGCGCCTGATCGATCTTGTCGGCGATCAGCGCGATCTGCTTGGCGAGCCGTTCCATCGCCTGCTCGGGCAGGTTGGCGCGGCCGGCGAGGTCATCGACCCGGCTCGACAGCGTGTTCAGCCGGTCGATCACGACATTGCCGGGACGGTCCTGCGCCACTTCCTCGATCTGCTGGGCGAGCGAGTCGATCCGCTTCTCGATGCGCTCGAAGGCTTCGTGGTCGATTGAATTCGCCTGTGCGGCGACTGTCGAGGCCACGATGGCGCGGGAAATCTCGTCCAGCCGCTCGTCGATCATGGCCAGCGTGCCGCCGCCGCGATTGTCCTGCTGGCTGGCGAAATGGTCGACCGCGCCGGCCAGCGTGCGGACCTTTTCCTCCAGCGAGCGCAGCGACAGCGATTCCGGCAGGTTGTTGACGGCGTTGCTGATCTGCTCCAGCCGGTCGGTCAAGGCCGCGAGGGCGGGATCGTCGGAGCGCTTGCGCTGGTCGGCGTCGACGCGGTCCTCGAAGGCCGTCCAGCGGCGGTCGAAATCGTCCCAGCGGCGGTCGACCTTCTGCACGCTCTCCTCGCGCGCCAGCGTGTCGAGCGCGGCCTTGACCTGCTCGAGCTCCAGCCGCAGCAGGTTGACGCTCCTGTCGTCACTCTTCTCCGACAGCGATTTGATGGCGCCGGAGAGCCGCTCGAATTCCACGCCGAGTTCGGCGCTGCCCTTGCCTGTCGCGCCGGGCTTGGCGTTCGCCTGGAAGGCGCGGTCGATGTCCTTGCGCAGCGCGTCGAATTCGCGCTGCAGCCCCGAAGTCACCTGGTGGCGCAGTTCCTCGCGCATGCCGCGCAGCTCGCCGGCGATCTTGCCGACCATGGCGACGCTGTCTTCCTGGCCGCGCACGCGGTCGATGTCGCGCGCGATCGCTTGATAATTCTGGTCGAAGGCGGGCGAGGGCGCCGGATTCTGCGCGCGCGGTGCCGGCTGCGGATCCTCATACCAGCGCTGCTGGGCCGTCGGCTGAGCGGCGGGATAACGCGGATCGGTGGCGGGGTAGCGCGGATCGGCGCCATATTGGCGAGGAACGGGCCGTGCCGTCGCGTCCTCACGCGTCTGCCCCAGGCGCTGCTCCAGGGTCTCCAGCGAGCGGTTCAGCTGCTCGAGCGTTGTCTGTGGCTTGCGCTGCCTGCCGGCATTGAGTGTATCGAGGTAGGACCGCTTGCTGTTCATCGGTGCGTCCGTCTTTCAGATTGGCCGGCTTGCTACCAGCTCCCCAAGTCCCTGCCGGAACGAGGCGACCGCGCTTCCATGTCACGGTGGAAGACAAGCTTCCCGGGTTTCACCCGCGCTCCGAAAAACCGTGAAAATTCGATACAGGATAACCACGGGTAGCCGACACGCGCACATTTCGCCCAACGTGGTAAACAACGCGTTAACCAAGCTTAAGAAGTTGCAAGGAAGTTGGCTGTCGCGACTTCCGGTGCGGCATAAAGCACCGTTCTCAGAACGCCCTTGCGTCATGAGGCGGCTATCGGTATAGAATTGACGTAAACGTAAATGGCGCACAACTGTGCTGTTTTGCGATTTGTTTGTCGAAACCACGGCCGGAAGCACGCCCCCGCTTCCAGTCAGGCGACGCATGGTCCAGGACCGCGACGCCACCAGACGGGGAAGCCAGTGACCATGAAACTTATCTCGGCCGGCGAGACCGCGGCCAATACCAATAATGCATCCGTCGAAGCCGGCGAGGATCTCTCCCGCATCGGCGAAATGGCCAAAAAATACGGCGTGACGCTGCGCACGCTGCGTTTCTACGAGGACAAGGGCCTGCTCAACCCGCAGCGCGACGGTTCGACCCGTCTCTATACGCGCCGCGACAAGGCCAGGCTGAAGCTGATCCTGCTCGGCCGCAAGGTCGGGTTCTCGTTGCGCGACGTCAAGCAGATGATGGACCTCTACGATCCGACCGGTTCCAACACCAAGCAGTTGCGCCTGGCGCTGGACAAGTCGGAGAAGCAGCTCGCTCGCCTGCAGAAGCAGCGGGCGCTGATCGACGACGCCATCAATGAGCTCAGCGGCTCGATGTCGGCGGTGCGTCAGATGTTGGCCGAGCGTTCGGCGCCGCAGGCGAGCGTCGCCAGCTAAGCCAGTCTGCTCACGCCGACCTGTCGGCCCTTCACCATCAAAGCCGCGTGGCCATGCCGCGCGGCTTTTCGCTATCTTTGGCCCGCTGTTTCATCCTGGCTTGCGCGATGCCGCAACGCTAGGCTCCGCGCGCCTGGCGGCGGAAATCTTGTCGCATCGAAAATATTGACGTTTACGCAAACGTCAATATTTGCTATTGCGGCTTCGACATTGGCCCGCTTGCCGCGCACGGCTTGATTTCGAGGCCTAATCCGCATGGTGGAGGAAAAGCATGCCGATCTACAGGGCCCCGGTCCAGGACACGCTGTTCGTGCTCAACGAAGTGCTGGGCTATCAGCGCTATTCGAACCTTCCCGGATTCGCCGACGCAACGCCCGACGTGCTGGAGGCAATTCTCGCCGAGGGCGCAAAGCTCGCCGAGAACGTCATGCATCCGCTCAACCGTGTCGGCGACATGGAAGGCTGCGTGCGCCATGACGACGGCTCGGTAACCACGCCCAAGGGCTTCAAGGAAGCGTTCGACCAGTATCGCGAAGGCGGCTGGATGGGTCTGGCGGCCCCCGTCGAGTTCGGCGGCCAGGGCCTGCCCTATGCCGTGCACACGGCGGTGGCCGAATACATGGTGTCGGCCAACATGTCGCTGATGATGTATCCCGGCCTGACGCAGGGCGCGATCGCCGCCATCATCACCCACGGCACCGACGAGCAGAAGGCGACGTGGCTGCCCAGGATGGTCGAGGGCACCTGGACCGGCACCATGAACCTGACCGAGCCGCATTGCGGCACCGATCTCGGCCTGCTGCGCACCAAGGCGGTGCCGAACGGCGATGGCACCTACAAGATTTCAGGCCAGAAGATCTTCATCTCGGCCGGTGAGCACGACATGTCGGACAACATCGTCCATCTGGTGCTGGCCCGCATCGAAGGCGCACCCGAAGGCGTCAAGGGCATCTCGCTGTTCATCGTGCCGAAGCTCAAGCTCGACGCCTCGGGCAATCCGGGGACAAGAAACACCGTTTCCTGCGGTTCCATCGAGGAGAAGATGGGCATCCATGGCAACTCGACCTGCGTCATGAATTATGACGAGGCCGAAGGCACGCTGCTGGGCGAGGCCAATGGCGGCTTGAAGGCGATGTTCACGATGATGAACGAGGCCCGTCTCGGCGTCGGCCTGCAGGGCCTTTCACTGTCGGAGATCGCCTACCAGAACGCCGTCGCCTACGCCAAGGACCGTTTGCAGGGCCGCTCGCTGTCAGGCCCGAAGGCGCCGGACAAGAAGGCCGACCCGATCATCGTTCATCCCGACATCCGCCGCTCGCTGATGACCATGAAGGCTTTCAACGAGGCCGGCCGCGCGCTGGCGCTGTGGACTGCCATCAAGTCCGACATCGCGCACCGCTCCGCCGACGACAAGGACCGCCAGGCGGCCGACGATTACACCGGCTTGATGACGCCGGTGGTCAAGGGCGTGCTGACCGACAAGGGCTTCGACCACGCTGTCATGGCGCAGCAGGTGTTCGGCGGCCACGGCTATATCGAAGAGCACGGAATGAGCCAGTTCGTGCGCGATGCCCGCATCGCCATGATCTATGAAGGCGCCAACGGCATCCAGGCGCTCGACCTCGTCGGCCGCAAGCTCGGCTTGAATGGCGGCCGCGCCATCCAGGCCTTCTTCAAGGAGGTCGGCGAATTCTGTGAGGAAAACCGCGTTGATGAGAAGATGGCGCCCTTCACCAAGGGTCTGAAGAAGGGACTCAACGATTTGCAGGCGGCGACGATGTGGCTGCTGCAGAACGGCATGGCCAAGCCCGACAATGCCGGTGCGGCCTCGACCGACTACATGCATCTCTTCGGCCTCGTGGCGCTGGGTTACATGTGGGCGCAGATGGCCAAGGCGGCGCAGGGCAAGACCGGCGCCAACGGTTTCCAATCTTCCTCTAAAAACAACGTGGCTTTCTACGACAACAAGGTCGTGACGGCGCGCTTCTTCATGGAACGGATCATGCCCGAAACCTCGGCGCACCTCGCCCGTATTTCGAGCGGCGCCGATACGCTGATGGCCCTGCCGGCGGAAGCGTTCTAAACTCGGTCCCGCTAGCCTTTCTGTCTGTCGATACGCGGAGGAAATCGTGGCGACAAATCCCGCCGAAGTGCTCTCCTTGCCGAAACCAGCCTGGGCGGCCGACGAGGTCGGCATGCTCTACGACATGGCTACACGCTTCATGTCGGAGGAGATCGCACCGCGCTACGACGAGTTCGAGAAGAACGAGATGGTCGACCGCGAAAGCTGGCTGAAGGCCGGTTCCGCCGGCCTGCTCTGCGCCTCGATGCCGGAGGAATATGGCGGCTCTGGCGGCACCTTCGCGCATGAGAGCGCCATCATCGAGGCGATCGGCCATGTCGGCGTCGACGGTTTCGGCATCGGCCTGCACAATTCGATCGTGGCACCCTACATCCTTCATTACGGTTCGGAGGAGCAGAAGAAGAAATGGCTGCCGAAGCTCGCCACCGGCGAACTGATCGGCGCCATTGCCATGACAGAGCCTGGCGCCGGCTCCGACCTGCAGGGTGTCAAGACCCGCGCCGAGAAGGACGGCAACCAGTACAAGATCAACGGCTCCAAGACCTTCATCACCAACGGCCAGCTGGCGAACTTCATCATCGTCGTCACCAAGACCGATCCGGAAAAGGGCGCCAAGGGCACCTCGCTGATGATCGTCGAGACCGATGAGGTCGAAGGCTTCCAGCGCGGCCGCAACCTCGACAAGATCGGGCTGAAGGCCAACGACACCTCGGAATTGTTCTTCAACGATGTGCGTGTGCCGACCGCCAACCTGCTCGGCCATGAGGAGGGACAGGGCTTCGTTCAACTCATGCAGCAATTGCCGCAGGAGCGGCTGCAGATCGGCACCGGGGCGATCGCCATGATCGAGCGGGCGCTGGCGCTGACCATCGACTACGTCAAGGAACGCAAGGCCTTCGGCAAGGCAATCATCGACTTCCAGAACACCCAGTTCAAGCTGGCCGAATTGAAGACCGAGGCCACCATCGGCCGCGTCTTCTACAATGACTGCGTCACACGCCACATCAATGGCGGCCTCGATCCGGTGACGGCGTCGATGGCCAAGTACTGGCTTTCCGACCTGCAGGGCAAAGTCGTCGACGAATGCCTTCAATTGCACGGCGGCTATGGCTACATGAATGAATATCCGATCGCCCGCATGTTCCGCGACGCCCGCGTCCAGCGCATCTACGGCGGCACCAACGAGATCATGAAATTGCTGATCGGACGCTCGCTCTGAGCAGCTCTCTTCAGCGAACCCAAGGAGCATGAAAATGGCCGAAGCTTATGTCTATGACGCCGTGCGCACGCCGCGCGGCAAGGGCAAGAAGGACGGATCGCTGCACGAGGTGCCGGCGGTGCGGCTCGCCGCCAGGACGCTCGAGGCACTGCGCGACCGCAATGGGCTGGACACCGGCACGGTCGACGACATCATCTTCGGCTGCGTCGACCCGGTCGGCGAGGCGGGCTCCGTCATTCCGCGCGCCGCCGCCTTCGAGGCCGGCTACGACACCAAGGCACCCGGCATGCAGATCTCGCGCTTCTGCGCCTCCGGCTTGGACGCCATCAATTTCGGCGCGGCCAAGATCGCGCAAGGCGCCGATGAAATCGTCATCGCCGGCGGCGTCGAATCGATGTCGCGCGTCGGCATGGGCATGTCCGGCGGCGCCTGGTTCATGGATCCTTCGGTCGGCCTGCCCGGCTGGTTCGTGCCGCAAGGCATTTCAGCCGACCTGATCGCCACCAAATACGGCTTCTCGCGCGACGACGTCGACGCCTACGCGGTCGAGAGCCAGAAGCGAGCCGCGAAATCCTGGGCCGATGGCCGCTTCAAGAACTCGGTCATCCCGATCAAGGACCAGAATGGTCTCACAATTCTCGACCATGACGAGCACATGCGGCCGTCGACCGACATGCAGTCGCTCGCCTCGCTCAACCCGTCCTTCGTCATGCCTGGCGAAATGGGCGGCTTCGATGCCGTGGCGGTGCAGAAGCACCCCGAGGTCGAGGAGGTCAACCATGTCCACCACGCCGGCAACTCGTCCGGCATCGTCGATGGCGCCGCCGCCGTGCTGCTCGGCTCGAAGAAGGCCGGCAAGGCCATGGGCCTGAAGCCGCGCGCGCGCATCCGCACCTTCGCCAACATCGGCTCCGAGCCGGTGCTGATGCTGACCGGCCCTGTCGACGTCACCGAGAAGCTGTTGAAGCGCGCCAAGATGAAGCTGTCGGATATCGACCTGTTCGAGCTCAACGAGGCCTTCGCTTCGGTGGTGCTGCGCTACATGCAGGCCTTCGAGATCCCGCACGACAAGATCAACGTCAATGGCGGCGCCATCGCCATGGGCCATCCGCTCGGCGCCACCGGCGCGATGATCTTCGGCACGGTGCTGGACGAACTCGAGCGCCGCGACTTGAACACCGCGCTGGTAACGCTCTGCATCGGTGCCGGCATGGGCACCGCAACCATCATCGAACGCGTCTGACGGGGAGAGAACGATGACCTACACCAATTTCACCCTCGACACCGACGCCGACGGTATCGCGCTGGTCACCTGGAACAGCCCTGACCGCTCGATGAACGTCTTTACCGAAGAGGTGATGCGCGAGTTGAACGCCATCGTCGACAAGGTGGCTGGCGATGCCGCCATCAAGGGCGCGGTGATCACTTCCGGCAAGGACAGCTTCTCCGGTGGCGCCGACATCACCTTGCTGCAGAAGATGCTGACCAGCTTCGCCACTGACAAGGTCAAGGACGTAGAAAAGGCGACCAAGGCGCTGTTCGACAATGCCGGCATCATGACCGGCCTGTTCCGCAAGCTGGAAACCTGCGGCAAGCCATGGGTCTCGGCGATCAACGGCACCTGCATGGGCGGCGCCTTCGAAATGTCGCTGGCCTGCCATGGCCGCGTCGCCGCCGACTCCGACAAGGTCAGGATGGCGCTCCCCGAGGTGAAGATCGGCATCTTCCCCGGTGCCGGCGGCACCCAGCGCGTGCCGCGGCTGACCGACCAGCAACAGGCGTTGCAGATGCTCACCTCCGGCCAGACGCTGTCGCCGCAGAAGGCGAAGGCGATGGGCCTGATCCATGAGATCGCCGAACCTGCGAAGCTGGTCGAGACTGCGAAGGCGATGATCAGGAACGGCCTCAAGCCGGTGGCACCGTGGGACGAGAAGGGTTTCAAGCTGCCCGGCGGGCCGGTTTATTCTGCCGCCGGCGCCAATCTGTGGCCGCCCGCCATCGCCATCCTGCGCCGCGAGACCCATGGCAATTACCCGGCCGCCGCGGCGATCCTCAAATGCGTCTATGAGGGCCTGCTGGTGCCCTTCGACACCGCGCTCAGGATCGAGCAGCGCTATTTCACCGAGATCATGCAGACCAAGGAAGCGGCGGCGATGATCCGTTCGCTGTTCGTGTCGCTGCAGGAGCTGAACAAGGGCGCGCGCCGCCCGGCCGGCGTGCCGGACACCAAGTTCAAGAAGATCGGCATCCTCGGCGCCGGCTTCATGGGCGCCGGCATTGCCTATGTCACCGCCAAGGCCGGCATTCCGGTGGTTCTGCTCGACCGGGATATGGACTCGGCGCAGAAGGGCAAGGCGCATTCGGACAGCCTGGTCTCGGACCAGGTCAAGAAGGGCCGCGCCAAGCCCGAGGAGAAGGACAAGCTCCTGTCGCTGATCACGCCGACGGCGGACTATGCCGACCTCGCCGGCTGCGATCTCGTCGTCGAAGCGGTGTTCGAGGATTCCGCTGTCAAGAAAGCCGCCACCGAACAGGCGGAGGCCGTGCTCAAGTCGTCGGCGATCTTTGCCTCCAACACCTCGACCATCCCGATCACCGGTCTCGCCAAGAATTCGGCGCGGCCGAAGAATTTCATCGGCATCCACTTCTTCTCGCCGGTCGACAAGATGATGCTGGTCGAGATCATCCTGGGTAAGAAGACCGGCGACAAGGCGCTGGCCACGGCGATCGACTTCGTGCGCGCCATCAAGAAGACGCCGATCGTCGTCAACGACACGCGCGGCTTCTACGTCAACCGCTGCGTGCTGCGTTACATGTCGGAAGCCTACAAGATGCTGATCGAGGGCGTGCCCGCGCCGATGATCGAGAATGCGGCGAAGGCCGCCGGCATGCCGGTCGGTCCCTTGGCGCTGACCGACGAGACGGCCATCGACCTCGCCCAGAAGATCATGAAGCAGACCATCAGGGATCTCGGCGACAAGGCCGTCGACCCCAGGCAGATGGCGCTGATCAACACAATGGTCGACGACCACGGCCGTTTCGGCCGCAAGAACGGCAAGGGTTTTTACGACTATCCGGCCAAGCCCGCCAAGAAGAAGCTCTGGCCCGGCCTCAAGGACCTCTATCCGCAGCTGGCACCCGAGAAGGTCGACTATGAGGAGCTGCAGCAACGTCTGCTCGTCACCATCGCGCTGGAAGCGGCGCGGGTGATGGAGGAAGGCATCGTCACCGATCCACGCGAGGCCGATGTCGGTTCGATCCTGGCCTTCGGCTTCGCGCCTTATACCGGTGGTGCGCTGTCCTATATCGACGGGATCGGCGCCAAGCAGTTCGTCAAGATCGCCAAGGGCCTGCAGAAGAAGTATGGCGCCGAGTTCAAGGCGCCCAAGCTGCTCCTCGACATGGCCGAGAAAGGTGAGACCTTCTACGAACGCTTCGATCCCTATGCCAAGGGCGATGTGAAGCAGGCCGCCTGATATCGCGCCATGTATGTCTGGGCGCGCATGGCGCGCATGCTGGCCACGGCGCGTAGCCGTGGCCCCTATGTGATGGCTGGTGAAGGCCGGCTGGCCTTTCGCTGCCTGCCGACCGACATCGACTTCAACGTCCATCTCAACAATGCGCGCTACATGATGCTGGCCGATCTCGGCCGCATCGACCTGTTCGTCCGTGCCGGCTTGATCAGGCTGGCGCGGAAGAATGGCTGGGCGCCGATGATGGGCGGGCTGCAGGTGGTCTATGCCCGCGAGATCAGGCTGTGGCGCCGTTTCGAGGTGGTGTCCTCGATCGAGACCTGGGAAGGCACCCAGGTCATCGGCAAACACCGTTTCGTCCTGGACAATGGCGAGACGGCCGCTTTGATCCTGACGACGGCCGGCGTCTACGACCGCAAGGCGCGCCGCTTCCTCGACATTGACGAGGTTGTCGCCGCACTTGGCCGGGCGGTGAACCCGCGTCCGCCGACAGAGGCGGAACGGATTCTCATGACCTCGCACCAAGGGCTGCGCGGTCTCGCCAAATTGTCCGGCTGATCAACCCGTCGATCGACTTTCCCAAGCCAGGTGCGGATGATACATTAGCTTTCGCTAACATAATGTTGGCGGAGGAGTAGTCATCATGCGTATGATGCTGAGAGTGTCCATCCCGGCCGAGGAGGGCAACAAGGCGATCAAGGAAGGCAGCATGGGCAAGTTCATCGAGCATACCCTGTCCGACCTCAAGCCGGAGGCTGCCTATTTTACCGCTGACGGTGGTTGGCGGACGGCCTACCTTTTCCTCGAGGTAAAGGACAGTTCGGACATGCCCTATGTCGCCGAGCGGTTCTTCTTCGCCTTCAATGCCACCGTCGAGATGATCCCGGTAATGAACGTCGACGAGCTGAAGAAGGGTCTGCCGAGGGCGATGGCGGCATTGGCCGGATAGCTTATCCGCGGCTTTGGCCATGACCGTGCCGTCGTTGCGGCACACAGCTTTGTTCGTGATCCGCCGGCCACGCTGGTGGACAACGCAGCCGTTGCGCGTTAGACAGGAAGAGGCATTTTTTCCTGTTTCGAAGGAGAGCACGTCATGCTCTCGCACGACCGCGTCTGGGCTGCCATCGATGCTCTTGCCGAGCGCTATTCGCTTTCGGCGTCGGGTCTGGCAAGGCGCGCGGGACTGGATTCGACCGCCTTCAACAAATCGAAACGCCTGTCCTCGGACGGCCGGCCGCGCTGGCCGTCGACCGAATCGTTGGCCAAGATCATCGAGGCGACGGGCGCTTCGCTGGACGAATTCACGGGACTGATCGAAGGCCGGGGCGCATCGCCCGCCAACAGGCGCGCCGTGCCGTTGCTCGGCTTTGCCCAGGCAGGCGCCGGCGGCTTCTTCGACGATGCCGGTTTTCCTGCGGGGCAGGGCTGGGAGCTCGTCGAATTGCCGGCGCAATCGACCGAAAGTTCCTATGCGCTGCAGGTGCAGGGCGATTCCATGCTGCCGCTCTACCGCAACGGCGACGTCCTCATCGTCGAGCCGGGCGCCGCCACGCGCAAGGGCGATCGCGTCGTCGTCAAGACGACATCAGGTGAGGTGATGGCCAAGGTGCTCGAGCGACAGACCGTCAAGTCGATCGCGCTGGTCTCGCTCAATCCGGAGCATCCGGATCGCGACATCCCAATGCGCGAGGTCGAATGGGTGGCGCGGATCGTCTGGGCAAGCCAATAGGTGCAACGGGTGCGACTTCCTCATCTTGTCCTGGCGGTTCTGATGGTTCCGGCGATGGCGGCACTGGTCGTTGCCGGCGGACGCACGCTGAAGGGCAGCGAAAGCACTGTTGCGTTGGACCAGATCGATCCCGGCGCCGATACGCTCCCCCAGGCTGACGCCGGGACGGTGCCGGAAGAACCTGCGACCTCCGCCATACCTGCATCGCAGCCGCCAAAGCCGGCGGTGCATTCGCGGGCGATCGATCCGGATGTCATCACGCCGCCAGAAATGCCCGCCGGGGAGCCCGAGCGGGTCGAGCCGCGCGCGCCGCTGAGCAAGCTGGCGCTCGCCGTGCCGCCCAAGCCGAAGATGCCCGACGACTGGCACGGCACAAAGCTGTTCCAGCCGGTCGCCCCGGCCGCCGGCCTGATCGAGGCGAAAGGCTATTCGGTCGCCATTTCCGGCATCGATGTCGTCGGGCAGGACGAGACCTGCACCACCGATGGCAAATCCTGGCCGTGCGGCGTCCGTGCCCGCACGGCATTCCGTTCCTTGCTGCGCGGCCGCGCGGTGGTTTGCCTGGTGCCGCCGGAAGGTGGTCGCGACCTGATTGCCGCGGAGTGCCGGATAGGCAAGCAGGATGTCGGTCAATGGCTGGTCGAAAACGGCTGGGCGCGCGCCGCCAAGGGCGGGCCCTATGTGGAAGCCGGTGACAAGGCACAAAGTGCGAAGAAAGGTATTTTCGGACCGGCGCCGAACCTAGCCGGCATCCCGGCGGCGCCGGCCGCCACCGCCCCGGCGCCTCAGGCGCCGGGTTCGATCCTGGAAGAGGATGGCGGCGTCCTCAAGCAAGCTGACCAGCCAACGCCTTCTGAATGAGCGAGCGGGTCTCGGTGACGCCGTAGAGCGCGGCGAAGGATCCGAAGCGTGGGCCGCGTTCCTGGCCAATCAGCACCTGATAGATCATCTGGAAGAAGGCGCCTGAAACGCCGGGGCCGCCTTCTGGGCTCTGCTTGGAATGATCCTGGTAGCGTTCGATCTTGCGCGCCACGTTGAGCGAGGCGTTCTGGATCGCCTCGCCGCTGGCGTCCGTCGGCAAGTCGGCAAGCGCCTTTTCGAGAGCCACCAGCGCTTCGCGTTCGACCTCGTCGGCCGGGCGAAAGGTCTTCGTCGGCTTCACGAAATCGTCGAAATAGCGGATCGCATAGCCCGTCAGCCGGTCGAGCTCGGGATGGGAGGCGGGGGTCACGCCCTGAACATGGCGCGAGATGAAGCCCCACAGCACATCCTTGTTTTGCGCATTGGAGGCGCTGACCAGGTTGAGCAGCAGCGAGAACGGCACCGGCATGTCGATGGCGGGCGGATTGCCGTCATGCATATGCCAGACCGGGTTGCCCAGCCGCTCCTTCCACTCTTGGCGGGGATAGGCCGCGAGGAAAGTGTAGTATTCGTCGACCGCCCGCGGGATGACGTCGAAATAGAGCTTCTTCGCCTGCCTGGGCCGCTGGTACATATAGAGCCCCAGGCTCTCGGTCGGCGCATAGGTTAGCCATTCGTCTATGGTCAGGCCGTTGCCCTTCGACTTGGAGATCTTCTGGCCGTTCTCGTCGAGGAACAACTCGTAGACGAAATGCTCCGGCGCCCGCCCGCCCAGTATGTTGCAGATGCGGTCATAGACCACCGCATTGGTCTGGTGGTCCTTGCCGAACATCTCGAAATCGACGCCGAGGGCCGCCCAGCGCATGCCGAAATCCGGCTTCCACTGCAGCTTCACTCTGCCGCCGGTGACCGGCAGCGTGGTTTCGGTGCCTTCATCGTCGAAGGTGATGGTGCCGGCCTTGGCGTCGACATGCTTCATGGGAACGTAAAGCACGCGCCCGCTCTTCGGCGAAATCGGCAGGAAGGGGCTGTATGTCGCCTGCCGCTCCGGCCCGAGCGTCGGCAACATCACCGCCATGATCTGGTCGTAGCGTTCGGCGGCGCGCAACAGCATCGCATCGAAGCGGCCTGACTTGTAATATTGCGTCGCGCTGGCGAATTCGTAGTCGAAGCCGAACGTGTCGAGGAAGCGGCAGAGCATCGCATTGTTGTGGTCGGCGAAGCTCGCAAAGTCGCCGCCGAAGGGGTTGGGCACCGATGACAGCGGCTTGTGCAGATACGGCTCGAGCGCCGCTCGATCCGGCACGCTGTCGGGTATCTTGCGCATGCCGTCCATGTCGTCCGAAAAACACAGCAGCTTGGTCGCGACCTTGTCCTGCGTCAGCACGCGGAACGCATGGCGCACCATGGAGGTGCGCGCCACTTCGCCGAACGTGCCGATATGCGGCAGGCCCGAAGGTCCATAGCCGGTTTCGAACAGGATCGTTTCGGGAAAGTCGGCGCCCTTGTAGCGTTCGATGATTTTTTTGGCTTCCTCGAACGGCCACGCCTTGCTCTCGGCCGCCGCCGCCAGCAGTTCGGGATTGAGATCGATGATGTTTGATCCCGCCATGGTCCTGTTTTCCAAAATTATTCGCCGCTCGGGCTGCAAGTGTCGATTTTCAACCGGTCTCTAGGCGCGCATGGCCGGAGCGTCAACGCGTGGGGCGCTTTTTCCTTGCGGCCTCAGGCTCCCCTTCCTACCTTCGAAGCCCGTCCAAGGAGTAAAGAATGCCGTCGCCCACCCCGCACGAAGCGCTGATCTACCTGATGGTCATCACATCGGCCTCCGACCGTGACATGACCGATGTCGAACTGGCCAGGATCGGCGAGGTCGTCCGCTCGTGGCCGGTGTTCGAGGATTTCAAGCAGGACCGGCTGGTTGCCGTGGCTCAGGCTTGTCAGAACCTGTTGCATGAAAAGGATGGCCTGGAGGGTGTCCTCACCCAGGTTGCCGAGGCGCTGCCGGAGCGATTGCGCGACACCGCCTATGCGGCGGCCTTCGAAGTGGCTGCCATCGATCTCGAAATGCGCATGGAGGAAGTGCGGGTGCTGCAGTTGATCCGCCGCCAGCTCGATCTCGACACGTTGACCGTGGCGGCCATCGGCCGTGCGGCCAAGGCGCGGCTTCGCACGCTCACCTGAAGGCGAGCATTACGCCGGATCAGAAAAAAGCTGACCGGGCCGGATCAGAAAAAGCTGACCGGGAAATAGCGCAGGTAGAATTCGGCGAAGGTGCCTTTCATCGAAATCTCCTGCAGCGCGTAGTCGAGGGCCGCGGCCAGTGCCGGATTGTCCGCTCGCGTGGCGATCGCCATGCCGGTGCCCAGATATTCGGGCGCCAGATAGGGGCCGCCGGCAAAGCGGCAGCAGCCGGCCGCGTGGGAGCCGCCGAGCCAGAAGGCGAAGCGCATGCCATCACCGAAGGCCGCATCGATCTTGCCGGCCTTCAGATCGCCATAGAGGGCTTCCGGCTTGTCGAAGGGAACCACCTGGACCGTGCCGAAATAGTCGCGCAGCATGCGTTCATGCGCCGAGCCTGATATCACCCCGACGCGCTTGCCGTGCAATTTATCGAAGATCGGTTCCGCCAGCGCCTTGTTCTTCGGCATGATGAAGCGCGCCGGGAACTGCAGGTAGGCGCGCGAGAAGGCGTATGTCTGGCGCGACTGCGGCGTTGCGGCAATGCCGGCGATGATCGCTTCGCCTTCGCCTTTCCCGATCGCGCCTTGAAGCTCCGCCCAGGGCAGCGCCTGGATCTGGCACTTGTCGACGATGCCGAGCTCCGCGCAGATGGCGCGCGCCAGGTCGATATGGAAACCCGACAGCTTTCCCGCGCCGTCGAGGAAATTGAAGGGCGGAAAATCCGTGGTCGTCAGGAACCGCAGCCGCGGCAGTGCCGAAAGGTCCGGCTTGGGCAGCCGCTCCTTGGCGTCCCACAGCACCGGTACCTGGGGCTCCGCGCGTGCTCCGGGAATCCAAGCCAATGCCGCAATGAGCGCCACTGCCAGGACCTGGAACCGCCATTGGAACGCCACGATAGAACTCCCCGCACCGTGCTCGTGCCGGTTTTGGTACGAAAATGGTACAGGCACAATGCTTTTTGATTTCAACGCTTCGATTTCAGGATATGATTCGCTGAGTTTGCAAACAAGCGGTGGCTGCCCTGGTGGGGGTACCAGGGTCGAGAACCACAACCGGAAGCGGGCGCTTTGCAATCCGTGGTCAGTGGCAAAGTGCCGGCAAGGCGCGGACCATGGGCTTTAATGCATGAGGCAACATGGGGTTGATGTTGCGATGAGTCAGTTCGATCGGACGCTGGAATACATAGACCAACTGCAGCACGCCGCGACGGCGGCCGCGGTCTGCGAGAAACTGTTGGGCGTAACATCGGAGTTCGGCCTGACCGCGCTGATGGCCGGAACCGTTCCGAAGCCGGGCACGCCGACGGGTCAGCAAAAGCAGCATGTGCTGCTTTGCGATTGGCCGGTCGAATGGCTGGAGCGCTATGTGGCGCGCAACTATGTCGATCACGATCCCGTCGTCAGTCACATGAAGCAGTTGCAGGCGCCGTTCCAGTGGCGTGAAGCCGCCCAGGGCCTTCGCATCGACAAGAACAGTGGCGAAGTGATGGGCGACGCCGGTGCCTTCAAGCTGCGTGACGGGCTCGCCTTCCCTCTGATCACGCTTGACGGTGAGATCGTCATGGTGTCCCTGGGGGGCGAGGCCGTGGAACTGTCGGCGGCCGAGTTCGGCCTTGTCTCGCTGGTCTCGACCTATGCGGTCGGCCGCGCCATGCAACTGCACACCATGGCCGGCAAGATAATCGACCATATCGAATTGACGCCGCGCGAACGCGAGTGCCTGCAATGGGCCGCCGTCGGCAAGTCCGAATGGGAGATTTCGCAAATCCTCGGCATCTCCGAGCACACGTCGGAGAAACATCTTCTTAACGCCAAAAGCAAACTCGGTGCCGTCAACCGGGTGCAGGCAGTCGCCGAGGCGATACGGCGCGGCTACATTAGCTAGGTCGGCCGTGCCGGCCTAGAACTTCTCGCCTACGTGATCACGCAATTTTCGCATCGAAGCACGGCCGTATCTTCCCCTGAAACACAGGAGACTACGGAATGCTTTTTTGTCTTTCGACCAAGGAATTGATGGAACGCCCCGATCTCTGGGAGGCCGTCCATCGGCTGCGCTATCAGATATTCGTCGAGGAAATGGGATGGGAGGACCTGCGGCGCCCCGACGGATTTGAGGTCGACCAGTTCGATCATGACGAGGCGGTCCATCAGATCGTCATCAGGGGCAATGAAGTCGCGGGCTATCAGAGGATGTTGCCGACCACGCGGCCGCATCTGCTGACCGAGGTGTTGACCGATCTCTCCGAGGGAACGCCGCCGGCGGGTCCCAACATCTGGGAGTTGACCCGCTATGCGGTGGCTCCGGGTTTTCGCGATGGCCGGCGCGGCGTCTCGACCGTCGGCACGGAGTTGATAGCCGGTTTCGTCGAGTGGGGTCTGAAGCGCGGCGTCGACAAGGTGATCATCGAGTTCGAGCCGATGTGGGTGCTGCGCGCGTTGCAACTGCACTTCCTGGCGACGCCGCTCGGCTATCAGCGCACCTATGGCAACCAGCAGGTCGTGGCGACGCTGCTCACCTTCAACGAGCACACGCTGGACGTGGTGCGGTCGCGCCGCAATCATCATGCGCCCGTTCTGGCCAGGGGATATCCCGACATGTTCGGCCAAAGGAGGGCATCATGAACGCGCACCCGCAGCCTGAACTGCGCAACCACGCTCTGATCGTCACCGTATCGTCGAATGACGGCCGGCCGGTGCTCGATAGAAGGGCCTATGAGAGCCTTGCCACGACGTTCCACGAAGCCGCCGAGAACGACGAGGTGCGGGTCGTCGTGCTGCGCGGCCTGGCGGGCTGTTTCTGCCTTGGCGGCGACTTTTCCGAATTCCTGGATGCCACCAAGCATCAGAAGCTGATCGCCGCCGTCACCGACATGTTCCGCATGCTGGCGACGTTTCCGAAGCCCATCCTGGCCTGTGTCGACGGCGACGCCGTCGGCGTCGGTTGCACCATCCTGTTCCATTGCGACATGGTGATCGCGTCGGAAAAAAGCACGTTCCGGGTGCCGTTCGTCGATTTCGGCCTGGTGCCGGACGCGGCGACCAGCATCCTGGCGCCGCAGAAGCTCGGCTATGCCGGAGCTTTCCGCTTCTTCTGCCTCGGGGACACGCTTCGTGCCGAAGATGCCAGGGCGCTCGGCCTCGTCGCCGAGATCGTCCCGGAAGGGAGCGTCGAGGAGGCGACGCTCGGCCGGGCAAGACAATTGGCCAAAAAGCCGGTTGCGGCGTTGCTGCAGACGCGCGGCTTGCTCAAGGGCAACACCACGGCACTTTGCGAGCGCATCGATGAGGAGATATCGCTGTTCCAGCAGGCGCTGCAGGACGACGCCACGCTGCGACGGTTGCAGCGGATCGCGCGCCTGGCGGCCTAGCCGCCAGGCCGAGGAAAGAGGACATCAACTGCGCCGCGCTGGCTTTGGCCGCGCGGCGCCAAAGCGTCAGTCCTGCTTGCCCAGGAATGACGGCCCTTCGCCGATGATCTTCTTGTCTTCCTTGCCGACGACATCGAGATCGCGCCCCTCGTAGGGCAGCGACAGGAGGATGCGACGCATCACCGCCAGCCGCGCGCGGCGCTTGTCGTTGGCCCGCACGATGATCCATGGCGCGAACTCCTTGTGGGTGTGCTCGAACATGCTGTCGCGCGCCTTGGTGTAATCGTCCCACTTGGTGATGCCGGCAATGTCTATCGGCGAGAACTTCCAGCTCTTCAGGGGGCTGTAGCGGCGATCGTGAAAGCGCTCGAGCTGCGTCTCCTGGCCGATGTTCAGCCAGAATTTGAAGAAATGGATGCCGTCATTGACGATCATTCGTTCGAAATGCGGCGTCTCGTCGAGAAACTTCTCATGCTGTTCGGGGGTGCAAAAACCCATCACTGGCTCGACGCCTGCGCGGTTGTACCAGGAGCGGTCGAAAGTGACGAATTCGCCCGACGTCGGGAAATGGTCGGCATAGCGCTGGTAGTACCATTGTCCCAGCTCCGTCGGGGTTGGTTTGGTCAGCGCGACGTTACGCGCCGTGCGCGGGTTGAGGTACTGGCGCACCACGAAGATCGTACCGCCCTTGCCGGCAGCGTCACGCCCCTCGAACAGCGCCATCACCCGCTTGCCGGTCGCCTGCAGCCAGGCTTGCGCCTTGACCAGCTCGATCTGCAATTTCTCGAGCGTCTCGTCATACTCTTCGCTTTTCATCTTCTTGTCGTAGGGATACCCGCCCGCGGTCAGCTTGTTCTCCTCGACCCAGTCCGGAAGCTCGGGATTCTCGATATCGAACTCCCGTTTCTTGCCGCCGATCTTGATGTTCAGCGGACCAGAAGTTGGCGTGACGGAATTTTCCTTGGCGTTTTTCATGCAGACGAACCCTTTTAAGTGCCTGGACTCATGCTATTGGGAGCCACTACAGGCCGCATGTCCATTTGGACGCGCAAACGACGCTGTAGCACTTTTGATTTGCGGTCCAGCGGAAGTTTCCGTCGCCGTGTGACCGGTGGAGGTTGGGCGCGCGAATGACTGACCTGGGCGCGGAACAGAAAGGCACGGGGCAAGCCATGGCCGCCCGGCTGTGGAACAGCCGCTGGCTGCTTGCGGCCGGGGTCGTGGCGGTTCTGATCGCCTATGGCTTCGCGGGTATTTCCGCCTACGTGCTGGTACCGGCTCTGCTGCTGTTGCTGGCGGCGGCAATATTGCCGGCGGCCGGTGTGCGCCATTCCGCCGAGAGCGCCGGGGCAATCGAGGCGATGGGCTTGCAGCGCCTGTCGGGGGAATATCTCGCGGCCGCGGTCGCCGATCCGCTCATCATCTTCGACCAGGCCGCCACCATCGTCCACGCCAACGCCGCCGCCTTTGCCGCCTTTGGCGGCATCGCGCCCGGCATCTCGCTGCCGCTGAAATTCCGGGCGCCGGAAATGCAGGCGCTGCTGGACAGTGTGCTGTCGGGAACCGTCGCCTCGGATGTTGTCGATTACACCGAGAAACTGCCTGTCGAACGGGCCTACCGGGTCAGCGCGTCATCGGTCGGGCATGGCACTGACCTCTATGTGCTGGTCTTCAAGGACCAGAGCGAGGCGCGACGCATAGACCGCATGCGCGCCGACTTCATCGCCAACGCCAGTCACGAGTTGCGCACCCCGCTGGCCTCGATCGCGGGCTTCATCGAAACGCTGCGCGGACCGGCCCGCAACGATCCGGCGGCGCGCGAGCAGTTCCTCCAGATCATGCAGAACCAGACCGGCCGCATGGCGCGCCTGATCGACGATCTGCTGTCGCTGTCGCGGCTGGAGATGAAGCCATATCTGAAGCCGGGAACCGAAGTCGATCTGCGCCAGACCGTCGACAGCGTCATCGATTCGCTCGGACCGCTCGCCCGGGAAAACAATGTCGCCATCGAGCGCGATTTCGCCAAGGGGCCGCTCGATGTGCCGGGCGATCGCGACGAGTTGTTCCAGGTCTTCGAGAACCTTTTGGAAAACGCCTGCAAATACGGCCAGTCGGGCGGCCGCGTCGTGGTGTCGATCGCGCGCGGCGATGACGGTTCCGAACCAGGCATCGACGTGACGATCCGGGATTTCGGCCCCGGCATCCCCGAGGAACATATCCCGCGCATCACCGAACGCTTCTATCGTATCGATGTCGAGACCAGCCGGACCCAGAAAGGCACGGGACTTGGCCTGTCGATCGTCAAGCACATCCTGACGCGTCACAACGCCAGGCTGACGATCCGGTCCGAGGTCGGCAAGGGCGCCGCGTTCTCAGTCCATTTGCCGGCGCACTGATACTGCCCTAGTTTTCCACGGGACCGTTTCTTTTTTCTGTCATCCGGTTAGCGTATCAGCGGGGATTCGAGGAAACGACTCAAAATCAAGACACCCCGTGGGAAGGCATTTCGTCCATGCAGTCCGTTCACACAATGAGCGCCTTTGACGAGGAACTGAAATATCTCTCCAAGCGCATCGCCGCGATGGGCGGCCATGCCGAGCGCATGGTCGAGCAGGCGGTCGCCGCCTTGGTCAATGCAGATCCGGGATTGGCCCAGAAGGTCATTCGCGATGACCTCGTGCTGGATGAGGGGCAGCGTGAGATCGACGACAAGGCGATCATCATCATCGCCAAGCGCCAGCCGATGGCGACGGACCTGCGCGAGATCGTCGGCGCCATCCGCATTTCGGCCGACCTCGAGCGGGTCGGCGACCTCGGTAAGAACGTCGCCAAGCGGGTGGTCGCCGTCATCGACGGCCGTCAGCCGACCAGCCTTTTCCGCGGCCTGGAGGCTCTGGCCAACCTGGCGCTGACCCAGCTGAAGGAAGTTCTCGACGTCTATGCGTCGCGTTCGGTCGACAAGATCGGCTTCGTGCGCGACCGAGACGACCAGATTGATGCCATGTACACGTCGCTGTTTCGCGAATTGCTGACCTACATGATGGAAGATCCGCGCAACATCACGCCCTGTACGCATCTGCTGTTCTGCGCCAAGAACATCGAGCGTATCGGCGATCACGCCACCAACATCGCCGAGACCATCTACTACATCGTCACCGGCGACCAGATGCCGGCCGATCGGCCGAAAAGCGACAAGACGGACAAGATCGGCCTCCCCGCGGCGCTGCCGGTGAAGTGAACGCACGTCCTCTCGAACGCTTGATCATATTGCGCTAAACTACCCCGAGATAAGCTTGGTTCCCTGGGGAAGGCAACGCTTTCGGAGGCCGCGATGGAATATGTCCGGGAGTTCAAGCCCTCGCCGCCGACATCGGGCATCATTGCCTGCGGTGTCTATACCGCCGGGCGCCGCATCGCCGATATTCCAATCGAGGAAGCCGGCGATTGGGCCAAGAAATCGGGACACGTCGTCTGGATCGGGCTGCTTGAACCCGACCGTGAACTTCTGCTGCGCGTCCAGGCACAGTTTCATCTGCATGAGCTGGCGATCGAGGATGCCGAGCATCCGCACCAGCGGCCAAAGATCGAGCAATATGGCGATGCGCTGTTCATCGTCGCCCGCACGGCGCAGCTGATCGACGGGCGCGTCACCTTCGGCGAGACCCATCTGTTTGTCGGCTCAGGCTACATCGTCAGCGTCAGGCACGGCCCGTCGACATCCTATGCCGCCGTGCGCCAGCACTGGGAAAGCTGCCCGCACTCGCTGGCCAAGGGCGAGGATTTCGTCCTTTACGCCATTCTCGACTTCATCGTCGACAACTACATGCCCGTGCTCGAGCAGATCGAGGACGAGGTCGAGGCGATCGAGGACAAGGTCCTGCTGAAGCCGATGACCGGCCCCGATATCGAGCGGCTTTACATGCTGCGCCGCGACCTCTTGCGCCTGCGCAATGCGGCATTGCCCCTGGTGGAAGTCTGCCGCCGGCTGACCAGCGCCGAGCTGCCGCAGATCCATTCGGCCATGCACCCGCTGTTCCGCGACGTGACGGATCACATCCGCACCGTCCAGGAGAAAATCGACAGTCTGCGCGAGGTGCTGGCCTTCGCCTTCGAGGCCAGTCTCCTGGTCGGCCAGAGCCAGGAAACGGCGATCTCCAAGAAACTCGCCTCGTGGGCGGCCATCCTGGCGGTGCCAACCGCATTCGCCGGCATTTACGGCATGAACTTTACCGACATGCCCGAGCTGAAGATGGAATATGGCTACCCGATGGTGCTGGCCACCATCGCGCTGATCTGCTGCTTCCTGTATTGGCGGTTCAGGAAGAACGGCTGGCTGTGAAAGAGCAAATAGCGAATAGGGGAAAGACTGCATTGCCCCCTCGCGGAAGCTCAATCAGTGGCTATTCCCTATCGGTTCCTGCGCCGCTCCGCCGCTGGCTGGAACGCCACGCGGGCATGGTACTTGCAGTAGGGACCGGTCTCGGCGGCTTCGTTGCCGCAGAAATTGAAGTCCTCCGAAAGCGGATCACCGTTCGGCCATTTGCAGGTGCGCTCGGTCAGTTCGACGAGCTGCAGATGCCGTGAGATCGGTACCACGACGTTCTCGACCGGGCGAATGTAGTGTCTTGCTACAGGTTCGGCGTCGAATTGCGTCTGAAGGGCCGTCGCGCCGATCGAAGTCGTGACATGACGTGCCGTGGTCGCGGCGCGTGCCACCGACTTCTGGACGGTCGATCCTTGCGATGCCTTCTTCTGGCGTGCCGGCGTCGCCGTCGCACGGCCGCGGCCCGACAGTTTCAGCCGGTGCACCTTACCGATGACCGCGTTGCGGCTGACCCCTCCAAGCTGAGCGGCAATCTGGCTTGCGCTCAGACCCTCCGACCACAGTTTTCTCAAGAGTTCTACCCGCTCGTCAGTCCAGTTCATGACCGCGCTCCTCATAAGCGTGCGGCAATCAGAATCCTTTCCCGACCCAGCACCACTGCTGGGGCAGACACCACATATATCTGGTGATTAGGTCCGCCGCACGAAATCTAGTTATTTCTCGACTACAACTACTCTATGCGCTGACTCGGTGACAAGAGTCCCAAGTGCAACACGAATCGGTTTTTTCGGTTTTCCCCAACTTGCCCGGTCGCTCATGAGCCGGCGTCGCGTCAGGGGGCTTGCCGCGCGCCACTACGCGACGTTCTCGTTGACTTCATGACGGAAAAACACGATAAGCCACAGAAGGCCGCCGCTTTGGCGGCTTTTTTGATTTTCCGGTACCGGAGACGCATATAATGAGCGGTTCGGCGCTTTACGAGACCTTTGCTCGCGCACCCCTGGCCTTCGACCATGGGGAAGGCACCTGGCTGGTTACCGACAAGGGCGAGCGATATCTCGATTTCGCCGGCGGCATAGCTGTCAATTCGCTTGGCCACGGCCATCCTCATCTGGTCGCGGCCCTTACCGAACAGGCGGCGAAGCTCTGGCACGTCTCCAATCTCTATGAGATCCCGGGGCAGAGCCGGCTTGGCGAACGATTGGCTGATGCCACCTTCGCCGACAAGGTGTTCTTCACCAATTCCGGCGCCGAGGCGCTGGAATGCGCGATCAAGACGGCGCGGCGCTACCACTTCGTCAAGGGACATCCCGAGCGCTTCCGCATCATCACCTTCGAAGGCGCCTTCCATGGCCGCACGCTGGCGACCATCGCGGCCGGCGGCCAGTACAAATATCTCGAAGGCTTCGGACCCAAGGTCGAAGGCTTCGATCAGGTCGGCTTCGACGACATCGACGCCGCTGAAAAGGCGATCACGCCCGAGACCGCCGCGATCCTGATCGAGCCGGTGCAGGGCGAGGGCGGCATCCGCCCGGTACCGACACAGTCGTTGAAGCGTCTGCGGCAGCTCTGCGAGCAGCACGGCCTGTTGTTGATCTACGATGAGGTTCAGTGCGGCATTGGCCGTACCGGCAAGCTGTTCGCGCATGAGTGGTCGGGTGTGACGCCCGACATCATGGCAATCGCCAAGGGCATTGGCGGCGGCTTCCCGATGGGCGCCTGCCTTGCCACCGATGAAGCGGCCGTCGGCATGACCGCCGGCGTGCACGGCACCACGTTCGGCGGCAATCCGCTGGCAATGGCGGTCGGCAACGCCGTCCTCGACGTCGTGCTGGAAGATGGATTTCTCGAGGATGTCCAGCGCAAGGCGCTGCTGATGAAGCAGGGGCTTGCGTCGGTAGCCGACGAATTCCCCGAGGTGATCGAGGATATCAGGGGCACCGGGCTGATGCTCGGCCTCAAATGCGCGATGCCCAACGGCAAGGTGAACATGGCGCTGCGCGACCAGCATTTGCTGGCGGTTCCGGCCGGCGACAACGTCATTCGCCTGCTGCCGCCGCTGACCGTCACCGATGCCGAGATTCACGAAGCGCTCGGCCGCATCCGCGCCGGCGTCAAGGGCCTGTCGGAGGCCATTGCCTCCGCCGCCGCGAAGTAATCCGGAACCATTCCTGATGTCAGTTCGCCATTTCACCGATCTTTCCACCGTTTCCGAAGGCGATTTGCGCTTCATGCTGGATGATGCGGTGACGCGAAAGGCGCGTCTCAGGGCCGGCGAGCGGACCAAGCCGCTCGAAGGCAAGGTGCTGGCCATGATCTTCGACAAACCGTCGACGCGCACGCGCGTTTCTTTCGACGTCGGCATGCGCCAGCTTGGCGGCGAGACCATCATGTTGACCGGCACCGAGATGCAGCTCGGCCGCTCCGAGACCATCGCCGACACCGCCAAGGTGCTGTCGCGCTATGTCGACGCCATCATGATCCGCACCACCTCGCACGAGCGGCTGCTGGAGTTGACCGAGAATGCCACCGTTCCGGTGATCAACGGGCTGACCGACGACACCCACCCCTGCCAGCTGATGGCCGACATCATGACTTTCGAGGAGCATCGCGGTCCGGTGGCCGGCAAGACCATTGCCTGGACCGGCGACGGCAACAACGTGCTACACTCGCTGCTCGAGGCCTCGGCACGGTTCCGCTTCAATCTCAACGTCGCCGTACCCGAAGGCAGCGAACCGGCGCAGAAGCATGTCGACTGGTCCAAGGCGCATGGCGGCAAGCTGCATTTCACCCGCTCGCCCGAGGAAGCCGTCGACCAGGCCGACTGCATCGTCACCGACTGCTGGGTGTCGATGGGCCAGGAACACCGTGCCCGCGGTCACAATGTCTTCTCGCCCTATCAGGTCAACGCCGCGCTGATGGCCAAGGCAAAGCCCGACGCCCTGTTCATGCATTGCCTGCCGGCCCATCGCGGTGAGGAGGTGACCGACGAGGTCATCGACGGACCGCATTCGGTGGTCTTCGACGAGGCTGAGAACCGGCTGCACGCCCAGAAGGCCGTGCTTGCCTGGTGTCTCGGTGCTTGATGTGTCTTGTTGCTTGATATGTCTTGTTGCTTGATATGTCTTGGCGCCTGAAATGCCCAGGCGCTTGATCTGCGGGGGCGCAATGCCTATCTGCGCCGCATCACGCAAATCAAGCGCGTTTGGACGCATGTGCCCACCAGGGCCGCATGGCCGCGCCCTGGAGCTTTGTCATGTTGGAAAGCCATCAAGTGACTGAACATCACCCCAAACTCGGCGAGTTCGGCTACGCCGGCGACGATCACGTCGTTCCCTTCGAAGTCGGTCCGCTCGACGTGCGTGGCCGCACGGTGCAGCTCGGGCCGATGCTCGACGCCATCCTTGGCCGCCACGACTATCCCGAGCCGGTCGCCCGCCTGCTGGCGGAAGCCTGTGTGCTGACGGTGCTGCTCGGCACCTCGCTCAAGTTCGAAGGCAAGTTCATCCTGCAGACCCGTACCGACGGGCCTGTCGACATGCTGGTCGCGGACTTTTCCACGCCCTCGGCGCTGCGCGCCTATGCGCGTTTCGACGCGGATCGGCTCGAAGCGCTGGTCGCGGCCGGCGAGACCTCGCAGCAAACGCTGCTTGGCAGCGGCGTGCTGGCGCTGACCATCGATCAGGGCGCCCATACGCAGCGCTATCAGGGCATCGTCCAGCTCGACGGCGAAACGCTGGAAGACGCGGCGCGCACCTATTTCCGGCAGTCGGAACAGATCCCGACGGATATCAGGCTCTCGGTCGCCAAGCTGCTGACGCCCGGTATCGGCGGTGCGCGCGAGCAGTGGCGCGCCGGCGGCATACTGGCGCAGTTCCTGCCGCAATCGCCCGAGCGCATGCGCGTCCCGGACCTGCCGGGTGGCGATGGCGATCCGCGCGAGGAAGTCCACGATCCGGCCGATAATTCCTGGCAGGAACTCCTCGCCTTGCTGGGCACCATCGAGCCGACCGAGCTGATCGACCCGACCATCGGCGCCGAGCGGCTGCTCTATCGCTTGTTCCACGAGCATGGCGTGCGCGTCTTCGGCGGCGTCCCCGTCACCGACCAGTGCTCGTGCTCCAGGGACAAGATCCGCGATATCCTCGAAGGCTTCTCCGCGCAGGAGATCAAGGACAGCACCGAGGATGGCGGCATCCACGTCGCCTGCGAGTTCTGCTCGACCCAGTACGACTTCGATCCGGCCGAGTTTGCGGCTCAGTAAAGCTAGTCCCTTCTCCCCGTCACTATACGGGGAGAAGGTGCCGGCAGGCGGATGAGGGGCAGCGCCAGCGTTAGTACAGGAGCTCCTTGGCTCTATCTGAAGAAAATTCTCGCAAGCTCGGCGCTGCCCTCATTGTCCTGCCGGACGGTCGTCACTCGAAAAGCCAAGCAATTCGTCCGCTTCGCGGACCATTCCTCAACTCCCCCGTATAGTGACGGGAGAAAAGACGCTAATTCACCGTGCGCCTTGTCCCCGGCAGATCGAGCGAGAAGGCGGGGATGGCGATGTCGAAGGTCTCGCCGCGCTTGTTGCGCATCGTGTAGCGTCCGACCATGATCCCGGATGGTGTCGAGAGCGGGCAGCCGGACGTGTATTGATAGCTGTCGCCGGGATTGAGTTCCGGCTGGTCGCCGACAACGCCCGGCCCGCGCACTTCCTCGACCCGGCCGGCGCCATCGGTGATGTGCCAATAGCGCGACAACAACTGCACGAACTCGTCCGACTGGTTGTCGATCGTTATCTGATAGCCCCAGACATAGCGGTTCTCCGAGGGATCCGAACGGTCCTCGAGATAGAACGGCCTGACCTGCACTTCGATGTTGCGCGTCACGGCGCGGTACATGAGCGGCTCCAAAACAACCCGATGACTTTCAGCGCTCCCGGTGAGCAGGTCAACGTGCGCGTCTTGTCGCGGCTGACCTTGAACCGCAGGTGCCGGCAAAGAATGTCATTTAAGTGACACACGACAATGGTGGTGTGCACGAACCGGGCGACTCGGCGCTCTGTCGAACTGTTGAAAACGGCCACGATGCCGGCCGCCTTTCCGGAGTGACCAGATCTCGATGGAACTCACCTTCATAGCCGCCTCGCTTTCGACCGCACTCATCCTTTCAAACGCCGCCAGCATTTCGCTCGCCGCTTCACAGCTGAAACGGCGCAACACGATCGCCCCGCCAGCCGGCAAGCCGCAACCGGTCTCGATCGTCGTCCCGTCGCGGGGCGTCGAGCCGTTCACGCATGAGACGCTGGAACGCGCCTTCGCCCTCGACTGGCCACGCTACGAACTGATCTTCTGCGTCGCCCATACCGACGATCCGGTGGTCAAACTGATAAACAGGGCGATTGCCCGGTTTCCCAAGGTGCCGGCCCGGCTGCTGATCGGTGACGACCGCGTCAGCGCCAATCCAAAGCTCAACAATTGCGTCAAGGGTTGGGAAGCGGCACGCCACAACTGGGTCATCCTTGCAGATTCCAACGTCCTGATGCCGAGGGACTATATCGAGCACATGATGGCGGCATGGCGGCCCGACACCGGCCTTGTCTGCTCGACGCCGATCGGCTCGCGGCCCGAGGGTTTCTGGGCCGATGTCGAATGCGCCTTCCTCAACACATTGCAGGCCCGCTGGCAGTATGCCGGCGAGGCGCTCGGCCTCGGCTTTGCCCAGGGCAAGAGCATGCTGTGGAACAAGCCGATGCTGGATGCCAATGGCGGCATTCGGGCGCTGGCCGCCGAGATCGCCGAGGACGCTGCCGCCACCAAGCTGGTGAACGGCCTCGGCTTGCGCGTCAATCTCGTTGCCGCGCCCTTCGAGCAGCCGCTCGGCCAGCGCACGCTTGGCGAGATCTGGTCGCGTCAGGCCCGCTGGGCGCGCCTGCGCCGCGTCACCTTCCCGCTGTTCTTCGCGCCCGAAATCCTGACCGGCGCGGCGGTGCCTCTCGCGCTTGCCCTGGTTGCTGCGGCGAGCGCCGGCATCAGCCTCTGGGCAACCGCGATTGCCGTGTTGGCGGCCTTCTACCTTCCGGAGTGCGCACTGGCCTTGTCCAAGGGCTGGTACCTGTCGCCGCGCATGGTCGCGGCCATGATTGCGCGGGACGTGATGCTCCCAACCCTCTGGGCGCGCGGCTGGCTCGGCGGCGCCGTCGACTGGCGCGGCAACGCAATGACCATCCGCACCAAGGCGGCCGAACTGGAGGAGACGCCGTCGCGCGCCTGATCGCCGCGACCGACGCTCCCAAACAGCCTATTTGGCGGCCTTCAGCGCCTGCGCGATGTCTTCCAGCAGGTCGTCGGCGTCCTCCAGGCCGACCGACAGCCTGAGCGTCCCTGGCCCGATGCCGAGTTCGGCGCGGGCCTCGTCGCTCAGGTTCTTGTGCGTCGTCGTCGCCGGATGGGTGATCAGGCTCTTGGCATCGCCGAGATTGTTCGAGATCAGCACGATGTCGAGGGCGTTCTGCAGCGCGAAGGCCGCCGGCTTGCCGCCCTTGACGTCGAGGCAGATCAGCGTCGAGCCGCCCGACATCTGCTTCTTGACGATGGCGGCCTGCGGATGGTCGGCGCGGCCGGGATAGATGACGCGGGCGATCTGCGGCTGCTCGGCCAGGAAGTCGGCGATCCTGCCGGCGCTTTCCGTCTGCTGGCGCACGCGCAGCGGCAGCGTCTCGAGCCCCTTCAGCAAGGTCCAGGCATTGAACGGCGACAGGCTGGGGCCGGTGTGGCGGAAATAGTCGTGCAGGTTTTCGTCGATCCACTTCTTGTCCGACAGGATGACGCCGCCGAGGCAACGGCCCTGGCCGTCAATATGCTTGGTGGCCGAGTAGACGACGATGTGCGCACCAAGCTGCAACGGCTTCTGCTGCAGCGGCGTGGCGAAGACATTGTCGACGACAAGCCGCGCGCCGATCGAATTGGCAAGCGAGGCGACGGCTGATATGTCGACGACTTCCAGCGTCGGATTGGTCGGGCTTTCCAGGAAGAACAGCTTGGTGTTCGGCCTGACCGCCTTTTCCCAATTGGCGATATCGGTGCCGTCGACCAAGGTCGCCTCGATGCCATAGCGCGGCGCCAGCGTCTCGACCACCCAGCGACAGGAGCCGAACAGCGCGCGCGCCGCAATGATATGATCGCCGGCCTTGACGCTGCACAGAAGGGCCGCGGTCACCGCCGCCATGCCCGACGCCGTGGCGCGCGCGTCCTCGGCGCCTTCGAGAGCGCACATGCGCTTTTCGAACATGTCGACGGTCGGGTTGGCGTAACGCGAATAGATGAAGCCAGGCTCTTCGCCCTTGAAGCGGGCTTCCGCCGCCTGGGCGGTTTTATAGACATAGCCCTGGGTCAGGTACATCGCCTCGGCGGTTTCGCCGAATTGGGAACGCAGGGTTCCGCCATGCACGAGTGCCGTCTGAGGTTTCCAGTTGCGCTTCTTGGTGCTCATCGCTTTGTTCCAGACACAAAAAAACCGGCCGCGAAAGTCGCAACCGGTCCATACGGCCTTGCGGCCCGACGGTCCTTTAGCGACTTGTTTAACGTGGCTGCAAGCCGACCGGCCAAATCACCACGGGATAACGACCCTTTAGACCCGCGCCACGCTTGCGTCAATTGCCGGCTTCATTAAGAGGTTTGTACCAAGGCAGGTTCCGCAAAAGTGCCCAGTGGTTTTGCGGCAAGAACCTGCACTAAAAGAGACCAGTCTTGGGCGGAGCCAGACTTTGCGGCAGACAGGCATTCTTCCCGATCAGGACATTTCGGCGCTGTTCAAGTCCGGCGCGCTGAAGTCGCCGCGCGCGCTCGATGCCGATCAGATCCAGCCGGCGAGCCTTGATCTCAGATTGGGGAAAAAGGCCTGGCGGGTGCGCGCCTCGTTCCTGCCCGGTCCCAATCACAAGGTCTCGGAAAAGCTCGACCGGCTGCAACTCCACGAGATTAATCTGACCGAAGGCGCGGTTCTCGAAACCGGCTGCGTCTATATCGTGCCGCTGCTCGAAAGTCTGGCCCTGCCGGCTGGCATTTCGGCTTCGGCCAATCCGAAGAGCTCGACCGGGCGGCTCGACATCTTCACCCGCGTCATGACCGATCGCGGCCACGAGTTCGACAAGATCGCCGCCGGCTATCACGGCCCGCTCTATCTCGAGGTCAGTCCGCGCACTTTTCCGATCGTCGTGCGCACCGGTTCGCGCCTGTCGCAGATCCGCTTCCGTACAGGCAACGCACTGCTATCGGAAGCCGAACTGCATGAATTGCACAACGCCGAAATGCTGGTCGCCACCGATCCGCCGAACATTTCCGGCGGCGGCATCGCGCTGTCGATCGATCTCAATGGCGACAAGGATGGGCTGGTCGGCTATCGCGGCAAGCACCACACCGGCCTCGTCGATGTCGACAAGCGTGCCGCCCAGGATGTCCTCGATTTCTGGGAGCCGATCCATAAGAGCGGCGCCGGCGAACTGGTGCTCGATCCCGACGAGTTCTACATCCTCGTCAGCCAGGAGGCGGTGCATGTGCCGCCGCTCTACGCCGCCGAGATGACGCCCTTCGATCCGCTGGTCGGCGAGTTCCGTGTCCACTATGCCGGCTTTTTCGATCCGGGGTTCGGCCATTCGGCGTCCGGCGGCACCGGCAGCCGGGCGGTGCTCGAAGTGCGCAGCCACGAAGTCCCGTTCATCCTCGACCATGGCCAGATCGTCGGCCGGCTGGTCTACGAGCACATGCTGAAGCGGCCGCGGGCGCTTTACGGCACCGACCTGGGCTCGAACTACCAGGCGCAAGGCCTCAAGCTCTCAAAGCATTTCCGCGCGGTGCGCTAAGGTCGAAGCTGCGATCTCCCCACGAGAGGGGGATGACGCCCCCGTGGCTTTTACAGCGCCTTCACCGCCACCTTCACCGGCTTTTCGATTTCCAGCGGGTTGCGCAGCGGCAGGCCGAAATCCCCTGCCTCGATCTCGAACACGTCGCCTGCTTCCGTGTTGATGCCGTCGGCGAAGGATAGCGTCGCGGTGCCGAACATATGCACATGCACGTCGCCCGGCTGGCGGAAGGCCGAATATTTGAAGTGGTGGTGTTCGAGATTGGCGATGGTGTGCGACATGTTCGTTTCGCCCGACAGGAACGGCTTCTCCCACAATGTCTTGCCGTCTCGCAGGATGCGCGACGTGCCGCGGATGTCCGAAGGCAGGTCTCCGATCAGGATTTCCGGCCCGAACGAGGCATTGCGCAGCTTGGAGTGGGCGAGGAAGAGATAGTTCACGCGCTCGGTCACATGGTCCGAGAATTCGTTCGACAGCGTGAAGCCGACGCGGAACGGCGCGCCATCGTCGCCGATGACATAGATCCCGGCGACCTCGGGTTCTTCGCCGGCATCCTTGGCAAAGGCCGGCGACATCAGCGCCGCGCCAGGCGCGACCGCCATGGTGCCGTTGCCCTTGTAGAACCATTCCGGCTGTACGCCGACCTGGCCTTTGGCGGGTTTGCCGCCTTCCAGCCCCATGCGGAACATCTTCATCGAATCGGTGAGCTGCTCCTCGCCGTCGGTGCTGAGCTTCTTGTGCATGGAATCGCGCGTCGCGGCCGACCCGAGATGCGTCAGCCCCGTGCCGGTCAAATGCAGATGCGCCGGGTCGGGGTGATTGATCGGCGACAGGAGCCGTCCCCTCTTGTAGGCGGCGTCGAGATCGACCGTCTCGCCAAGTCCCTTGCGTTCGATCAGGGCGGCCAGGCCGACACCGGTGCGGGCGGCCTCCATCGCCAGCGAATAGACGCTGCGCGCGCCGTTGATGATCCGGGTCTTCCCGCCGCTGCGGGCAACGACACGGATCGTCTCGGCGTCGTCGAGAATCTGCGAGATCAGCATGATCAGTCCTCTCTCATTTTTCCGTGTCCGGCTGCCATCGGCAAAATCCTGACCGGCGCGGCGCGGAAACGCGCCACGGTTGAAACGCTTCGTCCGGATTGCGTTCGCGAGCCTGGTCCTTCCCCGGACTTCTTGGTGCCGACGGGCTGCCGGCAGCTTCGCGATCTAGAACCCGTATGCCTCCTAGTCCTCGCCTCCAGCCCTTAAGCCTTGTTCTTGTTGTAGACGTCAAAGATGACGGCTCCGAGCAACACCAGTCCCTTGACTACCTGCTGCCAGTCGACGTTGACGCCCATGATCGACATGCCGTTGTTCATCACGCCCATGATGAAGCCGCCGACCACCGCGCCGATCACCTGGCCGACGCCGCCCATCGCCGAGGCGCCGCCGATGAAGACGGCCGCGATCACGTCGAGCTCGCTGCCGAGGCCCGCGGCCGGCACGGCCTGGCCGAGACGCGCGGCGATGATCAGGCCGCCGAGCGCCGACAGCACGCCCATATTGATGAACACCAGAAGCGTCAGCCGCTCGGTGTTGATGCCCGACAATTGCGCTGCCTTGGGGTTGCCGCCCATCGCGTAGATGCGGCGGCCGATGGTCATGCGCTTGGTAACGAAGACGAACAGCGAGATCAGCACGCCCATGACGAGCAGCACCACCGGCAGGCCCCTGTAGCTGGCGAATTCATAGACCAGGAACAGCGCCAGCGCGCTGGCAACCAGCGTCTTGATGACGAACAGGGGGAAGGGCTCGGCCTCATAGCCGTGGCGCTCGCGCTTGCGCCGTGTCCTCACCCCGAAATAGGCATAGGCCAGCACGGCGATCAGCCCCAGCACGACCGTCGTCATGTGCAGCGTCAGGCCGCTGCCCAAAATGGTCTTGCCGGCCGCGTTCACCGTCGGCGCAACCAGCGTCAGCGGGCCGATCACATCAGGGATGAAGCCGGAGCTGAGTGCCTTGAAGCCGTCCGGAAGTGGACCCACCGAGGAGCCGCCGCCCAGCAGCGCCTGGCAGATGCCGCGGAAGATCAGCATGCCCGCCAGCGTCACGATGAAGCTCGGTATCCGGTGGTAGGCGATCCAATAGCCTTGCGCCGCGCCGATCAGGCCGCCCACGATCAGGCAGACGATCGAGACCACCAGCGGATTGCTGAGCGGTCCGAGCTGCCAGATGACCATCATGTTCGCCGCCAGCGCGCCGATGAAACCGGCGACCGACCCGACGCTGAGGTCGATGTAGCCCGAAACGATGACCAGCAGCATGCCCAGCGCCATCACGATGATGAACGAGTTCTGCTGCACCAGGTTGCTGAGGTTGACCGGCTTGAACAGCGTTCCCGACGTGGTGAACTGGAAGAACAGCATGATGACGATCAGCGCGATAATCAGACCATATTCGCGCAGGTTCGTCGTCAGCGCCGAGACGGCGATGCGTGGACGCTGTTCTTCGGCGATGTTGCCTTGCGGGGCGGGGGCGCTGTCGGTGCTCATGCTGCTTTTCCTTCTCCACGAACGATGGCCCGCATTATTTTTTCCTGGCTCGCGTCCGCCGCGGGCATTTCGCCCACGATGCGCCCTTCGTTCATGACATAGATTCGGTCGGTGATGCCGAGCAATTCCGGCATTTCCGACGAGATGACCAGGATCGCCTTACCTTCAGCGGCGAGGCGCGCGATGATCGTGTAGATTTCGTACTTGGCGCCGACATCGATGCCGCGCGTCGGCTCGTCGAGGATCAGAACTTCCGGGTCGGCGAACAGCCATTTCGACAACACCACCTTCTGCTGGTTGCCGCCCGAAAGATTGCCGGTCATCTGATAGACGCTCGATGCACGGATGTTGGTTTTCTTTCGATAGTCGTTGGCAACGGCGAGCTCGCGCATGTCGTCGATCACACTGTGGCGCGAGACGCCGCCCAGATTGGCCAGCGTTATGTTGTGCTTGATATGATCGATGAGGTTGAGACCGTAGGTCTTGCGGTCCTCGGTCACATAGGCGATCCCGTGTTGGACCGCCTTGCTCACCGAGGAGACGTCGACCGCCTTGCCCTTGAGCAGCACTTCGCCGGTGATGCGGCGCCCATAGGAGCGGCCGAACAGGCTCATGGCGAATTCGGTGCGGCCGGCGCCCATCAGCCCGGCAATGCCGACCACCTCGCCCTTGCGCACGTTGAGGTCGATGCCCTTGATCACCTGCCGCTCGGCATGGATCGGGTGATAGACCGACCAGTTCTTCACTTCGAACACGACCTCGCCGATGTCAGGCTCGCGCGGCGGATAGCGGTCGTCGAGCGAGCGGCCGACCATGGAGGTGATGATGCGGTCCTCCGAAATATCCTTCTTGGCCAGCGTCTCGATGGTACGCCCGTCGCGGATCACGGTAACCTTGTCGGCGACCCGGTTCACCTCGTTGAGCTTGTGCGAGATCAGGATCGAGGTCATGCCTTGCCGCTTGAATTCGAGCAGCAGGTCGAGCAGCGCCTGGCTGTCCTTTTCGCTGAGCGATGCGGTCGGCTCGTCGAGGATCAGCAGCTTGACTTCCTTGCTCAGCGCCTTGGCGATCTCGACCAACTGCTGCTTGCCGACGCCGATATTGGTGATCAGGGTCTTTGGGTCCTCCTTGAGGCCCACCTTCTTCAACAGGGCGCTGGTGCGCGCCTCGTTGGCGTTCCAGTCGATGACGCCGTATCTGGCGTGCTCGTTGCCGAGGAAGATGTTTTCGGCGATCGACAGCATCGGCACCAGCGCAAGCTCCTGGTGGATGATGACGATGCCCTTGTGTTCGCTGTCATGGATGCCCTTGAATTGGCATTCCTGGCCCTGAAAAATGATCTGGCCGTCATAGGTGCCGGAGGGATAGACGCCCGACAGCACCTTCATCAGCGTCGACTTGCCGGCGCCGTTCTCGCCGACAACGGCGTGGATCTCACCTTCCTCCACGCTGAGGTTGACGTTCGACAGCGCCTTCACGCCGGGGAACGTCTTGGTGATGTCGCGCATCTCCAAAATCGTCGAGGTCATCAGGGCAAGCTCCTCCTAGACTTTCTTGTTTTTAGGCAATTCCTGACGGAAAACCGCCGCGCACTTTTCCTGGAATTGCTCTAGGCCGGCAGAAACAATACCGGGGTCGCTTGTGAACGAAAAGGGGCCCTGCGTTGCGCAGGACCCCTGATTTTATAACCGGGATTACTTCAGGTCTTCGGCCTTGATGTAGCCGGAATCGACGACCATCGCCTGGTAGTTCGACTTGTCGACCTCATGCGGCGTCAGCAGGATCGAGGGAACCACCTTGACGTCGTTGTTGTAGGTCTTTTCATCGAGGCCTTCCGGCTTGCCGCCCGAGAGCACCTTGTCGACCAGCTGCACAGTGGCCTTGGCCAGTTCGCGGGTGTCCTTGAACACGGTCGAGTACTGCTCGCCCGAGATGATCAGCTTGACCGAGGCGGTCTCGGCATCCTGACCGGTCACGATCGGCCAGGGCTGTGCGTCCGTGCCGTAGCCGACGGCGCGCAGCGAGGCGGTGATGCCGCGCGACAGGCCGTCATAGGGCGACAGGACGCCGTCGACGCGGCTGCCGTCCGAGTAGTTGGCCGACAGCAGGTTGTCCATGCGAGCCTGGGCGGTGGCGGCGAGCCAGCGCAGCGTGCCGACCTTGTCCATGCCGGTCTGGCCGGACTTGATCTTGATCGAGCCGTCGTCAATCAATGGCTGCAGGACGGAGATAGCACCGTTGTAGAAGAAGAAGGCGTTGTTGTCGTCGGGCGAGCCGCCGAACAGTTCGACGTTCCACGGCTTGGTGTTCGGGAAGCGCTCCTTGAGGCCCTTGACCAGCGAATTCGCCTGGATCACGCCGACGCCGAAATTGTCGAAAGTGGTGTAGTAGTCGACATTGGCGGTCTTCTTGATCAGGCGGTCATAGGCGACCACGACGACGCCTGCGTCGTTCGCCTTCTGCAGCGCATCCGACAGGGTGGTGCCGTCGATCGAGGCGATGATCAGCGCCTTCGGGCCCTTGGTGATTTCGTTTTCCAGCTGGCTGAGCTGGTTGGGGATGTCGTCCTGCGCATACTGCAGGTCGACAGTGTAGCCAAGCGCCTCGAGCTGGGATTTGACGGCGTCGCCGTCATTGATCCAGCGCTGCGAGGTCTTGGTCGGCATCAGCACGCCGACAAGACCCTTGTCGGCCGCGTGCGCCTGATAGCTCATGGCAGCGATGCCAAGGGCCGCGACGGCGGCCAGCGTCTTGATGATTTTCACGTTACTCTCCCTGGTTGATGGACGCGACACCTCGGGGCTTCGCGGGCCGCGCAGCCAGACAGGAGCGCAAAGGCGCCGCTGTCGGCTTTATCGATCTCCGGTATCCTCCCAATCGGCTCCGCGACACAGTTTCAATCGATACGATTTTGTTCGTTACCGACCCTTGCATCTCGGAGCGCGCGAAGGGTGGGTCCCTTTGCCATAACTGTCAAATGCGATCTTTGGTGGTTGCTATACCGAAACCGGTATGATCTAGCATGCGGAAAGAAACCGGCGGAAAGGCTGGAAGATCATGGCGGCATTGCGCGATCCCGATGCTATTCCAGTAAGTTACGAGAAGCTCCCGGGAGATGGGGAGACACTCCTGCGCAGTGGCTTGAGCTTGCGCCACATGCGCATGATCGCCGCCCTCGACGATCACGGACGGGTGAGCGCGGCGGCCCAGGTCATGAACATCTCCCAGCCGGCCGCCTCGCGCATGATCGCCGAGATGGAGGCGGTGCTTGACGTAAAGCTGTGCGAACGGCTGCCGCGCGGCGTGACCCTTACCCCCTACGGCCAGGCGCTCGCCAGGCGGGCCCGGTCGATCCTGCTCGAGATGCGCGAAGCCGACCGCGAGATTGCCGAGCTCAAGGCCGGCAAGGGCGGCTCGGTGTTCCTCGGTGCCGTGACCGCGCCGGCGATCGAATTGGCCGTACCGGCGATTCGCGAGATCCGCCGCATCTACCCGCGCATCGAGATCACCATGCAGGTCGAGACGTCGAACGTGCTCGCCCGCGAGCTGATCGCCTCGCGCCACGACTTCATCATCGCCCGCATTCCCGACGACCTCAATCCGCGGCTGTTCGAATCCCGTGTGATCGGCGTCGAGAAAGCCTGCCTGATCGTGCGCCGCGGCCACCCGCTCGCCGGGGGCAATGTGGTCAGGCTGGAAGACACCGCCGCCTATGACTGGGTCTTCCAATCGGGCGGTTCGCCCTTGCGCCAGGCGATGGAAAGCAATTTCCTGAACCGCAACATCGCGCTGCCGGACCGGATCTTGAACACCAGCTCGCTGCTGCTCACGCTGGTCATGGTTGCACAATCCGATGCCATCGCACCGGTCTCGGTGCAGGTGGCGAAGTTCATCCAGAATCCGGACGGGCTTGCCGGCGCCATCGATGTCGTCCAGACCGAGTTCGACATCGAGGTCAGGCCCTACAGCCTGATCACGGTCCGGAATCGCGTGCTCTCGCCGGCGGCCAAGATGCTGCATGATTTCATCCTGCGCGAAGTAGGGTGACGGAACGAGAACCGACACCGCGCGTTCAGAAGCGATCGGCATGCGCGCTGGAGCCTGTTTCGGGCGAGGGAACGAGGTGTCGATGGTCAACAACTCGAGAGGTTTTTATGGAACGTCGGAAGTTTCTTACTGGAATGCTTGGCGTTGCGGGGGCAGTGGCATTTGCAAGCGTGGCCGGACCCGGCCGCGCGGTTGCCGGTATTCCCCAGGGCACCGGAATTCTTGATGAGCTGGACAAGCCAGATCCGGCTGTCTTCGAAGGGGACGACGAAGTCGCGCTGGAGCAGGTCTCCCATCGCAGCGGCCACCATGGCCACGATTACCACGATGACTACTGGCGTCGCCGCCATGGACGCCGCCGCGGCTGGAGACGGGTTTGCCGCAGCTACTGGCGCCACGGCCGCCGCCGCGTCCGCTGCTGGCGCGAGCGCGTCTGGCTGTAATCGCTTCTGCGGTTGACGCAAAGGCCGACCACCACAACGTGGCCGGCCTTTGCGCGTACGGCGTTGATCGACCAGTGTAACGTGTATGGCCTGCATTTTGCCTTGGCGTGAGGTCGAATCTACGGAACCATATGAGCCTTTGTTCGTTGAGGCGCTGTTTAAGCGGAGCTTTGACATGTCGAGGGGCGATCAGGAAGAACGGCTTTCTGCAATCGAGGTCGGACAGGCCGCGGGCAATCCGCACGCATGAAAGGCGTGGCGATACTTACCGAAGCCCGTAGCGGTTCCGAATGGCTTGGCAGTCTCACAAACAGCACGGGATTGTTCGGCAACTCCGCCGAGTGGCTCGACACGACCAATCTCGGGTGCAAGCCGAAATCCTTCGATGACCTGCTGTCCGCCGTGATCGATCGCGGCGGGACCGCGAACGGCACGTTCGCCGTCAAGCTGTTTCCACGGCACCTTCACTGGTCGCAGGCCAAATATGGAGCCGACTTCCTGGCGGAATGCGGCCGGCGCCATGCCATGGGTTTGGTCCTGCTGGAGCGGCGGGACCGTCTTCGCCAGGCGATTTCCTATTGCCGGGCGAAGGCGTCAGGCCATTGGAGAAGCACGATGGACGGCGCGGACCTGGTTCCGCAATACGACTTCGCCGGCATCTGCCAGGCCTATTTTCTGATCGAGCAGAGCTATGCCTTCTGGGAGGCATATCTGCGGCTGGCCGATCTGCATTACGATCACTTTTTCTATGAGGATCTGTTGGACGATCCTCGTCCGTACGTCGCGTCGGTGGCTCGGCAATTGTCGATGGAAATGCCGGACGGAGAGTTCGAGACGAATTTGCGCCTGCAGCGGGACGACCTCACCGAAGATTGGGCCGAGCGGTTCCGCAACGACGTCAAATCGGAAGACCTACTGGCGCATCTGCCCAGGAAGGTGGCACCGCGGAATATCAGCAACCTCGCCCGGTTCCTCCTCAAGAAGCAGATGCGAACCGGCCAGGCCTGAATGCCTCTTTAGTCTCGCCAAGAGCAATTCCAGGAAAAGTGCGTAGCGGTTTTCCCGGGAGAAGCGCGTAGCGCTTCCCCTTGGGAATTGCGTGAAAACAAAGAGTTAGAGCGGGCCAGCGATTCCGTGAAATGCTGAATCGGCTCGGGTGGACAGGTTCCTGCGTGGGCCGGATCAGCAACCGACTTTTCGGTTTCAAGCTGGAGCGGGTAGCGGGAATCGAACCCGCGCGTTCAGCTTGGGAAGCTGACAGGCTACCATTACATCATACCCGCGCTGCAGCCTCGTTATCATGACGGCATGGCTTCGGGCAATCGCAAAGCAGTGTCACGACGCGGGCTTCGCCAACTCACCTGGTGACGGTTGGCGCCTGCTCCCTGACCTTTGCGACTTCGCCGCCGGCGGCGAAGCTCGGCCAGTATTTCGAGATAGCCAGCGTCGCGCCGGCGGAAGAGAAATGGCCATAGTCGAAATAGAGAAACTGCTTGCTGGTGGCATCCGCATAGGAACAGCCGGTGGCGTCGCACAGATAGGTAAGCGGATCGATGAAGGTCGCGCCTTTGGCGAAGGGCTGCACCTGCTTGTTGATGTCGGGATCCATGGCCATCGGCCAGGATGTGTTCACGGCGCCCTCGTGTTTTGCAAAGAAAGCGATCTTCTGGACGTCGGCGATGAACTCCGGAGACTGGCCGATGACATAGACCTTGACACCCATGTCGCGCAGCCGGTCGATCGTCGTCTGCAATCCGTCGAAGCCCCTTGCCTGGTAATCCGTCCATCGTCCGCTCAGGATCACCGCCTGGATATTGGCATCGCGAATGATCGACAGCGCCCGTTCGTTGAAGCGGGTGCAGGCCGGCCGGGCATAGGAAAAATAGGACAGGTTGGGTGGGCAGCCGGCATAGGTATATTGGATGACGTTGGCCTCGATTTTCTGCGCGTTGGCCTCCAGGCCCGAAACATAGTGAGCCGCGAAGGAATCGCCCCACAGCAGCACATTGGTGGGAAAGCCGTGCGTGCGCGTGCAGTCGGCAAGGTTCCAATCCTCGATCCGATTCCCGCCTTCGTTGAAGCAGACGCCGTTGCGCCAGTCACCCACCAGGATGCGTTGCGTCGAAAAATCAGGGAACCGCTGCGGAAAGCCGTTGCCGAGCACGCCGGCCAGACCGCCGACGCACAGCAGGGCAATCGCCGTCGCCGAAAAGGCGAAGATCGGCAGCGGGGCGGTAAAGGGTCGCTTCCGCCGGAAAGGCTGCTCGACATATTTCCACGAGAAGGTCGCCAGGGCGAAGCTCGCTACCGTCATCGCGACGATCGTCGGCACCGAGATGGCTTTCAGCGAGAGATAGTGGACGAAGGAATTGATCGGCCAGTGAACAAGGTAGAGCGAATAGGAGATGAGGCCGACCCAGACCATCGGAGAGAATTGAAGCACGCGCGTGGCGACAGGCACGGGCCGGTCGGGGTGATTCTGGCCCGCATAGATGAGCAGAGCGGTTCCGATGCAGGGAAACAGGGCGTTGTAGCCAGGAAACGGATCGCTCTCCGAAATCGTCAGGAAGCCGAATGCAAGCAGGGCAAAGCCGGCCAGGCCGACCAGTTCCGTTGCCGGCCGGCTGGCTAGTGGCGGCGGCCTTTTCAGCATCAGCATGGCGCCCAGCGCCAGTTCCCAGACACGTGTCGGCAAGAGGTAGAAGCCGGCGGTCGGCGCCAGCGTGGTCGCCATGACCGCCAGGGCAAAACTGCCGATGGCGATCGGCAGAAGTATCGTCAGCCAGCGCTTCGAGGCATACCGGTAGATCAGATACACAAGGATCGGCGCGAAGATGTAATATTGCTCCTCCACCGAAAGCGACCATGTGTGCAGCAGCGGCCGCAGTTCGGCGTCGATCGAAAAATAGTTCGTCGTCTTCCAGAAATAGATGTTCGACCAGAAGGTCGAGGCCGCGATCACGCTGAGGCTGAATTCGTGCAGGTCCGACGGCAGCAGGATGAACCAGGCCGCAATGCTTGCAAGCAGGATGACGAAGGTCAGCGCCGGCAGGATGCGCCGTGCGCGACGCCAGTAGAAGCGTCCGATCGAGAATTGGCCGCGCTCGAGATCATCGAGCAGGCTGCCGCTGATCAGATAGCCCGATATGACGAAGAAGATGTCGACGCCGGTGAAGCCACCGGGAATGGCGGACACGCCGAAATGGAAGAGCACGACGGGCAGCACCGCAACGGCCCGCAGGCCATCGATATCACGCCTGTAATTCATTCGACCGGTCCGTATGCCGTGGCCGGCGATGGTCGTGCGGCGGAGCCTGAAATGCTCCTCATACGGCAATCCCCGGTCGTGCGAAAAATCGTGGCTCGTGGGTCCCACGGAATGTGCTCTGCAGCACAACTTTGCTGCACTGCAACATACATGTCAAGACGAATGCCAGGCTTCGAACGCTGGCGACGCCGATTTGCCGGAACGGGATGAATCAGGCGCCGGGCAGGTAGATCACGGCGTAGTCGTCGGCATAGGCCCGCTTCCAACCCAGTTCATCGAAGAAGGGGATGCGGGTGTCATCGGCTGTAAGCAGTGCCCAGCCGATGGCGTATTTCTTCAACTGGGCCTCGAGCAGCGGTTTGCCGCCGGTTTGACCCGTCGCCTCATCCGTTTTCGTGAACCCGTCCTGGAACAATTGGTCCGTCCTGCCGTCGATGTAGGTCTTGATGTCGTGGAAAATCAGCGTGCCGCCGAAATTATAGGAATTCATCACGTTGCCGGACAGGTGGTGAGCGCTGGCGAACGCAAGGGCGCCGCTGGCCGATGTCGTCGGGCTCGCTGCGACTTGGTAGGCATTGTTGAGCGCAAGGATCGCGCCGACCAGCAACACGGCCGTCGCGCCGCAGAGCAGATGGAACCGGCTGGCGAAGAATTTTTCCAGTACGTCACGCTTTTCGCTCAGCCAGGCGCCGGCTGACAAAGAGGGGTACTGGCGCGCGACTTCGACCGCCACCACCACAGGAACAAGCAGGAAGAACAGATAGACGAAGCGCTGGTGCGACAGGTAGACATGCAAGGTGAAGACGACGAACAACGCCTTGGCCCAGCCGATCCGCAGCCGTGACGTTATAAGCCCGAAAAGCGCCACTAGTATAGCGGCTTCCTGGAGATCCTGTTCCTGGACATTGAACGGCCGCCACTCCAGGATCAGCGGTACTGCTTCATTGCCATGGGCGACGGTGAACGTGGCCAGAATGGCTTGCACACCATAGGGATGGATCAGGCTGACCAGCGGACAGAGCAGGCCAAACGCAACCCACTTCGTCAAAAGAGCGGGTTTCGACAGGCCGGTGCGCGCCACGAGATCGAGACCGGCGAAGGCGGCGATGACGAAGCTCAAGGTGAAGGTAGCGTGCAGGTTGGCCCAGAGCACAACCAGCGCGAGGAGCCACCACGGCGGGGCCTTCTCCTCCGCCGATGCACGAAACAACACCGCCGTCCACGTGACGATGATCGGCAAGGTGAAGACGTGGGGACGCGCCGTATAGACAGGTGCGATCAGGATGGCCAGGATGAACGTCAGCGCTACCGCCAGTACCGGCTTCAGCCACGCGCTGAGGAACCATGCCGTCACGGAGACTGTCAGCCCTATCGCGGCGATGATCAGCGTGGCGACACCATTCCATCCGCCGCTACGGTAGGCAAGGCTCAGAAAGACCTGCCCCAGCCATTCCTTTGCGATCCACGGATGCCCGGCAAAAGTGTAGGAATAGGAATCGACCGTTGGAAATGTCCGGTTTGCCAGGAAATCCAGCCCGACTTTCACGTGCCACCAGCTGTCGGGGTCCTTGAGGGTCGCGCCCGCGAATGGGGCCAATCCAGCAGCCGCGATGGAGGCGGCGAACAGGCAGAATATCAGCCTGATGCGCTGTGCGTCCTCGAGCCGCGACGTGGTCGGAACGATTGCCTCAGCCTGGTTCATGTCGCGCTCCGGGCCATTTTGCCTCTATTCTTGTCAACCGATCGGGCATCCGCGCCGCCGGCGGAGAACGAAACGGGCTTGGCCGGAATGAAAAACGGCGGCGAACAGCCAGTTTCCCGCCAGATGGACAAACGGTTTTCGATGAGAGCTCCAGCCCGGCTGGAATGACCGCATATCCCGGCGTCGTGCGCAACAGGCCGACGGCGTCAGATAACAGCATCCCCGGACAGTCAAACGAGCGGCTTGACCACATGCGCAAAATATTGGGCTCCAACAGGTATCTTGGTCAGGAAACGCTCGAACGGCCGCAGCCTTGCAAGCGGTCTGGGAAAGAAAATCCGATAGACGATCCGAGTGCCGGAAAGACCCGCCGCGGCCATTCGCCTGCGCATCTCCGGCGAGCTTATCAGGACCGCGTTCTCGTCGAAGGCGCAATTCCTTACCGCGTGGGTGGTCAAGGGATTCCACGGATTGTGCTCGAAGACAAAGAAACTGCCGCCATTGGCCAGCACCCTGCCGATTTCGGCGAACAATCCGATCTGAAGGTTTTCGGGGATGTGATGGAAAACGCAAGCCGCGAAGGCAAGGTCGAAGCTATGGTCGGCGAAGGGGATTGTCTGGCCGTCGAAATGCGTGAACGAGGCCTGATCGGGGAAGCGCTTGCTGGCGACGTCCAGCGATTTCCGCGAAGGATCGAGCAGGACGATCTCGCTGTCGGGAAACGCTGCGCGCATATGGCCGAGCGAATTGCCGACGCCGGCACCGAAGTCGAGGATGCGCCTGGGTTTCACGCCGGCCCGTCTCAGTGTCGCCGCGACGTCGTCGATCTTGTATTTCGCGAAGAAGTCGGGCGTCTCGCCACTAAGCCTTATGCTCGCGGCATGCTGCTCTTGGTACTCGCGCGCAAACTGGTCGAATTCGGCCTCAAGCACGGGCGGCTCTCTTCGCCATCTCCTGCAGACGATGCGCGGGCAGACCCTGGGCTGGCTCGCTGCGCGAAACGATCCCGTTGACGAAATAGAGCGGCCGCCGCTTCGTTTCCATGTACATGCGGCCGAGATACTCGCCGAAGATGCCCAGCACCAGAAGCTGTACGCTTCCTAGTATAAGCATGATCGCGGCAAGGCTCGTCCAGCCGGGCAGCACATTGCCGCGAGACCATTCGAACAGCGTATAGCTGAGCACGACCAGGCCGAGCAGGCCGAACATCATCCCCAGCAGCGAGGCAAAGCGCAAAGGCACGATCGAAAAGCTGGTCATTGCGTCGATCGCCAGAAGAACCATCTTCTTCAGCGGATAGTGGGTGGTGCCGGCAAAGCGCCGGTGCCGTTCATAAGGGAAGGCGACCTGCTTCAGCCCGATCCAGCTCACCATGCCGCGAATGAACCTGTAGCGTTCGGGCATTGCAATCAGATGGTCGAGCGCACGGCGGCTCATCAGCCGGAAATCTCCGGAGTCCGGCGCGATCTCGACATCGACCATCCTGCCGAGCAGGCGGTAGAACATCGAGGCGGAGGCCAGCTTGAACCAGCTCTCGCCCTCCCGTTTCACCCTTTGGCCGTAGACGACGTCGAAGCCCTCATCCATCTTCGCCATCATCGCCCCCAGCAGTTCGGGCGGATCCTGGAGATCGGCGTCGAGAATGAGAATGCGCTGGCCGCGGCAGAACTCCAGCCCGGCGCTCAAGGCGATCTGGTGGCCGTAATTGCGTGCAAGGTCGATGGCGAGCACATGGTCGTCCTTTTCGGCCAGGTCGAAAATGGCCTCGCGAGTGCCGTCGGTCGCTCCGTCGATGACGAGCACGATCTCGTAGGAGAGGTTTTGCTCGAGGCAAACCGCGCTGACACGCCGATGAAGCTCGGCCACGCCGGCGCGTTCATTGTAGCAAGGCACGACGACCGACAACATGGGTGCGCGGTGCGCGCCGATTTTTCCCGTTCCCGCCAAAGCCTGGCTCCCACTGTGGAGATGACAATAGCAGCAATTGGTTAGAAAACAGATAAGTCAGGAGCCGGCGCAGCCACTGGCTGGCCGGTCGTCAGGCATTTGGCACCGTCAACGGCCCGGGTCACGAACGAACCGGCAGTTCCATGCGGATGCGGGCACCGCGCCATGAGCCCGCCAGGATACGGATCGTCCCCTCGTGCAGCAGCGCGATCTGCCGGGCGAGATTCAGTCCCAGCCCGGCCCCGCGCGACTGCGGCTGCAGGCGATAGAAGGGCTCGAAGACATTCTCGCGCTCCTCCACGGGAATGCCCGGGCCTTCGTCGCGCACCTCGATGCCACCCGTCCTGTCGATCGCAATCGTGATGGTGCCGCCGCCGCCGCCATGCTCGATGGCGTTGCGCACGAGGTTGGCGAGCGCCCGCTCGATCTGCAGCACGTTGACTTCGACGCGTGTCTTGTCGGGCGAAGGCTCGAAGGCAAGGTCGTAGCCGGCCTCGATGGCGAGCGGCGCGAAGTCGGCTGCCACCCGGCTGACAAGGTCGTCGAGATCGACGATCTCACGCTGGTCGGATGGGCGGTCGAGCAATTGATGATCGAGCAGTTGCTGTGCCAGATGCGACAGGCGCTCGATATCATGCAGCAGCCGCGTGCTTTGCGGCTCCTGCCGCAGCAACTCGGCGCGTGTGCGCAGGATGGCGATCGGCGTGCGCAATTCGTGCGCCGCGTCGGTGAGGAAACGGTTGTGCCGGTCGTACCCCTGCGCGAGGCGCGCCAGAGCCTCGTTGAAGGCATGCACCAGCGGCGCGATTTCCTGCGGCACGTGCTTGACCGGCAGCTGCATCGCACGGGTGCCGATATCGATGCGCGCCGCCTGCCGGACGGTTTCGACAAGGCCGGCAAAGGAGCGGCGGACCACGGCCGGCGTCGTCACCAGTGTGGTGGCGCCCATGACGAGGACGATGGGCAACAGCAGGATCGCGATGACGAGCGCCAGCGCCGGCAGCGCGCGTTCCCAGTTCCTGCTGCCGTCCGGATACCGGGCGACCTCCACAGTGGCCGAAATGTTGATCTCGAGCCCGTCGGTCTCCTGGCGCGACGACTGCGTCGCGGCGATGATCCGTACCGCGCCGGCTTTGGTCGAAGCGTTTTCGATATAGGCTTCCGGCCGCATGTCCTTGTCGGAGAATCCGATCGTGGCGTGGTCTGCCTCGCCGAGCAGGCCGCCGAAGTCCTTGGTGTAGACATCCGGAATCGTGCCGGAACGGACGCTCTGCCCGCTATCGTCGCGAACGATGTACCAGACATTTGGGAAACTCTGGCGAAACGCGGTAAGCTCTTCCGTTTCACGAACGACCAGCCGGCCGTCCTTGTCGCGATCGACGGCATCCTTGACGGCCGCGACGGCAGCCTCGTTGTCGATGAGCAGGCTTGGATTGGCGATCCAAAGGGCTGCCGCGCACAGCACGATGAAGAGGAGCAGCGTCGCCGCCTGCAGCAGGATCAGCCGGCGGACCAGGACCCATTGCAACGAGCGTGCGCGCACTTTCTTCACGAGGCTGCCCGCAGGAGATAGCCGAGATTGCGGATCGCTCGTATCTCGATGCCGGCGGCGACATCGTCGAGCTTGCGGCGCAGCCGCGACACATGTGCGTCGAGCGCATTCGAGCCGATCTCGTCGTCCAGGGCGTAGACGGCCTCCTCGAGAGCGCTGCGCATGATGGTCCGGCCCGGCCGGCGGATCAGCGTTTCAAGCACCAGCCTTTCACGCCGGGGCAAATCGAGCGCGTGATCCTCGACCAGCGCCTCGCGATGGCGGAAATCATAGGTGAGGCGGCCGACCATCGTCTGGTTGGCGCGCGAGGTGAACGAGCGCCGGTGCAAGGCGTGGAGCCGCGCGACGAGTTCCACCGTGGCGAAAGGCTTGACCATGTAATCGTCGGCGCCGGCATCGAGCCCGGCAACCCGGTCCTCCAGCCCGCTCATCGCCGTCAGCGCGATCACCGGCACATCCAGATGCAAGGCGCGCAGGCGCGGGATCAGGCTGAGGCCGTCGCCGTCCGGCAGCCTGCGGTCCAGCACCACGGCGTCGTGATGGCCCAGACGAGCCACCGCCTCGGCGTCGGCCAAGGTCGCGGCATGGTCGACGATGATGTCCAGGCGCTCCAGAGCGGCCTTCAGCACGGAGGCCATTTCCGGTTCGTCCTCGATCAGCAGGACGCGCATTGGCGTTCTCCTTCGCGCGCGGCCGCGGGATTTGCGGCACGGCGGTTCATTCGCATTCCAGCTTCGGCCGGCGGAAATTGGTGATGAACCAGCGGCCGCCGGAAGCGCGGGCGTAAAATGTGTAGAAGCATTCCTGACGCTCGATATAGCCGGGCGTTTCGGTCTCTTCATAGACGGTTCCGTGTTTTGTGTGGCGAACCTCGCCGCTGGATGTCCCGGAAACCGCTGACGTCGAGACCTGGCGCCACTGATAGGCGCGTTCTCCCTGGCCGAGGTCTACGATCGCCGTTGGCGGCCCGTAATCCAGAACGACCGATTCGACCGGTTGTCCGACATAGTTCTTCATGATGTCGGAGGCGCAGCCCGCCAATGCGAGCGCGATCGCAATGAACAATAGCTTGGACGTCCGTCGGCCCGGGCGATGCGTGGACATTGCTGATTCCCATGGTGAAAATTCACGCAGGCGACCTAGATTGAGAAGATTACATCGACATTGCGACAAGCATGGAATGCTTCGTTGCCTCGGGCGGGATGTCTGCGTCCAGGCATCAAGAACAAAAAGATCGCGCGATGCCGTTGCGGCCATCGCGCGATCGAGGTCGGCCACCTGCTGTTTCTAGAACCGGTAGTTGATGCCGGCTTTCAGCTCATGGCTGCCGATCGTCTCCTTGGACCTGCCAAGGGCCGATGTCGTTTCCACGCCGGGCGTGCGGACATAGTCGTACTCGACCTTGGCCGAGAGGCCGCCGGCGAAGCCCTGCTCGATGCCGGCGCCGACGAGGTAACCGACTTTCCATCCGTCGCTGCTGCTCACGCGGTCGCCCTTGTCGAATCTGGTCATGGCCACGCCGCCGGTTCCGAACAGCAGCGTCTGGTCGAAGCTCACGCCGGCCTTCGCCTTGGCCGCGCCACGCCATTTTTCCTTGATCTTGCCGCCCTGGACATTGTGCTCGGCACCGCCCAGATAGGAACCTTCGATCTCGGCGCCGAGAACCGCCGGGCCTATCTGCTGGTTATAGCCGGCCTGGACGCCGCCGCTGAAGCCGTTTCGGCCGGCGAACGGGTTCGGCATTCCCGTGAATGCCGTGCCGCCATGGACGCCGACATAGGCGCCGCTCCATTGGAAGGCAGGAGGATCATTGTAGGCAGGCGAGAGGTCGGCGGCCGTCGCCGGCCCGAGGAGGCAGACGGCAAGGGCACCCGCCGTCAGGACGATCTTTGCTTGAGGGGACACTGCATTACTCCAACACAAACGCGCATCCGCACCGATGCGCCGGTTAAATGCTGAGGACCCTGACCATTGGGGCGGTCAGTTCCGATTGGTGTCTTTCAGGGATGGCTGCGCGGGTCTGGGGACCGGCTTTCACCGGCTGTGGTAGGGGTAGAGCGCCGCGCGGTCCGTCACCTGAAAGACGCCTGGTATCTCGCAAGTGAAAATTGCACGCACATTGCGCAAAACTGGAAAATGACGATTTTGTGCTTTATTTTCAATAAATTAAAATGAAATTGTTTACCCATATTTAGGAATTGCGAATCTCGGGCAACCGGGAAACTCGATCACTTGTTTGACATGAACAGGCTTCCCAGTTGCCCGCCTCACGCGCCGAAGCGTACAAAATCCGACGGCAATCGGCCTCGAGGGCGGGGCTTCGGTTCGCTGGTGCCAGGGCAATTCGGGGGAATTTGCTTTTGCGGATCATTTATTTCCATTCGGACACGCATCCATATGACAAGGCGATCTACCCAGGCGTGGGCCCGGCCTTCGCCAAGCCGTTGTCATGGGAGGCCCGACCGATCAGCCAGATCGGCCGGGGCGGTTGCGAGGTCGCCGTCGTCGACAATCGCCTGGAGCCCGGAGACGTCGAGGTGCTGAAAAAGCACATGGCGGTCCCCGCAAGCGACAGGCCCGTGCTCTTCTTCCGGGTCAGCGATTCGGACATGCCGGAGACAACCAACCCCTGTGTCAGGTTCATCTTCGATTGCGCCGACCATCCCGGCGTTCACTATGCCACGACCTATGATCCCGAGGGGCCATTCCTGGCATTCGTAGGGACGCTGAAAGTCTCTCGCGTGGTCCATTTGCCCTATCCCTACGATAGCTCGCGGGAGGTCGAGATTCCCTTGGCCGGCCGTCGCCGCGGGGTCTTCCTGTCGGGCAGCAATTCCAGAACATTATACCCGGTGCGCTATGCCTTGCGTCGCCGGCGTGCGCGCTTTCCTTGGCTGCGACTGTTCATCTTCGACCTGAAGCACCCGGGATATCCCGAACATGGCAAGCCACCCCGTCATGACTTCACGCATGCGCGCTACATCGGTCTTGCGGCGCAATTCAGCCACTTCTTCCTTTGCGGGACGCGCTACAATGTCGAGCTGATGAAATATGTCGAATGCGCCTATGCCGGCTGCGTGCCGGTCGGGGTGCCGGCAGGCTCGCTGGATGCGGTTGCCGGGCGGTATTTTCGCCCATATGGCGGTCATGGGCTCGATCTCCTGAAGGATCTCTGCCAGCCCCTGCGGGAGCTCGAGGAACGGGCGGCCGGATACAGGGCGGCCATGCGTGAACTTCGGTCGCCCGCCAGGATCATCCGCGATTTCACGGCAGAGGTCAGGGGCATCGAGGGCAAGTGATCGACATGGACAGGCAACGTCCGGAGGCAGCGCCGGATGGCGCCATCGAACCTGTCGTCAATGCCGTTTGGATCGGAGCATCCCTGGACGACCTGCATGCCGCGTGCCTGCGTTCCTTCGTGCTGGCGGGCCACCGGGTGCATCTTCATTGTTACGACACCCCACGCAATGTTCCGCCCGGCGTCGAAACGGTCGACGCGTCGAAACTGATGCCAAGGGAGCGGATCGTCTACTACAGGTCGAACGGAAGTCCGTCCCTCTTTTCCAATCTCTACCGCTTGAAGATCCTGGAAGCAGGGCTCGGCCCGTACGTCGATTGCGACGTGTTTTGTCTCAAGCCCATCCCGAAACAGGACTATATCCTTGGTTACCAGTCCAGCGACCAACTTAACGGCGCCGTGCTGAAATTGCCGGCCGGCAGCCAGACACTGCTTGAGATGCTGAAATTCGCGGAAGATCCGTATTACATCGTGCCCTGGCTCAACCGCTCCAGGCTGATGCGCTACAGGTTGCGCAAATTCATCGGCCTGCCGATCCACATTTCCAACTATAGCTGGGGCAGGCTGGGCCCCGAGGCGCTCACCTATTTCGCCAGCAGAACCGGTGACATCGGTCAAGCGGTTCCTATCGACGTCTTCTATCCGCTTAGTCACCATCAGGTCGCAATGCTGCTCGATCCGGACCTTTCGCTTTCGGATATCGGCACGCCGCGTACGCTGTGTATTCATCTGTTCGACCATACGCTCCGCCAGTGGATGATCGGCCGCACCGTTCCACAGGGCTCGCCGCTGGGGCAGATGCTTGAGCGCTGCGGGCTTTCCACGGCAGCCGGACGCTAGCAACGGTCCTGGCTCGTGCCGCCTTGCTGGATGGCCGCCAAGCACGTATCTCTTGGCCGTGCCCATGAGTCCGGGCATCTCAATCGGGAGACGGCATTGTCCGCACTGACGCGCTTTCTCGGTGACTCGCCGCTCAGGGTTGTCCTGAAGCTGCTGGTGGTATCCTTTCTCGTCGGCCTGGTCATGAACGCCTTCGGCTGGTCGCCGATGGATGTGTTCTACGGTATCCAGAAGTTCTTCATCGACCTTTGGAATCTCGGCTTCCACGCCATCGACCGCTTCCTCGGCTACATCCTGCTCGGCGCCGCGATCGTCGTGCCGGCCTTCATCCTGCTCAGGATCGCCAACTATCGGAAATGACTTTCAGGCATAACCCGATGCCACCTCGAACAGGATGGCGTGGCGCGCGGCAAGTGCCGGCACATCGGTGGAATAGCCGCCGCCGATGACACCGCAGACAGGAATGCCGAGTGCCCGAAAATGGCCGATGACCATCTCGTCGCGGGCGCGCAGGCCGTTGTCGGAAAGTGCCAGCCTGCCGAGCCGGTCCTCGGCATGGACGTCGACGCCGGCATTGTAGAAGACGATGTCCCAACGCGCTCTGGCCGACAGCTCCGGCAGGATCGCGGCCAGCCTTTCGACATAGGCGGCGTCGCCCGTGCCGTCGGGCAGCGCGACGTCGAGGTCCGAGGCGATCTTGCGCACGGGGTAATTGCGCTCGCCATGCATGGAAAAGGTGAAGGCGCGCGGCTCATCGCCCAGAACGTCCGCCGTGCCGTCGCCCTGATGCACGTCGAGGTCGACCACCAGGACGTTGTGTGCGGCGCCCTCTTCGAGCAGAACCAGCGAGGCGACGGCGACATCGTTGAAGGTGCAGAAGCCGGCGCCTTGCGCGCGTCGCGCATGATGGCTGCCGCCGGCGGTGTTGCAGGCAATGCCGTGGCGCAAGGCAAGCCGCGCCGCCGCCACCGTGCCGCCGGCGGCAAGCTGTGCGCGCAACGAGACCCGCGGGCCGACCGGAAAACCGATCTCCCGCTCGATTTTTTCAGGCACGGCGCAGCGGATGACCTGGTCTACATAGTCCGCCGCGTGGGCGAGCCCGAGCCACGACGCGGGCGCGGGTTCGGCTGTGTTGAGCGCCCCGGGGCTGATCAGGCCGCGTGCCCGCAAGGCCTCCATCAGCAGCGGATATTTGCTCATCGGAAAGCGATGGTTGGTGGCGAAGCCGGCGTCGTAGTCGGGGTGGTGGACAATCTGCAGGGGCATCAAACTGGGTCGGACGGTTTCGCGCCAGAGCGGGATTTCGGTTGGCCGTCGCGGAAGGACGATTGCGCGGTGGCCAAAAAATGGGGCACATCGGTTCCCCGATCAAGCCGCAATCAGCAAGGCAGCAATCCTTTGGACAACGGTGCCATCCCAGCCGACGCCAGAGCCTTTTCCGTCACCAATCGCTCGGTGCTTGCCATCGCCGTGCCGATGACGCTCGCCTATCTGACGACGCCGCTGCTCGGCCTGGTCGATACGGCTGTCGTCGGCCAGTTCGGTGATGCCGCCTTGCTTGGCGGCCTGGCGGCCGGCGCGCTGGCTTTCGACGTCGTCTTCACCACCTTCAATTTTCTGCGTTCGGGCACCACCGGCCTCGTCGCCCAGGCCTTCGGGCGTGGAGACGCCCTCGAGGAACAGGCGGTGTTCTGGCGCGCCGTGCTGATCGCGGTGGTTGCCGGTGTCGTGCTGGCAGCGCTTTCGCCGCTCATCGCCGTTGGCGCCCAGTGGTTCATGGACGCCGGACCACGCGTCAGCGAGGCGATGGGCGTCTATGTCAGGATCAGGCTGCTCGCCGCCCCATTCTCTCTGATCAACTACGCTGTCCTCGGATACGTGCTAGGGCGCGGCGAGGGTGGGCTGGGGCTTGTCCTGCAACTGGTGCTCAACGGCATCAACATCGCGCTCTGCTTCCTGCTCGGCCTTGAACTTGGCTGGGGCGTTTCCGGCGTCGCCTGGGCAACCGTCACCGGCGAATTCCTCGCCATGCTGCTTGGTCTTGCGATCGTGGTGCGGCGGTTCCGATCCAGCCCGCCCTTACCTCGCCACCGCCTGCTCGACATGGGCGCCTTCCGGCACATGCTGTCGCTCAACCGCGACATCATGATCCGCTCGTTTTCGCTGCTTGCCGCCTTCGCGCTGTTCACCCGCCAGGGCGCTGAGTTCGGCACGGTGACGCTCGCCGCCAATGCGGTGCTGATGAATTTCTTTCTCGTCGCCGGCTATTTCCTCGATGGTTTTGCTACCGCCGCCGAACAGCTTGCCGGCCGCGCCATCGGCGCGCGGGCGGCACTACCCTTCCGGCAGGCGGTCCGTCTGACCCTATTCTGGGGTTTCGGCCTGGCCGGTGCCGCGACGCTGGTGTTGTTGCTGGCCGGTGCCAACCTGGTCGCTGTCGTGACGACGTCGCAGGAGGTCCGCGCCGTCGCCGATACCTATCTGCCCTGGGCGGCGTTCACCGCGCTGAGTGGCGTACTCGCCTTCCAGATGGATGGGGTCTTCATCGGCGCGACCTGGTCGCGCGACATGCGCAACATGATGCTGTTGTCATTCCTCGTCTTTGCCGCAGCGCTGATCACGCTGGCGCCCGCCTTTGGCAATGCCGGTCTGTGGGCCGCGCTGCACGTTTTCCTGCTGGTGCGGGGATTGAGCCTGCTGACAATTCTGCGGCTGCGGATACAAACCGCGTTCAGCTGAGCGGCTTCGACGCCCATCGATCGAGATGACTGTCGCGCAACTCGCGCATCGACCTGAGTTTCTCTGTCTCGGCAAAGCGCGCCATCCCGGCGACGATCCGGCCCGGCAGCGCCGGTCCGGCATAGATCATGCCGGTGTAGAGCTGGACGAGATCGGCGCCGGCGCGGATCTTTTCCAGTGCGGTTTCGGCGGAGTTGACGCCGCCGACACCGATGATGGCCATGTCCGGCCCGACGAGCCTGCGCATTTTTGCCAGCACGATGGTCGAGCGCTCGAACAGCGGCGTTCCTGAAAGCCCGCCGGTCTCCCGCGCGGCATTGCCGTTGCGCAGCGCCGGCCGGGAAATCGTGGTGTTGGAAACGATGATGCCATCGATCCGCTTTTCGATGACCTCGGCGGCGATATCCTCCAGTTCGGCCTCGACCAGATCCGGCGCGATCTTGAGGAAGACCGGCGGCCGCGCGATTGCTGTGGCACGCGCGGCCATGACGCGGGACAAAAGCTCGCCGAGCTGTTCGCGAGCCTGCATGGTGCGCAGCCCTGGCGTGTTGGGCGAGGAAATGTTGACGGTGAGATAGCTGGCATAGGCAGCGAAGCGGGCGACGCCGCGCTCATAGTCGCCGACGCGGTCGGTGCTGTCCTTGTTGGCACCGATGTTGACGCCGACGATGCCGCCGCGCCCCTTGCGCGCGGCAAGGCGTTTTTCGGCCGCCGCGTGGCCCTCATTGTTGAAGCCCAGCCGGTTGATGACGGCTTCATCCGATGTCAGCCGAAAGATGCGCGGCTTCGGATTGCCGGCCTGCGGCAGCGGGGTGACGGTGCCGACCTCGGCGAAGCCGAAGCCCAGCCCAAGCAGCGCGTCGGGCACCTCGGCGTTCTTGTCGTAGCCGGCCGCCATGCCAAGCGGATTGGGGAAATCGAGACCGCAAAGGCTGACCTGCAGCCTTGTATCGCGTACCGTCCGCGCGCCGACCGGCAGGCCGCAGCGCAATGCTGCGATCGACAGGCCGTGCGCGGTTTCCGGATCGAAGGTGAACAGCAGCTTCTGGCCGATCCGGTCGAGCACGCTCATTGCTCCTCCAGGGCCGGGAACTGGTGGCTACCGTCGGCACCGAGCGGCAGCGGCTTGACCCACAGCACCGCCTTCGGGTCGAGCACGCCGTAGAGATGCGGAAACAGCGCGCCGCCGCGCGAGACCTCGTATTTCAGCGCATCACCCAGGCTGGTGCCGTCGACGGCGACCAGCAGAAGGTCGGTCCGGCCAGAAAAATGCTTTGCCACGGTTTCCCCGGCCTGCTCTGCCGTCGAGAAATGGATGAAGCCGTCGGCGATGTCGATTGGCGCGCCGGTGAAGCGGCCATTGGCTTCGGCCTCGCGCCAAGGCGCTTGCGGAGTTATCTTGTAGATAATCTGTGACATGGTTGCGCTATAATCCGAACCAGTCGTGCGGGGAAGGCCAGGCCAAGGGTCTTCCCCATTTCCGGCGCAAAGATGCGATATTTCAGGCTTTGGCCATGGAGGACGACATGCGTCTGCAGCACATCTTGATCCCCGCCGCGCTCGTTTCACTGGTCGCGGCTTCAGCTTATTCGGAAGAAACCGACCGCTACCGGCTGGAAAAGTCGGCCACCGGCTATATTCGCATGGATACCCAGACCGGCGCGATGTCGATCTGCGAAGAGCGTTCGGGCCAGCTCGTCTGCAAGATGGCGGCCGACGAACGCGCCGCTTACCAGGATGAGGTCGATCGCTTGCAGACCTCGATGAAGGCAATGGACGAGCGCGTCACCAGGCTGGAGAACTCGCTCTCGGCCCGCCTCGAATCGAAACTGCCGAGCGAGGAGGATTTCAACAAGACGATGAGCTACATGGAGCGCTTCCTGAAGGGCTTCATGGGCATCGTCAAGGATATGGACAAGGACAGCGGCGGCGGCGCCCAGCTCAACTCGCAGAAGACCTGAGCGCCAGAGACAAGGAAAACGCGGCGCGTTGGCTTTGCCGCTTGAAAACAGCGCGCTGCCCCTCATAATCATCCGACTGATCCCGCAAAAAGCAGTAAATCGGGGATTCGGGGAGGGACATTTGCCGTCAGGCTATTCTTTCGTCATCGCCGACGATCATCCGCTGTTTCGCGGCGCCCTGCGCGAGGCGCTTGCCGGCATTGGCAACGTCACCGCCATTCACGAGGCCGGCGATTTCGAGAGTGCCAAGGCGCTGGTCGTGGCCAATGAAGATGTCGATCTGGTGCTGCTCGACCTGTCGATGCCTGGCGCCAGCGGCCTCTCCGGCCTGATCTCGCTGCGTGGCATCCATCCGGCGGTGCCGCTGGTCGTGGTGTCGGCGCATGACGATCCGGCGACCATCCGACGCGCGCTCGATCTCGGTGCTTCCGGTTTCATCTCGAAGTCGGCAAGCATGGAGGAAATCCGCGGCGCGGTGCAGTCGGTGCTTGCGGGCGATATCGCGGCACCCGTCGGCGTCGATCTCGGCGTCGAACGCGATCCCGATATATCGGACCTGATCAAACGGCTACAGGCGCTGACGCCGCAGCAGACCCGCGTGCTGGGCATGCTGGCTGAGGGTCTGCTCAACAAGCAGATCGCCTATGAGCTCGGCGTCTCCGAGGCCACGATCAAGGCGCATGTCTCGGCCATATTGCAGAAGCTCGGCGTCGACAGCCGCACCCAGGCGGTGATCCTGCTGTCCAAGATCGGCAGCGACCCCCTGCAGCCGGCGGGTTGAGCGCCGGCGTCCTCGGCTCAATCGGAACACTCAACTTCGGCTCGCCGCACCGGCCGGACGCTGAAGACCATGAAACTGACGGCGGCCATGATCCAGACGCCGATGCCGCCATAGAGCATCACCCAGCCAAAGCCATTTCGCAGCGCGTCTCGGACGACCGGATCGGGTAGACCAGGGATGGGATTTCCGGCGGCGATCCCTTCGGCGGCGAGACGCAGTTGGGCGGCATCGAGGTCGGGCAGCGCTCGGCTGAGATGTGTCAGCACGCCGCTTGCAAGGATGAAGCCCATCACCGCTATGTTCAGCGCCAGCGAAACCATGCGGGCGCTCATGTCGATCCCCGACGCCATGCCGGCGCGGTTGCTCGAAACCGAACCCGTCGTCGTGTTGGTGACGGGCGTGTTGGTGATCCCGAGGCCGGTCCCGGCGATCAGGCAGCCAGACAGCATCGTCAGCCAGCTGGCCTCGGCGGCCGCGCTGCCGAACTTCATCGCGATGAACCCCACGCCGATGACGGCGAGCCCCGCAGGGATGACGACACCAGGCTGGTAGCGCAGCGAAAGCCGCTCCGCCACGGGCGGCATCATGAGCGTCGGAAGTGTGTAAGTGAGCAAGGCAAGGCCGGTGGAAAGGCTGTCATAGCCGAGCCCGGCATGGAACCAGATCGGTAGGTAGATCATGAAAGGCCAGTAGGAGAGGTTCATCGCCGCCGAGCCGACGATGGCGCCGGAAAACGGCCGGATCCGGAAGACCGAGAAATCAAACATCGGCCGCTTGCTGATCCTTTCGGCGATGAGGAAGGCGATGAAGCTCGCGATCGAGACACCGAGGATCACCAGTGCCGTCGGACTGGCGAAACCGAGATCCGGTCCTTGCGTGATGTAGAAAACGAGGCAAAAGACCGACGGCGACAGCGTCACGATGCCCGCCAGGTCGAGCTTGCCCGCCTGTGGATCTTTCGATTCATGGACGCCGGTCAATGCCAGCACAAACGCCATGACTGTTGCCGGCACATGGATGAGGAACACCCATTCCCAGCTCGAGATCGCGACGATGCCGCCACCGACGATGGGCCCGAAGCCGAGACCGACACCGAAGATGACGCCCCACCAGCCCCAGGCCACCGCGCGCTCGCGGCCTTCCCTGAATTCGTGCGACAGAACGGCGAGCTGACAAATCAGCATCGCGCCGCCGCTCAGGCCCTGCAGAAACCGGGCGACGATCAAGGTCGATACGTCGTCCGCCAGGCCGCAGATCAGCGACGTCAGGCCGAAGGCGGCGATGGAGACCAGGAAGACGCGCTTGCGCCCGTAACGGTCGGCGATGGTGCCGACCGCCATCAGCACGGTGGTGACCGCGATCGTGTAGGCGTTCATCACCCACTGCAATTGCCTGAAGTCCGCGTGCAGCACTTCTTCCAGCGTCGGCAGGATGGCGGGGACGCTTGAAATCTCCAGCCCGAACATCAGGCATGCCAGGCAAGCGGCAAACAGGACGACGATGCCTCGGCGGGTGAGGACAGCCATGGTCAAACCTTTCGAATTCCCGGGCGCGGCGATCTGCTGACGCCTGCCATGCACTGCACAGTTAGGGCAGGCTTGATCATTTGAAAATTGCATGGTTGGCTATTTCAGTGACAACAAAGCGAGATAGCTGACATGACGCTGGACGTAGAAGCGGTGAGGGCGTTCGTCACCGTCGCGGATCTCCGCAGCTTCACGCGTGCCGCCGAAGCGCTCGGCAGCACGCAAGGCGCGGTCAGCGTCAGGTTGAAGCGGCTTGAGGACCGGCTTGGCCAGAGACTGATCGAGCGGACGCCCCGGCTGGTCCGACTTTCCACGCGAGGCGAAATATTCCTGGAGCCGGCGCGCGATTTCCTTGCCGCGCACGACCGCGCCGTCGCGAGCCTGACCGCTGTCCGCCGCCGCTTCAGGCTCGGCATCGCCACCCATGTCGGCGGCGCCGAGGTTCCGACCTTGCTGGCGCGGCTCAACGCGCATGATCGTGCCCTCACCATCGAGGTCGGCTCGATGATTCACACGATCTGCTCGACGCGTTCGACCGCGGCGAGCTCGATGCGGCGATCATCCGCCGTGAGGACGACCGTCGCGACGGCGAGGTGCTGGCGCCGGAGCATTTCGGCTGGTACGCCGCTCCAGGTTTCGTCCACCGGGCCGGCGAGCCGCTGCACCTGGCCGCATCCTCGCCATCCTGCGGCATCCGCAACATCGCGACCGGCGCGCTCGACGCGGTCGGAATTCCTTGGACGGAAGTGTTCCTTGGCTGCGGTTCCTTTGCGGTGGCCGAGGCCGTCACCGCCGGCCTCGCAACATCGGTCTTTTCCTGCCGGCTGGCGCCGCCCGGAACGATCGAAGTCAGCCGGAAATTCGGGCTGCCGCCGCTGCCGGCATCCGAGATCGTGCTGCTTTCGACGCTTTCGGACATCAAGTCGCGCGAGGCGCTGCGCACGCTGGCCATGGCCTTTCGCGAGCATCGCCCGCCGGCAGCGGCCACCGCCACGCGGCCCCGGTTCCGCAACTCGCAAGGGGCCGACAATCTGTCCGACGCGTAGTCCCGTGCCCGTTTCAGCGATGATGGCCGGACTGCGCGTTGTCTGACGTTAACGCCTACGGCCGCTCGATGAGCGGCATTCTGATCTGGTCGTCGTCCATGCCGGAGCGTTCAGCCGAGCCGCACCGACAGCTCCGGCGTCACTCCGCCGCCCGCACCATCGGCCTGAACCTGGCCATCATCGACCGCAGCACCGCCGGCTTCAGCGGCTTGTTGATCATCGGGATGTCGAGGCCTGCCGCGGCTGTCCGCACCTCGTTGGAGCGGTCGGCCGTGACCAGCACGGCCGGCAGGTCGTCACCGTGCGTCGCCCGCAGCCTGATGATAACGTCGAGGCCGGTTTCACGGTCGAGATGGTAGTCGGCAAGCACGATGTCCGGACGTTGGACCGCGACCTTGTCCAGATCCCCCGAGCCGGCCGCCGTGGCGACGTTGCAGCCCCAGCCTTCGAGCAGCAGCCGCATGCCCTCGAGGATACGCATGTCATTGTCGATGCACAGCACATGCAGCCCGGACAGCGAAGCCGCCGTGCGTGCCGGCGCCCTGGTCTCGACCTCGCGTCGTGGCTCCTGCGCGGCTGTCACCGGCAGGATGACGGAAAAGCGCGTGCCCTTGCCCGGGTTGGAGAAGATGCGAATCTCGAGCCGCAATACCCTGGCGATGCGGTCGACGATGGAGAGGCCGAGGCCAAGACCTTCGGCTTCGCGGGCGCCTTCGTCCAGGCGGGTGAATTCATGAAAGACGGTGTTCAGCTTGTCGCCGGCAATGCCGATGCCGGTGTCGATGACCTGGATCTCCGCCAATTCGCCACGCCGCCGCACACCGACCAGGATGTGGCCCTGGCGGGTGTATTTGATGGCGTTGGAGACAAGATTCTGGATCAGGCGGCGCAACAGGTTACGGTCCGTCGTTACCGTCAGCGACGACGGCATGATCGTCAGGCCAAGCTTTTTCTCCGCGGCCAGTGGTCGAAAATCATTGCCGATCTGGCGCAGCAGGCCATCAAGGCTGAAGGCGGTGTCGTCCGGTTTCATCGCGCCGGCATCAAGGCGCGAAATGTCGAGCACGGCGCCCAGAATGGTCTCGACCGATTCCAGCGAGGATTCGATGTTGATGGCCGCCTTGCCGGCCGGACCCTTGCCGGCCTTCTCGATCAGCGAGGAACAATAGAGCCGAGCGGCATTCAAGGGCTGCAGGATGTCGTGACCGGCGGCGGCAAGGAAGCGCGTCTTGCCGAGATTGGCCTCCTCGGCGAGCATCTGTGCCTGCGCCAGTTCCTCGTTGACCCGGGTCAATTCCTCGTTGACCCTGGTCAGCTCGATGGTGCGGGTCTTGACGCGCTGTTCCAGCGATTCATTGGCGCGCTTCAGCGCGAGGTCCTGCTCGACGCGTCCGGAGATGTCGGCATAGGTGGCAACGATGCCGCCATCGGGCATCGGGTTGGAGCGCAGCTCGAGGATACGGCCGCTGGTCTTCAGCTCCATCTGCCAGGGGCTGACGAAGCTGGTCAGCCGGTTGAGCATCGCCACGCGCTGGTCGGCGGGGATGTCGCCGCGCTCGGCGAGATGGCGAAGGATCTGGTCGAGCGAAACGCCGACCTGGCCCATCTCGTCGGGCAGGTCGAACAGCGCCCGGTATTGCCTGTTCCAGCAGATCAGCCGGAAATCGCGGTCGAAGACGGTGATGCCTTGCTCCATCTGGTCGAGCGCGATCTGCAGCAGGTCGCGGTTGTGCTGCAGCGCTTCCGTGGCGTCGTCGAGCAGGCGGAAGGCGTCGCGGGATTCGCGGTCGTGGCGGCGAAACAGCAGCGACAGGATCAGCCGCGCCGAGGAGGAGCCGACGGCGCTGGCCAAAAGCTGCTCGGAAAAGCGGATGACGTCCATGCTCGCCTGCTCGTTGCCGTGCAGCGAGGTGCCGTTGCTCTTCTCGAAGGATTGAAAGGAGCGTTCCGTGCGTTCGACGCCGAGATAGCGTGCGATGGTATCCTTGAGGTCGTTGACGGTGATGGCCGTGCGGAAGCGGCGCAGGCTTGGCATCGGGCCGGCTTCGCGCGGCACGAAGATCGATGCCTGGATGCGCTCCAGCGGCACCGACGCGCGCGACAGCGAGCCGAAGACGAAGAACAGCGCGTTGATTGACAGGCTCCACAGCACGCCATGGTTCAGCGGTTCGGCGACGGTGCCGAACAGCGCCTGTGGCCGCAGCGCCTCGAAGCCGAACAGTCCATGCACGATGATGCCGGTATCGGGTGGGACGAGCGACGGCACCAGCAGCGTGTAGCCCCAGACCAGGATGCCGGCGACCATGCCGAGCGCCGCGCCGCGGCCATTGGCGCCGCGCCAGATCAGCCCGCCGACCAGCGCCGGCGCGAATTGCGCGATCGCCGCGAAGGACATCAGGCCGATCGAGGACAGCCGGGCGCTGTTGGTGCTCTCGCGATAGTAGAGAAAGGCGATGAACAAAAGGATGAAGATCGCTCCACGCCGTACATTGAGGATAAGCGTCGACCAGTCCTCGTTTTTGGAAGTGGTCGTCCGCAGCAGCCGGCGCACGAACAGCGGGATGATCAGGTCGTTGGAGATCATGATCGACAGCGCCACGCTCTCGACGATGACCATGGCGGTTGCCGCCGACAGGCCGCCGATGAAAGCGGCCATGGCCAGGAAATCGTGGCCGCTGAACAGCGGCAGTGACAGCACGTAAAGGTCGCTGCTCGTCCTTGTCCCGACCAGCGTCAGGCCGGCAAAGGCGATCGGCAGCACGAACAGGTTGATCGCCACGAGGTAGAGCGGGAACACCCATGTCGCGGTGCGCAGTTCCGCCTCGCTGCGGTTCTCGACGATGGTGACGTAGAACTGCCGCGGCAAGAGGATGATGGCGAAGCCGCTCAGGCAGGTCAGCACCAGCCAGGTGGCGAGCGACGTCGAATAGCCCATTGCCTGCCGTACCTGGCCATTCTGCGCCAGCCGGTCGAACATGTCGCCGGGGCCGCCGAAGATCAGGAAGGTGACCATCAGGCCGATGGCCAGGAAAGCGGCGAGCTTGACCACCGTCTCGACCGCCACCGCCAGCACCAGCCCGTCCTGGTGTTCGGTGGCGTCGGCATGGCGTGTGCCGAACAGGACCGCAAACAGCGCAAGCAGCATGGCGACGACCAGCGAGATGTCGCTGACGAAGGGATCGAAGGAAGGCGGCGAGCCCGTATAATGCTCGACCATCAGGCTGACCGATCCCGAGATCGCCTTCAGTTGCAGGGCTATATAGGGCACGGCGCCGATGGTGGCGATCAGCGTGGCGATGGCGGCCACGGTGAAGCTCTTGCCGTAGCGCGCGCCGAGGAAGTCGGCGACCGAGGTGATCTTCTCGGTCTTGGCCAGCCGCACGATGCGGTTGAGCAATGGAAAGCCGAACACGAACACCAGCACCGGGCCGGTATAGATGCCGAGGAATTCGAGGCCGCGTTCCGAGGAAAGGCCGACTGAGCCGAAGAAGGTCCAGGACGTGCAGTAGATGGCAAGGCTGAGCGCATAGATGAAAGGCCGCGCGCGCCCGGGTCCAGATATCGCCGAGCGGCGGTCGCCCAGGCTGGCGATGGCGAACAGCAGCGTCACATAGGCGATCGCAATAATGACGATGAACAAGCCCTGCACGCCGGCAAGATCCTCCCTGTGCCGATTTTAACCTGGCCGGTCAGACGCAATCACAGCTTGGGCGCCAAGTCCATCACGGCTTTCGGCGCATGCGGGCCATGATTTCCGCGGCTGCCCCCGGGTAAAGAGAAAGCGGTTGCTTTCTTCTTTTAGCCGATGGTGCAACCCAAGGTTTTTGTTATGGTGTCGCCGGGTCGGTGCCGCAGGGATGGGACGGCTGTGCGGCCCGCCATGACAAGGAGGGTCGAATGCTGAAAGAATTCCAGGAATTCATTTCCAAGGGTAACGTGATGGACTTGGCCGTCGGCGTCATCATTGGCGCTGCCTTTTCCAAGATCGTCGATTCCCTGGTCAACGACATCATCATGCCGATTGTCGGCGCGATTTTTGGCGGTTTGGACTTCAACAACTACTTCTTTGGGCTTTCCTCGGCCGTCAACGCCACTTCGCTGGCGGACGCCAAAAAGCAAGGGGCTGTTTTCGCCTATGGCAGCTTCATCACCGTGGTACTGAATTTCATCATCCTCGCCTTCATCATCTTCCTCATGGTCAAGGCCGTGAACAACATGCGCAGGCGCCTGGAAAAAGAAAAACCGGCGCCGGCGGCCGCGCCGCCCCCCGCCGATGTACAGCTTCTGACCGAAATCCGCGATTTGCTGGCCAGGCGATAGACGGATACGGTTCTTCTGGACCAAAACCCCGGTCGTTCGCGGCCGGGGTTTTCTGTTTTCGTATCTGGTAAGCAGCCCTTACGAACGCCCGAGACAACGGACCTGCCCAATGACCCTGATCCAGACCCTGCGCCCCGAGGCCCTGGCCGCGCCTGAAAGCGGTATCGTCGCCGTCGTCAACTACGGCAGATTGCGCGAAGGCCTGATCCCGCTCTGGGCCGGCGAGGGCGACCTGCCGACGCCGTCCTTCATCACCGATGCCGCGTCGAAGGCGCTGGCCGGCGGCGAGACGTTCTACACCTGGCAGAGGGGCATTCCCGATCTGAGGCAGGCGCTGGCGCGTTACTACGCCAGGCACTTCGGCAAGACCTTCCCCGAGGAGCAATTCATCGTCACCGGCTCCGGCATGCATGCCATCCAGCTGGCGCTCGACGCGCTTGCGGGCGCCGGCGATGAAGTGATCTATCTGTCGCCCGCCTGGCCGAATTTCGACGCCGCCGCCGCGATCGCGGGGGCCGTGCCGGTGCCGGTCACGCTCGACCATTCCGGAAATGGCTGGTCATGCGACGTCGAGAAGATCGCGGCGGCGGTCACACCGCGCACGAAGGCGCTGTTCATCAACACGCCGTCCAATCCGACCGGCTGGACCGCCGACCATGAGACCTTGCGAGCGATCCTCGATCTCGCTCGCGCCAAGGGCCTGTGGATCATCGCCGACGAGATCTATTCGCTGTTTCACTATGGTCACGGCCGCGCGCCGTCCTTCCTCGACATCGCGGAGGCGGAAGACCGCATCCTGTTCGTCAACAGTTTCTCCAAGAACTGGGCGATGACCGGCTGGCGGGTCGGCTGGGTCAAGACGCATCCAAGCCTGCAGCAGGTGTTCGAGAACCTGATCCAGTATTCCAACTCGGGCGTCGCCCAGTTCATGCAGCGCGGCGCGATCGCGGCGCTCGACGAGGGCGATGCCTTCGTCGCCGAACAGGTGGAGCGGGCGAGAAAGGCCCGCGACCTGGTCTGCGGCATTCTCGGCGAAACCGGCAAGGCGCGGTTCACCGTGCCGCAGGGCGCCTTCTACCTGTTCTTCACGGTCGACGGGATCACCGATTCACGCAGCGCTGCCTTCGACATCGTCGACAAGGCCAATGTCGGCCTGGCACCCGGCACCGCCTTCGGCCCGGGTGGCGAAGCGTTTTTGAGGCTGTGCTTCCACCGGAGGCTGGACCAGCTCGAGGAAGCGGCCCACAGGCTGGCGGGCTGGATGAAGACGGTTTGAGGCTGCTTGCCTTTATCGGTTAGCGTCGCCCCTCATCCGCCTGCCGGCACCTTCTCCCCGTATAGTGACGAGGAGAAGAAGGCTGGCCGCAACGCCGGCGCCTGTTCTGCAACGCTTGCGATTGGCGAAACTCTCCGCGACAGCCTCTTTCTCCCCGTCACTATACGGGGAGAAATGTCCGGCAGGACAATGAGGGGCAGCGCTGCGGTTCTAATGACGGCGAGAGGGTGACAAAGCTCGCCTTCACCCGCCCGACTTGGGCACCAGCAGCGGAATGATCCGGTCGCTTTTCGCGACGGCCGGCCGACCGGCCGAGCCGTAGGGGATGCCGAGCGCGTCCCAGGTTTCGACCAGCGCGTCCTGAAGTTCGGCGATCAGCGCATCGGAATGGAAGGGCGTCGGCGTGATGCGCAGCCGCTCGGTGCCGCGCGGCACGGTCGGGTAGTTGATCGGCTGGATATAGATGCCGTGCACGCCGAGCAGGCGGTCGCTGGCCATCTTGCACAGCTCCGGGTCGCCGACCAGCACCGGCACGATGTGGGTCGGCGATTCCATCACCGGCAGGCCGGCGGCGGACAGGATCTGCTTGGTCCGGGTCGCCTGCTGCTGCTGGGCGTCGCGCTCGGCCTGTGAGCGCTTGAGATGACGGATCGACGTGGTGGCCGCCGCGGCGATCGCCGGCGGCAGCGCGGTGGTGAAGATGAAGCCCGGCGCATAGGAGCGCACCGCGTCGATGACGGCACTGGTGCCGGTGATGTAGCCGCCCAGCGTGCCGAAGGCCTTGGCCAGCGTGCCCTCGATGATGTCGATGCGGTCGGCGAGGCCCTCGCGCTCGGTGATGCCGCCGCCGCGCGGCCCGTACATGCCCACCGCATGGACCTCGTCGATATAGGTCATGGCGTTGTAGCGCTCGGCGAGCTCGACGATCTCCTTGATCGGTGCGATGTCGCCATCCATCGAATAGACGCTTTCGAAGACGATCAGCTTGGCGCGCTCGCGCCCGGCCGTCTGCAAAAGGCTTTCCAGATGCGCGACGTCATTGTGTCGGAAGATCTTCTTCTCGGCACCTGAGCGCCGCACGCCTTCGATCATCGAGGCATGGTTCAGTTCGTCCGAGATGATCAGGCAATTGGGCAAAAGCCGTGCGATGGTCGAGATCGAGGCTTCGTTCGAGACGAAACCGGAGGTGAAGACCAGGGCGGCTTCCTTGCCGTGCAGGTCGGCCAGCTCATGCTCGAGTTCGACCAACGGGTTGGACGTGCCGGAAATGTTGCGGGTGCCGCCGGCGCCCGAGCCCATCTTGCCGGCCGCGGCCTGGAATGCGGCGATGACGTCCGCGTGCTGGCCCATGCCAAGATAGTCGTTGGAGCACCAGACGGTGATTTCCTCGGCGCGGCCGTTGGAACGCCAGATGGCGCGCGGAAACTTGCCCGCGATGCGCTCGAGGTCGGCGAAGACGCGGTAGCGACGCTCGGCATGGAGCTGGTCGATCGCGTCCTCGAAGAACCGCTGGTAATTCATGTAGGCTTCCCAATTTTGCGCGGGATCATAATCATTGGTCTTTTGGTCGTCCACCGGGCCGATTTGGTCAAAATGCCACGCCCCGGACCTGTTCCTAACGATGGCGGATCGTGGCCTATTCCCAATCCGTGGCACGCTCTTTGGTTCACTTTTGTTTCCGCACGATGCCACATCAAGTGAACGCTGGTTACCTTAGGTTTTAATGGGCAGACGGCGGACTTTCCAGTAAGGCGGTTGTTGAGACAGTTTCCGATAAATCTGGGTAAGCGAGGATTTGGATGGCGGTTTTGGTGACAGGTGGCGCCGGCTATATCGGCAGCCATATGGTCTGGGAATTGCTGGATGCGGGCGAAAGCGTGGTCGTTCTCGACCGCCTTTCCACCGGCTTCGAATGGGCCGTGGCGCCGGAGGCAAAGCTGGTCGTCGGCGATGTCGCCGACAAGGAATTGGTCGGCTCGGTCATCAGGGAGAACAAGGTCGACGCGATCATCCATTTCGCCGGCTCCATCGTGGTGCCGGAATCGGTCGCCGACCCGCTCGCCTACTATGAGAACAACACCTCGAAGACCCGCACGCTGATTGAAACTGCAGTGCGCGAAGGCGTGCCGAACTTCATCTTTTCCTCGACAGCCGCCGTCTATGGCGGCGCCGGCCTGGAACCGGTGCGCGAGGATGCCCGCCTGGCGCCCGAATCGCCTTATGGCCTGTCCAAGCTGATGAGCGAGTGGATGCTGCGCGACGCGGGCCTTGCGCACGACATTCGCTACACGGCGCTGCGCTATTTCAACGTCGCCGGCGCCGACCCGAAGGGCCGCACCGGCCAGTCCACCCCGGGCGCCACCCATCTGATCAAGGTCGCCTGCGAGACCGCGCTCGGCAAGCGTCCCTTCATGCAGGTCTTCGGCACCGATTATCCGACGCCCGACGGCACCTGCATGCGCGACTATATCCATGTCAGCGATCTGGCCGCCGCGCATCGCCTTGCCTTGCAGCGGCTGCGCGCCGGCGGCGCCAGCCTCGTCGCCAATTGCGGCTACAGCCATGGCTATTCGGTGCTCGAAGTGATCGACAGCGTGCGGCGCGCCTACGGGCATGATTTCGAGGTCAGGATGGGCGACCGGCGTCCCGGCGATGCCGCGGCGGTGGTCGCCAATTCCGATCTCGCGCGGTCCGAACTCGGCTGGACCCCTCAGCGCGACGATCTCGACCAGATCGTCAACGACGCGCTGGCCTGGGAGCGCATCCTGACCAGCAAGAATTCCGCACGGGGCTGAGCTCGCTTTCTCCAAGGGCTCGCAAGGCGCGTGGCGACGCGCTATGGAAGCATTCGCGACACGGCGTGGAGGCGCCGTGCCGGGAAGAGCTTTGGGGGATGGCATGAAGATAACGGTGCTTGGAGCCGGCGTCGTCGGTACGGCGGCCGCCTATTACCTGGCCGCCGACGGCCATGAGGTCACCGTGATCGAGCGCCATCCGGCGCCGGCGCGGGGCACCAGCCAGTCGAATGCCGGGCTGGTGTCTCCGGGCGATGCCACCGCCTGGGCCTCGCCGGCGGCACTTAAGACCTTCCTGCGCGGGCTCTACAATCATGATCTCGGCATCAAGGTGCGGCTGCGCTTCGATCCCTATTTCCTCGCCTGGAGTCTGCGCTTCCTGCGCCAGTGCACGGTGGCCCGCCTGCGCGCCAACAGCCAGGTCAAGCTGCGGCTCGCGCTCTATTCGCGCGACTGCATCAACGCCATCTCCAGTGACACCGGCATCCACTATGACGAGCGCAAGAAGGGCATCCTGTATTTCTTCCGCTCGCAGCACAGCCTCGACACCGGCACCGACAATTATCGCTATCTGGCCGAGCATGGCCTGCCCATCGAGATCGTCGGCCGCGATCGGCTGGTCGAACTGGAACCCGGCCTTGCAGGCGTCAAGGAGAAGATCGCCGGCGGCGTCTATTCGCCGATCGACCAGACGGGCGATTCTCGGCAGTTCGTGGAAAATCTGGCCGCCTATGCGGCCGAAAAGCTCGGCGTGAAATTTCGCTACGGCACCACGGTCGAGGGCTTCGACATCGAGGGCGACCGAGTGCGCGCCGTGATGACCTCGGCCGGACCGGTCACCGGTGATGCCGTCGTCATATCGATGGGTCCGGAAAGTGGGCTGCTCGGCCGTCGCTACGGCATCGACCTGCCGGTCTATCCGGTGAAAGGTTACACGGCGACGATTCCCCTGGAAGACCAGAGCAAGGGCCCGACCATGGGCGGCGCCGACGAGGACCAGCTGATGGCCTATTCGCGCCTTGGCAATCGATTGCGGTTGGCTTCGACCGCCGAATTCACCGGCTTCGACCGCACCCACAAGCCCAGCGACTTTGCCACCATGTTCAGGACCGGCAAGGACCTGTTCCCCGGCGCCTTCGACGAGAAGAAGGCGGAACTCTGGGCCGGCTTGCGGCCGATGATGCCGAACTCGGTGCCGGTCATCGGCCAGGCGAAATACCGCAACCTTTATCTCGACACAGGCCACGGCCATGTCGGCTGGACCATGGCCTGCGGTTCGGGAAAATTCCTCGCCGACCTCGTTGCCGGCCGCAAGCCGGAGATCGATCCGCAGGGACTGGTCTACAGGGGATAAAATGTCGGGCCCGCAAGTCGCCATCGACCTTGGCCGCACTGAGTGCAACGCGCGCACCATCGTCGAGCGCTGCGCGCTGTCTCATATCAAGGTGTTCGGCGTCACCAAGGGTATGTGCGGCATGCCGCAAGTGGCGCGCGCCATGCCGCGGCGGTGTCGCCGAATCGACGCGGTCAATTTCGTCATGTCGGCCTTCGGCAAGCGGATCCTCTGATCAGCCAACTGCCTCGACCGCCGCCTGCCACGCGCGCGCATACTCCGCCCAGGCCGGATCGGCCGGCGGCTCTTGTGTTTGGCCCTTACCATGCGCGGCTCCCTGATCCGATGCCAGCAGGGCGGCCCCGATGCTGGTGCCCGTCGCGGCTTCCGATGCGATGACCGCACGGCCAGTGCTCGCGGCAAGCATCCACGTGAACAATTGGTTGCGCGCAAAGGGTCCCTCGACCGTCGTCGGGCCACCGCCGCCGATCAGGTCGAGGCAAGTGGCGGTCATCAGCGCCAGGTAGAAGGAAATGGCGGCAAAGCGCTGGCCGGGAGGGATGGCCTCGCCCTTGCGCCATGCGGCCGCATGGTGCGGAAACGGCCCCGAGCCCTGCTGGGTCGAAGGCAAAAGTAGGGTTTTGCGCGCCAGCACGGCGGCGACGTCGTTGTCGCTCCAGTCCTGCGCCGCGCCTTCGGTCAGCAGCGAGAATTCCCGGCCGCCCATGAAACGCGCCGAGGGCACGGGATCGCCGAGCGCGTTGACGTTGACCAGCGTATCCCTTGCCGGGTCGAGCGCCACTGTCCTGCCGGCGACCGCCATCGATACCACCCAGGTGCCGGTCGAGACCACCGAGAAGGGCGGGGCGTCGGACAGGAGATGCGGCAACAGGGAGGCGTTGGAATCGTGCAGGCCGCAAAAGACAGGCGTTTGAGGATCGAGCCCGGTGCGCTGCGCAAGCACGGGCAGGATCGGGCCAAGGCGGTCCCTGGCCGGCCGCACGGGCGCCATCAGGTCGCGCCAGCCCAGGCGGTCGACCAGCGCTGAAAAATCCGCTGTCCAGGGGTTCCACAGATCGGTGTGGCAGCCGAGCGACGTGACCTCGTTGGCGGCGACGCCGGTCAGACGCAGCGCCCAGTATTGCGGGTACATCAGCATCGCGGCGGCCCTGGCGAACTCCGTCGGGAAACTTTGTTGCTGCCAGAAGAATTGCGCACCGAGATTGAGGCCGAGCGGCAGGCGCGGCGTGCCGGTCTCGGCGAAAGGCGGGCGGATCGCGTCATAGTCCGCCGCGAGTTCATCGGGGCCGTCGAATTCATAGTCGAGAACCGGCAGCACGAGTTCGCCGGGAGCATCGACCAGCACGCCGGTCGCGCCATGGGTGGTGATTGAAATGGCGTCGATGCGCTGTTCGCGGTTGAGGTCGGCAAGGCTGTCGAGGGTGAACGCCCACAGCGCTTCGACATCGTGGTGCGGGTAGGGCGCTTGCCGCAACGGCGCGTTCGCCACGCGGCGCAGCGCCACCTCGCTCAATGTGGCGAGATCGACCAGCGCCACCTTGGCGTTGGTCTTGCCGATATCGATGACGGCGACGTGGCGGATCGCGCTCATTCCATATGGAACATTATTTCCAGCGCAACGGCCACTGGTTCGTTGTCCGGTTTCGTCTCCATGATGTCGGCCATATGGGCCCACCAGCGCTGCATCACAGGATGCTTCGGCAGATCGGCCATGCCGTGACCATCGCGCCGCCACAGCACGCCGAACAGGATGTTCGTCTCGTCGTCGAGATGGATCGAGTAGTCGGAGATGCCGGCCTGCTTCAGCAACGCGACAAGCGACGGCCAGATTTCATCGTGGCGCTTTTTGTACTCGGCCTTCATGCCGGGTTTGAGCATCATCTTGAATGCGCATTTCTCGGACATCAGGCCAGGCGTCCCCCGCGCAGCCGTCGCCAGACGATCGGCAGGGCGATAACGATGATCAGCAGCAGGCCAATGAAGATCGACATGACGATGCCGGGCACGTTGAGCAGGCCGAGGCCGAAGGTCACCAGCCCCATGATGAAGGCGGCGAGCACGACGCCCAGAATGCTGCCGGCGCCGCCAAGGATGCTGACGCCGCCAAGCACCACCATGGTGATCACCTCGAGTTCATAGCCCTGTGCGATCGACGGTCGCGTCGAGCCGAGCCGCGAGGTGATCAGCACCGAAGCGATGCCCGACATCAGCCCGGTCAGGCAGAACAGGATGAATTTTATGCGGCCGACGCGCACGCCTGAAAACTGTGCCGCGACCGGGTTGTTGCCGATGGCGAAGACACGGCGGCCGAAACTCGTCCGGTGCAATAGGAACCAGTAGACGACGGCAGCGATGAGGAACAGCACCAGCTCGAACGACACCACCCACCAGACATAGCCCTGGCCGAAGAACGCGAAGCTTTCGGGATAACCCTTGTAGGCCTGGTCGCCGAGGATGATGAAGGCGATGCCGCGAAACAGGCTCATCGTGCCGATGGTAACGACGATGGAAGGCAGGCCGAGCCGCGTCACCAGCAGCCCGTTGAAGGCGCCGCAGCCGAGGCCGACGACGATGCCGATCAAAACAAGCACTGGCGTGCCGGCGCCGGCCTGCACCGCCATGCCCATCATGGTCGAGGCGAGCGCGATGATGGCGGCCACCGACAGGTCGATCTCGCCAGAGATGATGAGCAATGCCATGGCAAAGGCGATCAGGCCCTTCTCGGTAAAGTTGAAGGTCAGATCGGACAGCGAATAGGGGTCGAGGAAATAGGGTGAGGCGAAACTGTTGATGGCGAATATGGCGACGGCCACCACGACCAGCAGCGCTTCCCAGGAAAAGATCGCCGAAGAGAGCGGCTTGTCGAGCCGGTCGGGAATGTGTCGAGGGGCGGGGGTATCGGTCATGCGGCATGCTCCAGACGCTGGCGCTGCCCGTCGCAAAGAGCGTCCCTTCTCCCCGTCACTATACGGGGAGAAGGTGCCCGAAGGGCGGATGAGGGGCGGCGCCAATGTTCGGAGGTGCTCAACGTATGCGGCGAGTTCCGGCCGAGGCAAATCGGACCGTTGCTATTCGCAACGATCCTGTTTGCACCGTAAGCGCCGCCCCTCATCCGCCTGCCGGCACCTTCTCCCCGTATAGTGACGGGGAGAAGGGAGCACTTCAACGTCCCGCTCATGCCTCCGCCTTCCTCAGAATAATCCGCCCCTTTTGGCGTTCGCCGCGGGCGTTGAGCACCACGGCCAGGATGATGGCGCTGCCCGAAATCGCCATCTGCCAGAAGGGCGAGATGTTGATGACCGGCAGCGCATTGGAGATGATGCCGAGGAACAATGCGCCGAGCACCGCACCCCCGACCGAGCCGATGCCGCCCGCGATCGAGATGCCGCCGATGACGCAGGCGGCGATGATGTTGAGCTCATAGCCGTTGGCGACCTCGACCGAGGCGATGACATACCGCGAAATCCAGAGATAGCCGGCGAGGCCACCGATCATGCCGGAGATGCAGAAGACGATGAATTTCGTGCGCCCGACATCGATGCCGGTATAGACCGATGCCGTAGGATTGACGCCGATGGCATAGATCGAGCGGCCGAGCGCGGTACGCGTCATCAAGACGAAGAACAGCGCGATGACCAGGATGGCGATCCAGGACAGCACCGGAATGCCAAGCAAGGCCGCGCGCTGAAAGCCGATGAAATCCGGGCTCATCTTGTCGGCGTTGACCCAGGCGCCGCCCGAAATGACGAAAGTGGCGCCGCGATAGATGGTCAGCGTGCCCAATGTCACCACGATCGAGGGGATGTTCAGCCGCCAAACCAAGAGGCCGTTGATGGCGCCGAGCACCAGCCCGACGGCAAGCGCGATCACGACCAGCAGCGGGATCGGGATCGCCGGATGGGCCGCGTTCAGCATCGCTACCACCATGCCGGTGAAGCACAGGTTGGAGGCCATCGACAGGTCGATCGACCGGGTCAGGATGACAACCATCTGGCCGAGCGCCAGGATCATCAGGATCGAGGTGTCGTTGAACACCTGGCGCAGGTTGCCGGGGTCGGCAAAGGCCGGAAAGCGCATCGAGATCAGTCCGATCAGCACGGCGATGGCCGCCAGCAGCCAGATTTCGCGGTATTTCAGGAAAGCCTTCATGCCGCGATCCCCGCTGCCGTCCGGACCAGCGTCTCGGCGTCCAGTCCCTTATTGTCGTAGACCGCCGCGACCAGGCCCTCGCGCATGACCACGACGCGGTCGGACATGCCGAGAATCTCCGGCAGTTCCGATGACACCATGATCACCGACAGGCCCTGCGCCACCAACTCCGCCATGAAACCGTGCACGGCTGCCTTGGAGCCGATATCGATGCCCTTGGTCGGCTCGTCGAGGATGATGACCTTGGGTGTCGTCGCCAGCCATTTGGCGATGACCACCTTCTGCTGGTTACCGCCCGAGAGGGTATCGACATCCTGGCTGAGCGAAGAGGCGCGCAGGTCCAGCCGCTCGGTGTAGGAGCGGGCAAGCGAAAACTCTTCCGCGAGCCGCAGCATGCCGGATTTGGAGGTGCGGGCGAGCGATGGGAGCGAAACATTCTGGAAGATCGGCAGGCCGATCACCACGCCTTGCTTGCCGCGCTCCTCCGGCACGTAGACGATGCCGGCCCCGATCGAATCCGCGGCCGATTTCGGCGCGATTGCCTTGCCTTCCAGCGTGATCGTGCCGCCGGATATGCGGGTGATGCCGGAAATCGCCTGCATGACCTCGCTGCGCCCGGCGCCGACAAGGCCATAGAAACCGAGGATTTCGCCCTTGTGCAATTCGAAGCCGATATTGTTGAACTCAGTTGGATGCGAGAGGCCGGAAACGGAAAGCACCGGCGCGCCGATTTCAGCCTTGCGATGCGGAAAGATGTGGTCGACCGAACGGCCCACCATCATGCGTACGATCTGGCTCTGGCCGGCATCCTTGATCAGCCCTTCGCCGACCATCTCGCCGTCGCGGAAGACCGTGTAGCGGTCGGCGATGCGGTAGATCTCGTCGAACTTGTGGCTGATGAACAGGATCGCCTTGCCCTGCTCCTTGAGGAACTCGATGAGCAGGAACAGCTCCTCGATCTCCTTCATCGAAAGGGCGGCCGTCGGCTCGTCCATGATGACGATCCGAGAGTCGATCGACATGGCGCGCGCGACGGCGACGAGATGCTTGTTGGCGATGCCGAGATCCCTGAGCCGCGCATCGGCGTCAATATGGCCGGCATGCATGGTGTCGAGCACTTCGCGCGCATTCTTGCGCATCATGCGCCAGTCGATGGTGCCAAAGCGCGTGCGCGGCGCATGGCCGAGAAAAATGTTTTCGGCGACGCTGAGATCGTCGAACAGCACGGTTTCCTGATGGATGGCGGTGACGCCAATTCCGAAGGCGGCGTGTGCGCTTGGCAGCGTCACGACCTGTCCGTCAATGCTGATGGTGCCAGCATCGGGCTGGTAGATGCCGGTCATGATCTTGACCAGCGTCGACTTGCCGGCGCCGTTTTCGCCGATCAGCGCGGTCACCTGACCCGGATAGAGCGACAGGCTGACATTGTGCAGCGCCCGCACGCCGGGAAAGCTTTTTGAAATGCCGGACAGCGTCAGGCGTGGAGCCGGAGCCGGGGGCTGCTCCTTTGTCTCTCTGTGTCGGGCCGTCGTGTCCATATCCGTATCAAGCCCTGAAACTCGGTCCGTTTGAAGTCGCGGCGGGATGTGACTCCCGCCGCGTCAGCTTGAAAAACTCAGAGATCAATAGATCTTGGAGAACTTCTCGATGTTGGACTTGTCGAACTGGAAGGGCGGAGCCATCGCGGCCGAGTTGGTGTCGTCGAGCGTGACCTTGCCGACACGGCCGATCGACAGCGTCGCACCCGGCTTGGCTTCTTCCTTCTTCACCGCCAGGTCATGGGCGAGATAGACGGCGGAATAGCCGAGGTCGATCGGGTTCCACAGCGCAACCGCCTGGCTGGCGCCGTTGTCGATGAACTTCTTGAACTCCGACGGCAGCGCCAGGCCGGTGACGTTGACCTTGCCGATCAGGTTCTCGTCGGTGACGACCTGGGCGGCGGCAACGACGCCTACTGTGGTCGGCGCGATGATCGCCTTCAGGTTCGGGTAGGACTTCAAGAGGCCCTTGGCCTCGTCGGTGCTCTTGGCCGAGTCGTCATCGCCATAGACGGTGGCGACCAGCTTGATCTTGGGGAACTTCTCCGGCAGCACCTTCTTGGCCGCTTCGATCCAGGAGTTCTGGTTGGTCGCGGTCGAGGAGGCCGACAGGATGGCGACGTCGCCGCCTTCCGGCAGATAGTCGGCGGCGAGCTTGATGATGGTCTCGCCGATCAGGCCGGTGTCGGACGGGTTGAGGTGAAGCTGGCGGCCTTCCTTGGCGACGCCCGAATCCCAGGAGATGACGGTGATGCCGCGCTCCATGGCCTTCTTCAGCACCGGCACCAGGGCGTCGGCGTCATTGGCGGAAATCGCGATGGCGTTGACCTTCTGCGCGATCAGCGAATTGACAACTTCGATCTGCGCCTCGGCGGTCGCCTTGGTCGGGCCGGTGTAGATGATGTCGACGTCGCCGAGTTCCTTGGCGGCCTCTTCGGCGCCCTTGTTGGCGGCATCGAAGAAGCCGTTGCCGAGCGACTTGACCACCAGCGCAATCTTGACGTTTTCCGCGTAGGCGGCATTCACGAACATGGCGGCCGAGAAGGCCGCCGTCACCATCAATTTCTTCAAGAAGCTCATCTGATATCCTCCCTTGAGCGTTGCATTCCATCGCCGCTGCGGGCGTGAGTTGGTCTCAGGCCTGCAGTGAAGATTCTTCCTTTGTCGACTTGCGGGCGACGATCAGCGTCACCCCCGCGGTTTCCAGCATCTTGGCTTCGCGGTCCTCGATGCCGTCGTCGGTGATGACGGTGGCGATGCGCGAAAGACCGCACAGGATCAGGCTGGAGCGTTTGCGGAATTTCGAGGAATCGACCAGCACCACCAGTTCGTCGGCCTGGTCGATCAGCTTCTGCTCCGCCTGGATCAGCAGCGGATCGCCTTCCATCAGGCCGAGAGGCCCCAACCCTTGAGCACCCATGAACATGCGGCGCGCGTAGAAATTGCGCGTCACGTCATTGTCGAAGGGCGACAGGATGATGTTCTGCTCGCGGTAGATCGTGCCGCCCGACAGCATCACCGTGTTCTTGGAGTGCTTGAGCAAGTGCTCGGCGATCGGGAACGAATTGGTGAAGATCGGCATGCGGCGGCCGGTCAGGAAATGCACCATCTGGAAGGTGGTGGTGCCGCCATTGATGATGATCGGCTCGCCGTCCTTGCACAGTTCCACGGCCTCGCGGGCGATGGCCCGCTTCTGCGCGGCGTTGAGCGTTTCGTTGACGGAGAAGGGCCGGCCGGCCAGCCCGATGAACTGCGGCGGCGAGATCGCCTCGGCGCCGCCGCGCACACGGCGCAGGCGTTTCTGCACATGGAGAGCCGCGATATCGCGCCGGATCGTCGCCTCGGACGACTCCGTCAGGTCGACCATTTCCTGCACCGTCACCACAGGTTTTTCCTGGACGGCGGACAGAATGATCCTGTGGCGCTCTTTTTCGTGCATGGTTCCTCCCTGCCTGGCCATCTAGGCACCCAAAACGAGCAGTGTCAATCATTTCCGATCATATAATTTCATTGTGCAGTGCAATATGATCGATCTTGATCGTTTGTGATTGACAAGTTTGTGTCTTGCGTAGACATTCCCGACAAAATGGACCGCGTTTTTTTGCGTCCCCAGGGAGGATTACCTATGCTCGACAAGCGCTCCGGCTCGCGCCTCGCCAATCTGTGGGATGATGCGAAGGCCAAGGGGATGAACGATCCCGAGCTTCTGGTCTATCGCTCGAACACGCTCGGCTCCGACAAGCGCGTCACCAACTATGGCGGCGGCAACACCTCTTCGAAGATATGGCAGAAGGATCCGCTCACCGGCCAGGATGTGGAAGTGCTGTGGGTCAAGGGATCGGGCGGCGACAGCGCTTCGATCAAGCTTGATGGCTTCGCCACCCTCTACATGGACAAGCTGCAGGCGCTGAAGGGGCTTTATCGCGGCGTCGAGCACGAGGACGAGATGGTGGGTTATCTTCCCCACTGCACCTTCAACCTCAATCCGCGCGCGGCCTCTATCGACACGCCGCTGCACGCCTACGTACCGAAGCCCTTTGTCGACCACATGCATCCCGATGCCATCATCGCCATTGCCGCAGCGAAGGATTCCAGGGCGCTGACCAAGGAAATCTTCGGCGACGCCATCGGCTGGCTGCCATGGAAGCGTCCCGGCTTCGAACTTGGCCTGTGGCTGGAAAAATTCTGTGTCGAGAACCCTGAAGCCAAGGGCGTCATCCTCGAAAGCCACGGCCTGTTCACCTGGGGCGATACGCCCAAGGCGTGCTACGAGACGACGATATCGGTAATCAACCAGGCGATCGAATGGTTCGAGCGCCGCTCCGAGGGTGTGGCGATCTTCGGCGGCGAAGTGGTCAAGTCGCTCGACGCTTCGGCTCGTCGCGACATCGCTGCGAAACTGATGCCGAAAATCCGTGGCCTGATCTCGGAAAAGAGCCACAAGATTGGCCATTTCGACGATTCGGCCGCCGTGCTCGAATTCGTCAACTCGAAGAATTTGCGCCCGCTGGCTGCACTCGGCACCTCATGCCCGGATCATTTCCTGCGCACCAAGATCCGCCCGCTGGTGATCGAATTCGATCCGGCAAAGCCTGATGTCGATGCCGTCATCGCGCGCCTCGCCGACGACATTGCCGAATATCGCGTCGGCTACCAGGCTTATTACGACAGTTGCAAGCATCCGGATTCACCCGCCATTCGCGATCCCAACGCCGTGGTCTACCTGATGCCCGGCGTAGGCATGTTCACCTTCGCCGGCGACAAGGCGACGGCGCGCATCTCGGGCGAGTTCTACGTCAACGCCATCAACGTCATGCGCGGCGCCTCCACCGTCTCTTCCTATGTCGGCCTGCCCGCGCAGGAGGCTTTCGACATCGAGTACTGGCTGCTGGAGGACCTGAAGCTGCAGCGCATGCCGAAGCCGAAGTCGCTCGCCGGCCAGATCGCGCTGGTCACCGGCGGCGCCGGCGGCATCGGCCGCGCCACGGCCAACCGGCTGCTGCGCGAAGGCGCCTGCGTGGTGCTGGCAGATATCGACGAGGCGGCGCTCGCGGGCGCCAATGAGGAACTGGCCAAGACCTATGGCAAGGATTTCGTCCGCCCGGTGCTGATCAACGTCACTTCGGAAGACCAGGTCGTCGCCGGCTTTGCCGAGACGGCGGTCGAGTTCGGCGGCATCGACATCCTGGTGTCCAACGCAGGGCTAGCCTCCTCGGCGCCGATCGAGGAGACGACGCTGGCGCTGTGGAACAAGAACATGGACATATTGTCGACCGGCTATTTCCTGGTCTCGCGGGAAGCATTCCGGCTGTTCCGGGTACAGAAGATCGGCGGCAATATCGTCTTCGTCGCTTCCAAGAACGGCCTTGCCGCATCGCCCAACGCCTCTGCCTATTGCACCGCCAAGGCCGCCGAGATCCATCTCGCCCGCTGCCTGGCGCTGGAAGGCGCGGAAGCCCAGATCAGGGTCAATGTCGTCAACCCGGACGCCGTGCTGCGCGGCTCGAAGATCTGGACAGGCGAGTGGAAGGAACAGCGCGCCGCCGCCTACAAGATGTCGACCGACGATCTGGAAGAGCACTACCGCTCGCGTTCGATGCTGAAGCGCTCCGTCTTCCCGGAAGACATCGCCGAGGCGATCTATTTCCTGGCCTCCGACATGTCGGCCAAATCGACGGGTAACATCATCAACGTCGACGCCGGCAACGCGCAGAGCTTTACGCGCTGAGCTTCCTTCTCCCCGTTCTACGGGGAGAAGGTGCCCGAAGGGCGGATGAGGGGCGGCGCCAGCCGTGCGAGTACTGGGAGGAACAGCAGTGTCCGAATTGATCATCTCGGCCGACGTCGTCGAAAAAAATAATGCCGCGCGCAAGGCCGACCTCGAGCGTGACTACGCCTCGCTCGGCGAGCGCCTCGACCGCCGCGGCATCGCCATCGATGCCATCAGGGACAAGGTCGAGAAATTCGCGGTCGCGATCCCCTCCTGGGGTGTCGGCACTGGCGGCACCCGCTTTGCCCGCTTTCCCGGTGCCGGCGAGCCCCGTGACATCTTCGACAAGATCGAGGACTGCGCCGTCATCAGCCAACTGACGCAGGCGACTCCGACCGTCTCACTGCACATTCCGTGGGACAAGGCCGACCCGAACCGGCTGAAGCAGGCGGCCTCCCGCTTCGGTCTCGGTTTCGATGCCATGAATTCCAACACCTTCTCGGACGCGAAGGACCAGAAATTCTCCTACAAATTTGGCTCGCTGTCGCATGCCGATGCCGGCGCTCGCCGGCAAGCCGTCGAGCACAATCTCGAATGCATCGAGATCGGCAAGGCGCTTGGGTCCAAGGCGCTGACGGTGTGGATCGGCGATGGCTCCAACTTCCCCGGCCAGGTCAATTTCGCCAAGGCCTTCGAGCGTTATCTCGATGCCATGCGGGAGGTTTATGCCGGCCTGCCGGCCGACTGGAAGCTGTTCACCGAACACAAGATGTACGAGCCGGCCTTCTATTCCACGGTCGTCCAGGACTGGGGCACCAACTACATCATCGCCAAGGAGTTGGGCGACAAGGCCTTCTGCCTCGTCGACCTCGGCCATCACGCGCCCAACGTCAACATCGAGATGATCGTGTCGCGGCTGATCCAGTTCAAGAAACTCGGCGGCTTCCACTTCAACGATTCGAAATATGGCGACGACGACCTCGACGCCGGCTCGATCGATCCCTACCGGCTTTTCCTGGTCTTCAACGAGCTGGTCGATGCCGAGCTATCCGGCGCCGAGGGCTTTGATCCCGCGCATATGCTCGACCAGAGCCACAACGTCACCGATCCGATCGAAAGCCTGATGCTGTCGGCGGTCGAGGTGCAGCGTGCCTATGCGCAGGCGCTGCTGGTCGACCGCAAGGCGCTCGAAGGCTTCCAGGAGGCCAACGACGCGCTGATGGCGACGCAGACGCTGAAGGCTGCTTATCGCACCGATGTCGAGCCGATCCTGGCCATGGCGCGGCTGAAGACCGGTGGCGCCATCGATCCGGTCGCCGCCTATCGGGCGGCGGGCTACCGCGCCAAGGTCGCGGCCGAACGGCCTGCAGTCGCAGGTGGTTCCGGCGGTATCGTCTGAGGTCGAGCCACTCCCCCTCATCCGGCCGCTTCGCGGCCAACTTCTCCCCGAGGGGAGAAGAGGTCAGCGCCGGTGCAAGCTCCTCTCCCCTTGGGGAGAGGTCGGATTGCCCGAATTGCCCTTGCAATTCGACTTGGCAATCCGGGTGAGGGGGTCTCTCACGCGCTTATTCAATTGTTATTGGACTAACGCCCCCCGAAGGTCTTTCCTAGGCGTCCCGCTTAGGAGTCCCGCCATGCACCTCACCCGCCGGACGCTCATTGCCGTCAGCCTTTCGATCACCTTCGCCTTCATACCATCCGCCGCCGTCTTCGCCGCCTCGCCGGCACCCGCCAAGGGCCAGAACGGCATGGTCGTCACCGCCCAGCATCTGGCTTCCGAAGTCGGCGTGGAGGTTCTGAAAAAGGGTGGCAATGCCGTCGATGCGGCTGTCGCCGTCGGCTATGCCTTGGCCGTCGTCTATCCCAATGCCGGCAATATCGGCGGCGGCGGCTTCATGACCATCCGCTTCAAGGACGGCAAATCGACCTTCCTCGATTTCCGCGAGCGGGCGCCGCTTGCCGCGACCAAGACCATGTATCTCGACAAGGACGGCAAGCCGGTGAAGGGCGCCAGCCTCGACGGCTATCTCGCGGTCGGCGTGCCGGGTTCCGTGGCCGGTTTCGAGATGGCGCGCGAGAAATACGGCACCTTGTCCAGGCAGGACCTGATGGCGCCGGCGATCGCCTATGCCAAGGACGGGTTCATCCTCAATCAGGGCGATGCGGCTTCATTCGCCGGCAGCGCCGACAGGCTGGCGAAGGACCCGGCGGCCGCCGCCATCTTCCTCAAACCCGAGGGCAAGCCCTATGGCATCGGCGAGAAGCTGGTTCAGCCCGACCTTGCCGCCTCACTCTCGGCCATTTCCGAGAGAGGTCCCGATGCCTTCTACAAAGGCGCCATCGCCGACGCCATCGTCAAGGCGAGCGGTGCCAAGGGCGGTATCCTGGCCAAGGGTGATTTCGAGCAATATGCGGTGCGCGAGCTGAAGCCCGTCACCTGCTCCTATCGCGGCTACGAGATCATCTCTTCGCCGCCGCCGAGCTCGGGCGGCGTCATCATCTGCGAAATCCTCAACGTGCTGGAAGGCTATCCGCTGTCCTATCTCGGTGCCGGCTCGGCCGAGACGGTCCATGTCATGGTCGAAGCCATGCGACATGCCTATGTCGACCGCAATTCCGCCCTTGGCGACCCGGAGTTCGTCGACAATCCGGTCTCCAAGCTGCTCGACAAGAACTATGCCAAGGACATCCGCGACAGGATCGATCCGTTCCGGGCCGGCGTGTCGCAGGATTTGATGCCGAAGGGCTTCGGCGAATCGAAGGAGACCACCCATTATTCGATCATCGACAAGGACGGCAACGCGGTCGCCGTCACCTACACGCTGAACGGCTCGTTCGGCGCCGGCGTCGTCGCCGACGGCACCGGCATCCTGCTCAACAACGAGATGGACGACTTCACCCAGAAGCCCGGCGTGCCCAACCTCTATGGCCTGGTCCAGGGCGAAGCCAACGCCATCCAGCCGAAGAAGACGCCGCTGTCCTCGATGAGCCCGACCGTCGTGGCCAAGGACGGCAAGCCGTTCATGGTCATCGGCAGCCCGGGCGGCTCGCGCATCATCACCATCACGCTGGAGGCGATCGTCAATGTGATCGACCACGGCATGAACATCCAGGAGGCGATCGACGCGCCGCGCATCCATCACCAATGGCTGCCCGACACGGTCTATGTCGAGCCGTTCGGGCTTTCGCCCGATACCGAAAGGCTGCTCGCCGGTATGGGCTATCACCTCGATCTCGCTCACCAGAGCTGGGGCCAGGCGGCGGGCATTCTCGTCGGCGGCAAGAGCCTGGCGGAAATCGAGAAGGGCGGCGGCGCGCGCTACAATGGCGCCATCGACAGCCGCGCGGCGTCGGGCGAAGCGCTTGGATATTGACAGGCCGCAAGCCTGTTCCTTGCCGGACGAGGCCGGATTCCACCCTTCGGGAGCGGCCTCCGCGTCATGGCCCGGCAGGAGCCGTCAGGTCACCAGCGTGATGGTCGATGCAATCAGCATCAAGGCGGCAATGCCGACGAACAGCGCATAGATGCGTGGCCGGTCGAGCAAAAGCGCATTTCCCGATATCCAGGCCGACGTGGCGCCGCCCAGAGCGAAGAGGAAGCCGTTGCGATGGCCGAAAGTCATCGACGCGGCCATCAGCCCGCCGATAATCAGGGCGCCGAACACGATGATCACGGCGACCGCGTATTTCTCGAAGTCGTTGTTGCCGATCCCTGGTCCGATCGCGTTCAAATTCGGCAGGTCGTCCGGATCGAAGGGGTTCGCCGACCCGTATTCGTCTTGACCCATGGATTCTCGCATCACTTGATCTCCGCTGACCGGCAACAAACCATCAACGCCTGCCGAGCGCAACCCGATCGCGCTGTGGCGGATGCGCCCGGCACCGCTCTGGGCCCCTCTCGGGGATGGTTTTGCGGAGCTGTTGCCCGATCGCGTCACCTACCTTCTCGGGTTTGTCGCCTCCGATCCTGCCGGTGACGGTCAACCGCTCGGTACAGGCGGCTTTCGCGCTGCGGCAACCGAATACCGCCCTGGCTGAACACCTGTCTCGGTAAGAACCACCTCGCGCCATCATTGCTGTAAAGGAGGGGCGCTCAGTCGACGATAGGGGATGCCATCGAATCTTGCCGTCACAAAATCGGCGACGGACATCTTGCGCTTGCGTCCGTCGCTGCAGGCGTAAACCGGCCAACCGGCATCGCTGCATTCGCTGGCTGCGCAAATACGCGCCAGGCAGTTACCGATAGTCAACCGGAAGCCGCCCTTGCCGGCGAAGCCTTGCAACAAGCTGCCGTCCGCCGAGCGCCATGTCCGCGCCCGGAATTCCGCCCGCAAAAGCAATGGTTCGAGAGGGATCGCAAGGCTGGTTTCGCCGGCGCGCCCTGCGAACTGCAGACGGAAGCGCGCCATTGCAGTCGCGTACGCGGTCACAAGATCCGATTCGCGAAAATAGGCGATCGGCAGGTTGGAGCGATCAAACAGATGAGACATGCGTTCGCTTGCCTCTACCGGCATCAGCAAGGCAACAAAGACAAGAAAGGCGAAGCAAGCTCGCGACATTTTACAGCAGCCATATTGGTCTCGGCCTGCCGGTTTGGCCCCGGTTGCCCCCCAGCAACATCCCGCCAATCGTCGTCCTGCGCAAGCCGCTTGCCGAGGCAGTCCATGAGGCGGCCGAGTGTGCAATTCGCAAAGGCCGCCGCGTTAAAGCGATTGGAGGCGAAGACGGTGACCCGCATCGACGAATTTGCGCGGGCGATGGCGATGTACAGTCGGCGTTCGCGGCAAAGAAGAACAGCTACCGCAGCCAGGGTTCCTTAGCCGAGGCGAGCCGGTGGCAGTTCGAACAGATTGGCGCCGTTCTCCTGGCCCCGCTCGACATAGCCGATGATGCCGAACCATCTGGCGACGTCAGGCCCCTGCAGCCAGCTGCGCGAATGGATCGGAAGGTTGCCGGCCAGCGCCTGGATATGCCTGATATGCCGCTTGCAGAAGCGCACCGTCGAGGCGCGGAAGAAATCCTCCTGCGCGGCAAACAGCGTATCGGCGGCATCGCTGTTCTCGTGCCAGGCAATGATCGCCACGGCCTTGTCGCCCTCAACGAGCGCATGCGCCCGGCCTTCCTTCAAATTCATCATCAGATTGTCGTAGGCGATCTTGCTGTCCTTGCCGGCCGCCACGTACTCGTCCGACATCCGCTTGGACAGGCCATGGAAGACATCCTCGAGATCCCCGAGCGTAGCCGCGCGTGCTCTCATCTCACCTCCTGCAGCCCCGGCAGGGAGTTTGCCCTAGGGATGGTGGGGCGCCAAGCAAATTGAATCCCCCAGGAGCCCGGTGAGAGCAAAGTCGTTCCGTCCATCGATATCCGTGAGTACCCCCCACCGCGCCGAGAAGTGAGCCTGGCCCGATAAATTCCGAGATCCGAGGTTAGAAAACGCTCGGATCAGCAGATTCGCCGCGGTTTTCGTGTGGTGCCGGCGAGTTTCCCGAGCTCACGCCCACAAGTGGCGTCAACTTGGCGGGATGCGTTGGCCCGGCTGCTTCGGCGGCCGGGCCTGTTGTTCCGCGGACCGTGCTGTCACCTATTATGGGACTGCTGGAAGCCGGCCACGTCGTACTGAGATACGCTCTTCGGATTCTTCGAGTTTTGCGGCTGGGTGCCGGCGTAATGTGTTCCGGCATTTCCATCCGGGTTGAAAGCTGAGCCCGGGGCAGAGCTGGCGTGGCCGGGGGTCGCACTTCCTGTTTGAGCAGTTCCGATTTCTTGGCTGGGCTGACCTGTCGTGCCCGTCACCGTGTGAACATTGGTGGCCAAAGCCATGCTGGTGGAACCTATGAACAAGCCTGCCACCATCGGAATGAGGAGATGTCTCATGATCGTTCTCCCAAAAGCATTTGATTTTGGGCGCTCGGGGTCTTGTGAGCGCCCGGCGAACTAAAGTTAGAACGCTCTTCGGACCATCATTCATCCCGACTGTCGCAAACTGTGATCTGTTTGTTTCACCGTGACACGCTTTTGGCGGCTTCGGTCTCCAGGTCCTTTAAGGCATCAGGGAACAAGAGCCTGTGGATCCCAGTTAACTGGATATGCCAGCCAAGATCAAAGAACCACAGCCGAAGCCCGGCCCGCAGCCACCGGTCCGTCGGCCAGACAAAGCTCCGTCGGAGCTTGAGCATGTCGATCCACCACCGCGAGACGTGCGGGAGGCGCCGGCACCAAATCCCAATGGCGACAAGAAAGCCTAAGCGCCGACCCGCGAACGCGCCTGCAACAGGCGCATGCCACACGAGAACGATCAGGTGGTCGCTCTATATAAGAACGTGATTTTCTTTTAAAAAGATGGTGCCCAGAGGCGGAATCCAAGTAAATGAAATCGGCCATTGCTTTCAAACGGTTGTGGTTCGCACAGCCATGGCACCTACCAACAGAAGTACCAACAAAATATTTCTGTGGATTGGTTGGGTTCCCAGACTTCGCACTGCGCGCTAAGACGCCGGCAATACCTGCACCTTATCTCGTAAGCCGATAGTGGTTGCTACTGGGGGTAGCCCAGTTCGTCCCCTCGATGACATCCCATGATGGGGGGGTCGAGTCGGGAGAGGGCTACCGCCAATACAGCGCTGTTGTAGAAATCGTCTGCTAATCGTACGTTCGCGGTGTGTCTATGCGGTTTAAATCGGATGGGAGAAGCGCGTGATCTGGCAGGACGAATGACTGGCGTATGTCGAAGCAACGCGTCCTAATCCACCGCCACGTTGGTTCGAAACTGTGACCCTGCATGATTGAACACGTCTCGGAGGACCGTATTTAAGGATAGACGTGTTCTCAGGGAAAGCGGCTGAGTGCCATCGCTTCGACACGTTTCATCCAAGCGTCCTTGCAGTCGGAATAGGCGTGGCTGTCTTCGGGATGCATCACCGGGCATCGACGTCGAATGCATCCTGCCTTGACCGCATGAAACTTTCCGCCTAGCTCATGGTGCCATGAACGTCGCAATGGTTTTCATCGTGGTGGTAAGGGAGCGCATGGGCAGGATGGTGTAACCATCCGGCGAAAGCACCCATGCGCGGTAAGCAGGCTCCTGACGGGGCCTTTTTTTATGCCCGAAATCGGGCCGCCTCGTCAGACCCTCACTTTTTATCCCATCACAAGGTGAAAGAGATCATGGCGAGCGACAACCCCACTCGGAGTCCGGACACCGACATATCAGCGAAAACGGTCATCACCGAACCCGCTACTCCACCCCGGCTAATTACTCTCATCTTGCTTTCGGCTCTTGCCGTGTTGCCGGTGAACATGATTTTGCCGTCGCTGCCGAACATTGCCGCAACGTTCCGAGCCGATTTCGCATTGGTCAATCTGTCGGTCGCCGGCTTTGCGATCATCACCGCCGTCATAGAGGCCATCGGCGGCGCACTGTCGGACCGATTTGGGCGCAGGCCGGTCGTCTTGATATCTCTCTCGATCTTTGTCGCGGCGTCCACCGGCTGCGCTCTGGCTCCCAATATCGGCACTTTCCTCCTGTTTCGCGCGATGCAGGCGTGCATCGGCCCCTGCTATTCCGTCGCTCTGGTCATCATCAAGGAGACATCGGATGAACGCGAAGCCGCCAGCAAATTCGGTTACCTCGCCATGGGATGGGCGCTCGCGCCCATGGTCGGTCCTTTGTTTGGCGGGTCGCTGGACGAACTGTTCGGATGTCGGTCAAGCTTCGTTGTCTTCGCGATCCTCGGTGCGGCCGCCTTTGCCCTATCCATGCGCGAGATCAGAAGAATTCCATTGCCTAGATCGAACAGGAACTATCTTGCCTCCTATCGGGTGCCTCCTATCGGGTGCCTCCTATCGGGTGCCTCCTATCGGCTGCTCCTGCGTTCAGCACGGTTTTGGGCCTACACACTGTGCATGGCGTCCTCAATGGGGGTGTTTTATGTGTTCCTGGGAGGCGCACCATTGGTCGTCGGTGACGCGCTCGGTGGATCAAGCGCGAAGCTCGGCCTCTACATGGGATTGGTTCCCACCGGCTTCATCCTCGGCAGCTATTTGGCCGGGCGTTACGCCTCGAAGAACGCACTGGGCACTACACTTGTTTTCGCGCGTCTACTGACTTGCGCCGGTCTGTTGGCCGGTCAGGTCCTATCGACATTTAGCATCACTCACGTTCTGGCCTTCTTCGGCCCCTGCGTCTTCATCGGCGTCGGCAACGGATTGACCATGCCTGCCGCCAACAGCGGCGCCTTGTCGGTACGGCCGGATCTGGTTGGCACCGCTGCGGGACTGGCCGCCGCAATGAGGATCGGCGGCGGAGCACTCATAGCCTCCATCGCCGGTCTGTTCCTTGCGGATTCGATCCGCGCGCTTTTCATCATGATGCTGATATCGGCAGCACTTGCATTGTTGGCGGCGCTGTACGCCGCCTTTCTCGATCGGCGCGCTTCAGAGCCTGGTTCTTAGCGGACGACCGCTTCCCATCCTTCCAAGACGTTCGCACGGAACCAATGAGCTTGCACAAGAGGTCGAGGAGGTGACTGCCCTCGGTTTTCCCTTAGCCTCGAATCTGACCTTGTTGAACCAACCGCCGCTGGCGGTCGACGGAAGGCATCGTTAGGGTTTGGCCAGACTCACTTTCTTTCCAATATGATCGCGCCACAACCCGAGCCGCTTTATTCGATATTCAACAAGTTCCGGTGAGGTCCCGAAGAAGGACGCGATCTCAGGGGCACTTTTGCCACCCGAGACCATACGCTTGATCGGGTCTCGTGGAAGCAAAGTTGCCGATGCCAAGAAATACGCGTCGTGCTCTTCAGCGCTATCATATGTTCGACCGAAGCAGCCAGCAATCTTAGCTATCTTGGTCAGCTTGTGCCCGGCAAGAATATGCCAATATTCCTCAAGGAGCGTCACTCTTTGTCTCTCAACGGTATGGTAGTCGTTTAAAAAGACAACCCACCTATCCTGATCGGAATTTAAGGGAACGCTCATAGCGGACCACTCGCCTCGCGACGGTCCAGCAAGTGTGTTCTTTGCCTTTCCAGTAATACAGGAGGTATCCCGCAATCGCTCTACCATAACAGAATCAACAACCAAATAGAATGGATCTAGCGGGTCGCTTTTCTTCAATCCTAAATCTTTTCGGAAATCTTCGGCCGTCTGCTCCAGCTCTTCCTTTGACATGGCGATAACTTCAGCATCTATCGGCGCGCTGCTCGGTTCTGATATGTCACCCTTACTATAGTGCTGACGAAGACACACGGCAGCGTCCAGCAGGGTTTGCACAGTCTTGGAGGACGCGTTTTTGCCAGCGCGGAAGTGAACGAATGCCACCCGATCAAAGCCAAGCTCGTGTTCATCGGCATCGGGGCCGAGCCACTCGAGCAGCCTAATTTTGGAATTGTTGTCGGGCGACCCGTCGCCCCGCTCGATGCGGGCCAGCGTGGAGAAGCTGATTCCCACAATCCCCGATAATGCCCTTATACTAAGACCTTCGCGTTCCCGCTTCTCGCGGACCGCCCCGACGAGCTTTTCTTCGAATTCGTTCATGTTCACCATTGTGCGATCAGCACACCTTGACACGCTTCGCTTCAGAATGCATCCTGTGCTGGTGACACAGACTCGCACATCGGCAAGCAAAATGAAAGTGTTGTTGACCGACGATGCGCGGGCTGAGTTGCATCGGATTGGCGTCGGTTTGGACGCGCGCCGGCCCGTGCGGGTGAAGGACGGGGGCATCGTTATCCTCGACCCACAGCCCACATCACCCACTGTCCAGGAGAAAAGTGATGAGCAACAGCAAGGAGCGGGAGGACCCGCAGCCCGATCATGGCAAAGGTCCACCCGGCGGCAAAGGTCGTCCGGTAGATCACGGGCGCCCCGTGCCGGATCACGGATCGTCGGCCTCGCCGGCAACTACGCCGGGCAGCTAGAGAATGTGCAACGGGCATACCCCGGCGCAACTCTCCTCCCCGATGACCATGGAGTATGGCTTCTCGCTCGCAGCCAAGTGATAGATGGCTTATCGCGAGAAGCCATATTCCTTATTGCCCTACCAGAAACGCCAGCGGTCGAGCCGCGTGGATGGGCGTTCTGGCAGCAAGATGGGCAGGTCGAATGGATCGGCCCGCGACATACCAATTTCCCTGACGGCTCGGTGTGCGCTTATCACCCCATGCTCGATAAAGCTTGGTCGCCAGGCAGTGATTTGTGCACGTTGCTGGACCTTTATAGCGTATGGGCGCTTCGCCAGCTTCATTTGGTGGTGTTTGATCGGTGGCCGGGACGCCAGTATGCGATGCTGGATGAACTGGGCCAAGCTGATCCCTATTATCGGCTAACCCAGTTTAAGGAGGCCGAGCTTTGCAACTGCGGATCAAATCGGCGCTATGGCGAATGCTGCCGGCCGCATGATCTGAAGCTACCCTTCCCGTCGATTCTGCACGCCTTCAAAAGCCGTAATCTCGGTCTCGGCATCTTTGATCGAGCGCCTCCCGCCGAAATTGCAGTGTTGATTGCCGAAGGAGGACAGAATCCCCCACCCCCCATGCTTGGGGTTCACTCTACTCTGCGGGCTCATATCGTGGACGTAAGGGGGAATCCTTAGCCCTACATCCCGTAAGAGATGCTCGATCGGGTCAGAGGGAAAAGCATTCCACTTCTGACGAAATCCCCGATGCCAGGTGCCGACGACTTCCGAGCCGTCGAACCATGTCGAGAAGTTCAGCTTCGGAAAATGCAGCACGCGGGCCGCCCACCATATTTTCTCAATATCGTGGTCGCCTGGACCCTTTGCCCATGGGGTCCAGCCCTTGCATAGCCGTTGCGCCAATTCGCTGTTTCGCATCTTCAATCCCACGGAATGATGGATAAAATAGCGGGGTATATCCGTCGTAATAGGGAAGTCTACGAACTGCCGGCAGGTGGAATTTACCAGATTTGTTCATCACTCTTGCAACAAATTCAACTTTAGGAGATGCTAACTCGGCCTTGGGAGGGCTGGGGGATGAGAATAAAAGCATTTGTGGCACTTGGTGCCACGGCAGCGCTGGGCGGCTGCCAAACAAGCAATCAAGCCGACTACATGCAAATAGGCTACGGGCCTAGTTTCTACGTCGCCCACGCTCAATGCGAAATGCATAAGGGGTCGGTTGACCAAGGCTATATTGCTATCGGGTCCCCGGGCTTTGTTGCGGGGGCCGGAATCGGGAATGCCCTCGGCAACTTGGCTGCCGAAGATCACTATATGAAGAACTGCCTCATCCTAAGCGGGTGGAAGCGTGCCCCGCATGGCCAGGGTGCCACGGCAGCTCCAGCCGTTGCTGGTGGCGCGCCACCGACACCCTATGGGATCCAGCGTGCACCTGGCAGCTGGATCAATACGGCGCTGCTGGACTGGTCAGACGCGAATAACAAGTGCGTCGCCGGCGACAAGCCCGCGTGTGGGACTCGAGCGAAGCTTGGTGCGCAACTGAGAGCCGCCGGCATAAACCCGGCGCCGGTCTAGGGGCCATGCAGTGGAACCTGGCGATCTGCCTTGGCATCGTTCTGGCATTGAGCGGCTGCGCAGCGGATTATCTCAATCACTATGACAGCGTGACGCTCTCTGCCGGCGACGCCAATCGCGCCAATAGCCTTGCCCAGATAGTCGACCCGTTCAACCCGAACAGTCAGAACACGCATATCGAGGGCGACGGCCAGCGAACAGCTGGAGTCATCCAGGCCTTTCGCGGAATCCCGCTGACACCGCCAGGCCAAGGTGCGCGCCAAGGTGGCGGCGGGGACTCTGGCAATCATCCATGCGATCTGCGCAATGGGGTTGACAGCCTAGGCCGGGCTTGTGGTGAACGTGCCGCCGAAGCGAAACCGGGCGGCCGCACCGGACATGAGGCGAACTAGCAATGCTGCGTAGAATGCGATCGCCTCGCCGGAGGCCACTTGGCATGGTGCAAAGGCGCCTGATCTTGGTGACGGTGGTCGCGGCTGGCGCTCTGGCTGCGCAAACGGCCATGCAACACAGCGACCACATGCCCGAGCTCCATCTGCCGAATTGGACCAGCGCGGGCCTGGCGACGATTGCCGGCGTGGCATCCGTCATCGACGGCGACACGATCGAAATCCACGGACAGCGCATCCGCTTCAACGGCATCGACGCGCCGGAGAGCCAGCAGCTTTGTAAAAATGCGAGCGGGGCCGACTATCCCTGCGGCCGGCAATCGGCACAGGCGCTTGACACCTTCCTGGCCGCGTCTAAGCCAGTGCAATGCACATTCGTGACCTGGGATCGTTATCACCGCTTTGTCGGCGACTGCCAGCGTGCCGATGGCGCCAGCGTGGCCGCCTGGATGGTCGAACACGGCCAGGCGATCGACTGGCCCCGCTACAGCCATGGTGCCTATGCAGCGCAGCAGGGGAAGGCGGAAGCGGCGAAGGTCGGGCTGTGGGTCGGAAAGTTCCAAGCGCCGTGGGAATGGCGCGCCGGGCATGGAGATAATGCCCAATCGGCGGTGAGCCAACCAGTCGGCATCATCAGCCGTCAACAGGTAGCCCAAAGCTACTCATGCCAGCCGCGGCGGAAATGCTCGCAAATCAGCTCGTGCGACGAGGCTCAATGGTATCTCAGTAATTGTCCGTGGGGCGGCAAGCTCGACCGGGATGGCGACGGGCAGGCGTGCGAAACCTTATGCTAGGAATGGCGACGATGACAGCGAGACTAATTGGACTGGCTTTGGCTTTGTGCCTGCCCTTTCAGATGGTTGCGCTTGCGGCGGGAGAACCGACTGTGGTCTCCTGCAAGTTTGAGCACCTGCCTCCGATGCTGCTAACGTTCCGTGGCGGGATGGGAGCTAACGACAATACCCTGCAAGTCGGACAAAACCCGCCCGTTCCGTTAAGCGTCGGATCAAGTTTGATGGTTGCCGAAATAGGGGTACAGGAGCTGACGTTTTCCCTTCGAATGCCCACCTCTGTTTCGATAGCCGCGCCTGGGAATGACGTCATCACATATTACGGAGACTGCATTAGCTCCCTACAACCGCGAGGATAACCGGTGCGGCTGCTTCTAAGGGCTGATGGAGCCGAGCGGCGCAACTGGCTGGATTTATTCTCGGCTCCGTTCGACCCTTCCGTTGAGGTGCTTAGTCAGGACGGGCAAGAGCATCTTGTTTTGAACGTGGCCCGGTTGGGCGCTAGTTCCACGCCCCGAGAAGCCTATGACGCTGGTAAGTTGGCCGTCAGGGAAATGAATGCGATCGTGGCCCGAATTGTTGGCAAATCAAATGTGACGTTGACCGGAACGGTTCGCTTATTCGGGGACCGATTATTGGTAGATTTCATCATGGAGACCGAGACAGCGCATTTTAGATTTGGCGCCGGGGCGGCCAGGTTTCAGATCCTTGACCAGCATGGTGAGCCGATCGTCGAGGAAGCGGCACCATCGATCGCGCAAGAGAGATACAAAGCCGCTGCCGCCCAACCTATTCTTGCTGAAGCGTTGGCCTATTCAGCCGGAGCCCCTGACTGGTTTGATCTCTACAAAGCGTGCGAGTGTCTCCTGGCCGCAGGCGTCAAACTCGATAGCGGGATGAAGGAGGTCAAACAGACCGCTAACGCCTTTCGCCATAGAGTCAACGGCAGTTCCCGGTTGCCCCCAAATCCGCCAAGCCTCCTCGACGCCGTGAGACGAACGAGACCCTGCATAAACCGGGAGTTGGACCGCTAGGGAAGACCTGTCAGCGTATGACGACAGCGCCCCTTAGACGATTGACCTATGGACGCCGCCGTCGACGCGCAAAGCAGCGCCACTTGTCGCCGAAGCCTGCTCCGAGCAGACATAGACGACCAAACCACGCCGAGCTTACCGCCAACCAACTGCCCATCCAGGAAGGGTCGCCATCAACCCCCATCTGACCCATGCGCCGAAAATGGTAGATCGATGGCGAATATGCCGGATCGCCACTACGCAGACTGTTTAGTGTCTGCGCAGCCGCGACCGTGATCTCAATAGTGATATCGCCTCGCTCGCCAGGACGAACGCCAACCCTGAACGACGGTTCTCCATCGACGATGTCGAAGCGAATGCCTTGAACTGCACCCTTGGAAAGTTCGACACCATCCATGTAGCGTTCGACAAATGACACATTCAGCTCAGCCGGCAAAACGGCCCGCCTCGTGCGGGCCGTTTTGATACTCGGCTGGCTGGCCATCGATTTGCCTTGGCTCAGGGGCCTGCCTTGCAAGGAGGCAAAGCCGACGCCGCGGGACAAAAAACCAATCCTGTCCCCGCAACCAATTCTGTCAAAAACCAATAACCGTCCCCGGTCTAACCGGTGCGATTTTTTCGTTTAGGGGCCAGGAACGTCTCGGGTGGTGACGTGCTCCCTGGTTTGTCCCACGTTTAGGAGTTAGCCCTGTTCACGTTGTGATCCCTTCACGGATCGTTGACAATCAAAAGGCCTTCGCCGATCTCCATTTTCTCAATCCCCTTCGCTCGGAGCCGTATCGCCCGCTTCAACGCTTCGAGGTAGTTCAAATGCTGCAATTTGATGGAAACTGGCGCTTCGACAGTCCCGGCCCGATTGAGCCGACGGTCAACCATGCGTTTCGCGATCTGATTGACCGCATTTGCAGCCAAGGCGATCGCCGCACGATTTTGGAGCGCTTCAAGTCTCGCTTTGCCGGTGCGGGTGGTGCGCCCTACTACCCCAGCAGCAGCGTGAGCTGGGCTTCCGACGATCTCGACAAACTCATGAATGTGGCGAGCGAAAATGCTCCGCTATTCATTGAGGCCTTCTGCGACGGCTGCAGCGACATCGCCAATCAGTGGTCCCACATAACCCTACTGGACGTCGCGCGCCTCAACCGTATTCTTGCCGACGCGGGCGCCGGCTATCAGATTGATCCTCCGGCTTTGCGCGCGACCCGAGCCCATGTTCCGATCGCCGTTCCTGAGCAGCTGCCCTCTGTCGATGCGCAAGCATCGACGCTGATCTCTGTAGCGCTCGACGCGTCCGAGCGGGCTCTGTCGCAGGGAAACGGACGACAGGCCGTTCAGGAGGTTCTGTGGTTGCTGGAGACCATCGCCACCGCTTTCCGCGGACTTGATGTCCCGGACGGAAGCATCCAAGGGCGCTACTTCAATAAGATCATCGGTGAGCTCCGTGCACGCGGCCGAGGCCATCAAGGCAGATCTTGCAATGGATGATGACACTGCACGGCTACCTGTCTTCTCCGACTGGTGGCGGCGTGCGGCATGGCACCGATCTGAAGGAGGGTCTCGCACTGGGCATCGACGAAGCTCGCCTATACTGCAATCTCATCCGCAGCTATCTGACATTCCTGATAGCCGAGCATGACCGTGTCAGCCGGCGAACGGCGTGATAGTTCGGAACGGATAATCGTGACTCGCATCTTCGACTTCGACGGCCCTAACATGAACAAGGGCTTCATCAACCTTAGGGCCGCTGAGCATCCCGAGGAAAAGCGACTGCACAGCATCATCGAAGGCATGTGGGAGCGCTACGAGCCCTATGCCGATCCAGATTTTCGCGACGGCTTCGCTCGCGATGTCGATGCCCGCTTCTGGGAAATGTATCTCGGTTGGACTTTCCTCGAGGCTGGGCATGCGCTGCTGCCGACGTCCGAACGGTTGCGCGAAGGTGGGCAACCCGACCTCTGCGTCCTGACTGATAGTGGGCGTATCTGGATCGAGGCCATTGCCCCGGACGAGGGTAATCCCGGCCCAGACCAGGTCACGCGCCCAAGGCGGCGGCCTCTTTGCGGCGCCCGTGCGCCAGGCTCAGCTACGCATGACGAGCGCATTCTGGACGAAATTCAAGGTCATCAAAAAGTATCTTAAAGAGGGCAACATCGGCGCGGATGACGTGCGTCTGATCGCAATCAGCGCCAGCCGCTTCGGTGTCTATGTCCCCGAAAAGCCCCCGCTGATCCTGACATCGTTGTTCCCCATCGGTGACGCCTACATCACCATCGATCGCGCAACAGACGAGATAGTCGAGGAAGGATTCCACGCGTCGCCTGAAATTGCGCGCCAGGGTAAGCCGGTCGAGCGCACTGCTTTCCTCAACCCACTCTTCAGCGACGTCTCCGGCGTTCTCTGGTCTCGCGTCAGTCTCGGAAATCTTTCCCGGAAGACCCGCCCGCTGACCTACGTCCACAACCCCTTAGCGACGCGTCCGCTGCAGCAGCGATTTGGCGTTTGGGACCGGGAATTTGTAACGGTGATCGACGGCGAGCATTGGAAGGCAATAGACATCCTCGCGCCCCAGGTTGAGATGAATCAAGCGGACGTGTGAAGGCCCGCCAATCTACGAAGGCCGACCCTGTACTGCGTTTTGGATCTCCTCAACGAAGATTTTGATCAGGTCCGCCGTCTCCTGGACGAACGCCTTCGTGAAGACGTCGATCTCCTTGCCCTCCTTGTCGAAGCCGTTGCGGTGGACGCAATCGTGACGAAGCAAGACGGCCTTGAACAGGCTGGCTTTGTCGCTGGCGAGGTCCAGAATTCGCACGCCGAGAGCGATGTTGTAGAGAACGTCGACCTTTTTGAGATTGTGATACATGACAGAACGCAGGTGCTCCCGGACCCTGCGTTCGACCAACGCGGGCTCCTTTGACACCTCGGACAGAGTGAATTTCTTCTTCCCCAGATCCTCGTCCTGATCAATCAAACGCTGCATAGCCGCTTTGTCGCCCATAACCTCATTGAGCAGAGTGTCGCCGAGATATGCTTCCAGCGCCGTGACCTGGTGGGAGAAGATCATCCGGTTCACGAGATGGTCGCCGTGATATCCACCATGATCGGCGAGCAGATCACCCGTGTGGTGATAGGAGTCCATGAAAACCCGATATGGGTTGGACGATGCCTGATAGTCGAGCCAATCGTCCGGTTACTCTCACCATGCTCAAGCCCGTAGTCGAAGTCTTCGACGAGCTCGTTCCTGCCAATATCTGTGTTGTGATAGTTTTCGATGCCGACGGGATACTCCCAAAGCCCCCAGGTCAGGTCGCCAAGCTCCGGATGGTCGATCACCGCCTCATAATGGATTTCCGGTCCCATCTGGCGCTCATCGCCGCCAACGGCGTCCCAATCCAAATCTTCCGCTCCGACTTCAAAGATTTCACGACTCGACGCGTGACGGATACGGGCAATGCCCTTGCAGTAGACTTCCATGTGCCCACCCACTGACTCGCTTTCGCCAGCTTAAACAATCGACGAGCCGGGTGGCATAGAAAATCGAAAGGCACTTCGTTCTGCGTCACCGGCAGTTATTGTTCGAATATGCGTGCTTGCGAGTTTGTCTGGGTCGCGGAAAACAGTCTTGAGGGGCCTGTATTGTTGACGCGCCCCCGCCAATCGATGTGAAGCTGGCGCTCTGCAGCTGGGCGTCCGTGACAGGGAGTGGTGAGGCGCAAAATCCCGCAGTGGGAATTTGATTTCTATGCGCTAGCGTTGCCGCGCGGGCATGCCTTTGGCGAGGAGCCACCGGTCGCGGCATGGGGCTCAAATGACGGAAATGGATGTGGCATTGTCACGCATAACCCCGAGAGCGATTCATTCCACGTCATCGTCATGCGACGGCGAGTGGATTCCGTTTGGACGGTTACCAAGCGCGCCGATGGATTCGCCACGATAGACGCGGCAGCCACGGCCCTTGAGCCCGAGCTTGCCGACGGGTTGGCGCTTGAGCCATTGCCGCCCGGCGTCCCTATGCAAGCGCCACTTTTCGATCTCGCCGGCCGCGAGCCAAGCGAGGTGTTTTGGATGTTGGGGATGGAAACCCATCAACCGGCGGCCTGGGCGTTGAACCAGCTGTATCTTGCGCTGCCGAGACCCGACCGCAATTGGGTGAGCGATTGCCAGACAACCAACTTCCATACCCGGCTGTGGGAAGCGCAGCTTCTCGCGTCTTCGCGAGCAGGGTCTGCTTGTCGAGCAGCCCTTTGAATCGCCGGATTTCCGCATTGAGAACCGGCTTGGCGGTGAAGCATGGTGGAGGCAGTTACGGCCAATCCTGCTGTGCCGTACAATCACGTCAACGCCGCCTTTGCGGACATGCCGACCAATCGCGAGGAAGTCTTCTTCGGCGCGGCGGCGTTGCGCTTCGCCAAAACGATCGGCAACAAACTTGCACGGCGGTACGACCAGCTTCCACATGCCAACGGCAAGCCGTTCATCCTGGCCGTTGCCGACTTCCAGGCATCCGGCTCGATGATGTGGAGCCGCGAAGGCTTGATCGGCTACCTGCTTGGTTCGGGAGCGACGGTCGCGGAGGTCGACGGCCGGCCGCAGGCTGTGCCGATGCCGGCCGAACATTTGCTGGGACCCGCGCGATTTCCCGCGGGATTGTTCGCCAACGATGAGCATGCCGAGCTATCCGCTGTGATTTTCACGAATGCCTGCTCGATGGCCAAACTCAATCGCGTGGCCATCTCTGGCGGTGGCGCGCCTGCCGGTCATCGCTACACCCGCATCGGCAATTTCTTCGACCGAACACCCGGCGCATTGAAGGGTATTCCATTTTGTCTCGACATCACGAGTGCCGACTATCGCGGGCTCTGGCCGCATGGCTACGAGCCATGGACGGCGGAGATGGAAGTCTTCCACAACCCCTTTGCGCGCCACCCGGTCTCCGTCGATCTCCTGCCCGAGGCGACCCATTGGTTCAGACAGGGCGGTGAATGGATCTGCAGTTCTGTCTACGAAGCTTCGATCCTGTGGTCGCAGACCCTGATTACCAGTTCCGATAAGACGGCGCCCTCGCTGGATGATTTCCTCAACAATGCCGCCCGCGACTCGAGAATGGATAGCCCTGAGGCATGATCCACGAGAGCCGCCGCTTAAAAATTTCTGGTCACGAGACGTTGTCGACCCTTGTGACCCATCCGCAAGATCAAGATGAAGACATGCGACTTTCGATAAGCAGGCGTTCCCGTTACGACAGGAACCGTCGATTATCGGTGTCCGGAAGCGGATCGGAAGGCCACACCTAGTCAGCCAGCCCGAGCGCCGCCATCCAGGCATGCACCTGTCCGAAGGCATCTGTTTGCCACTGCGCTGGCGTGCGATCACCGATATGCGGCGTTCCTTCCACAAACTGGCGCACCCACACCGGTCCTATCATATCCTCTTTCGCGAACTTCTCCGCGATCCCCAGATAGCCCTCACGCGCATCCTTGATGTCAAGCAGTGGGCGACAGACCTCAGCGAGCGCCTCGGGACCGCCTTCGTAATTGCGGATGCAGTAATAAACGTCGTAGGCATCCTTGCGCTTCTGGCGCCGCATCAGTGCCTGGCCTTTCATCGCCAGCAGCGCCGGGATGGAGGCAACGGCAATCTTCACCCGGTTATGTCCGCCGCCCGGCATCGTGCCTTCAATCGCCGTCAGTTGGTGAAAGCGCACGGCCAGTTCCGCACCGGACGCGCGTTGCACTGCAAATTCCGATAGGAGAGGGGGAATGTTCTTCTCGATCTCAGCGTCACGCGGCATCAGGAAGTCGACGATCACGTCGACGGGTGGCCCACCGTCGGCCACTTCAATCGTGCGAACAAGCTGGAACCGTCGGTGCTCCGCGCTCTGCGAATAGCCATTGCCTATGAGGGCCTCGACCAGCCGAACATATTCGCCATCGCCAAGCGCCTCCGCATCCAGCGTCAGATCAATGTCGATCGTGCCCACATGCTGCATGTCGTCGGCCTCCAGAAGCAGCCACGGTACGGCTCCACCGACAACAGCGAACTTGCCCTCGAAACTGCCAAGGATCTGTCCGATCTCCATAAGCGCGGATTTGACCGCAGCGCTGACGCGGTCGGTATAGTCGGCGGCGGATTGTGGATCGGGCGCTAATGCCATTTGAGCAACTTTTCTCTTAGATGTTCGGCGGCCTCACGCCCACGGTCGTCGAGATGCGAGAGGTCAAGATAGGTAAGGATCGGGGACGAGACTGGCGGTCCGCCGGGAACCTCGACGCGCTCCTTCAGGATGGCTGGATCATCCGGTTCTATCACTTCGACATTGGCGCCGCTCTTCGATGGCTTCAACTTGAGCGCCTCGATCAGTTCCGGCATGGCCGCCGTGTCGGCATAGAGAGTCGTCAAGTTGCCGCGCATATAAGGCGCAAGCCACTGTGCTGCTGAAAGACCGCCAAGCATGGCATGTCCGTCCGTCTCGCGCCGGCTCAACGTTTCGCGAAGCGCTTCGTCCAACTGGCGCCCGTGAAGGATAGTGTACCAGGACGAACGCTTGCCTCGAACCGGCTCGTAGGAATCGCGCCAGGCATCCAGCATAGCGTCCGGCGCGGTCAGGTGAAGGCCTTCGTCATCCACTGCGGCCCATTCCCTGTCGCGCAGCGCCGACCGCACATTGCTGGCATGGCCGAGGCTGACATCCGCTGCTTCGGCGAGGTCGGCCACCTTCCAGGGCCTTTTGGGATCGCGCAAAAGCGTACGCAGGACCTGCCCCGCCTTCGGTGAGAAGACGGCGCGAAAGTTTCGCGCCGCCGGCTTCGGTTTGTCGGCTGTCTCCCGCTCGATAAAGACGTTGTCGAAAGCGATCCGGCAGTTGCCGGCAAGGTCGAGCCAGCCCATCCTCGCATTCGCGCAGATGTTGCGCGACTCGGGAGAGAGCCATGACGCGGCGACCAGAGGAACGACGACGTCGGAATGCGCCAGAGTCTGATACCGCGCCATACAGGCATAAAGCTGATCGATCGCGCCTCGGACCTGCCGCGGGTATCCCGGCTCTTTCACCTCGCACATCAGCGTGATGACGCGATCCGCCATTTTGACACGGGCAAGAATGTCAGCGCCGGCCATCGGCATATTGGGGCCGGTTCGCAGGTCCCATTCTTGGTCGATGGACTGGATTTTGAGCGAGGGAATCCGTTCCAGCTGCTGACGCAATGCGTCAGCGACTTGGCTTTCGATCTCTTTCACTCGTTCATAGGTTTTCATTGTGAAATGAAATAGCCTAGTTTGGTGAAATTGGCAACTGATTTCACCGCAATCTGCTATTTCACTTTGTAGTGAAGCATGGTGTATTAGTGAAATCCGCTGCGCTTCGAGCCAGTCGGACCTGCTCGGCATTCAGCGTTCCAAGCGCGTGATGCACTTCACGGCACGGGCGTCAACGACAACCTTGCCGATAAGGCCAGGAAGCTCGGCATCCCGGTCTGGAAATTCGGCGGCGCGTAAGCACCACCATCGCACGAGGCAATTGTGTTCGCGATGAACAACCGTCAAATTCGAGCGCAGTAAACTCGGAACCGCGTCGCGCAAATTTGAGAAACCACGTGCTTACCATCACTCATCCGGAATTACTTGGCGGTCTTGTGAACTTTCCCGGTGGGCTGTTCCCAATACGCATTCCAGGCGAGAGCGCTTTGCGCTTGATCATCAAATGCCCAAAGGAGTGGATTCTCGCCGCCAAGCTAAATCGCGGCTTTCGCATCTATGTTGCGCCGTTGATGGCCAACGGCCGGAAATCATGCGGAATGGTATCTGCATTCTTCGATGATGCCGATGAGCCGCTCACTCTATGGACAGCGCTCTTTGATGATGAATTCACGGCCGAGATTCAGGAGTTTTTTGCCTCGGATAAACTGAGCGTGCACATGTTCGATGAGCATAATCGAGAACTGCTTGGATACAGCGCGACGAACGATGAGGCCGCACGATTTAAAGCAAGCATGAGCGCGATGGCCTTTGCTCCGTTCTCGGTCGAGCTAGCTCGCGATATCCATGACCAACTGCCCGAGTGGTTCGGGCTCCGGACCGCCAAAGACGATGACGAGGCCTATGCAATCTGCTTCGGCGAACCGCTGTTCCCCGATGACATGTACATCCAAGACGTTCGGCCGGACGTGAACGCATATCACGGCGCAAAGACGCCGATGCACACGATGCTGGAACGCGAGGATGCCGGGCACTTCAATGAGCTTGATATCGTCTATGCGATGCAACGCATCTTCCAGAGCGACGATATCTACCTGAACCCGATTCGCCACGATGATGGAAAAGAATTCCTGGACGTCTTGCTGATCACGCCGAACACGGTCTTCCTCGTCCAAGCCAAGGACAGCCCTAATACGGAGAAGGTCTTGCTTCGCTCGATCGGCCGAAAGAAGTCTACGGTCGTCGGACATCTCAAAAAAGCTGTCGACCAGATGCGTGGTTCAATCGGCTACGCCCGATCATGCGTTCCACTAAAATTCAGAACGGGCAAGAGCTATCACGAGATCGACTTGGGCGATCGTGATCTCGTTGGCTTGATTGTTGTCAAGGAGCTGTTCAATTCCGAATATTCAGTCTACAGCCCAGCTGTCCTCGGCTTGTTCAACGAGACAGCCGTTCCGTGCTTCGTGTTGGATTATCCCGAGCTGCATTCCTACACTCATCACCTCGCTGATGAAGCGGCCTTTATTAGCGCGCTCAATCAGGTGTTCACGGTTGCCATCGAGCGCGGGGAGTTTCCGAGGCTTCGGTTCGGCCTTAACCCGCCTGGCTGACGGGCCGAGGCTCCCGTTACATTTATGTCGCTAGAGCCTGGATCAATCTTGGCCTATAGGGTCGGCTTTGGTCGTGTCGCCAATCGGGATCGGTTCAACCACTGATATATTCTGCACGGCAGGCAGCCCTTCCAGATATGGAGCGTCCAGCGTCACATGCTCCTTTATCACCTGGATGCGATCAGCAAGGTTGCCCGCCAGGCCGACAATTGTGTCGGCGTGCAGTTCGACGAGTTCAACTGCCCTACCGAACAATTGGCGATCTAACTCATCAAGCTCGGATTGCGTCGTGCCTTCGTCGCTGACGTCGGTCCCGGCCCGCGTGATATTTCTCAGGATCTGGATCAGCTCGCGGGCTTTCGCGTGATCCTGCTCTGCGCCTTGGCCAGGATTGCGGATGATTTCAATCGCCCTCTCGACGGCAACGGCGCGCGTCGGCGCGCCGCCGCCTGGAAGTGTTTCTGCGGCGCTGCCGGCGTAAAGCACGACCACGCGTCGCGCGATGTAACTGGCCAGCAGTTCGATCGTGCCGGTCTGCTCCGGAAGTGCAATCGCGGCCATTCCACGGTGGCCGTCGAACGGCCCAGTCAGCTCAATCGAAACATCGCCAGTACGGAAACCCATCGCCCGCGCCACCACATAATGCCCCATTTCGAGCCGCCTCAGCGGATCCGGGCTGCTTTCCGCGGCCCGACGGAGGGGCTCTCCTTCTCCTTACTGGCCTTGCCATCGCGAGCGTCACGCCCTCGATCTCGGTAGCACAGGTCACGCCAGTCGCACGCCCTTCACCGCGCGATGCCTATGCCGATCACATTGCCGAGGCGTCACGCCGCTTCGGCGTTCCGATCGCAACGATCAGGGCGGTGATGCGTGCGGAAAGCGCCGGAGAACCGCGCGCGGTCTCCTCGGCCGGGGCGATGAGCCTGATGCAGATCATGCCCGCGACGTGGGCCCCTATATCGCGAAGGTCCAGCGAATCGGGCAAGCGTGCGGCCACAGCTCGACCGGCCAGCCCTCCAACCAGCGGCAGTCGGCCTCGGTCGTAGGCAGAACCGACCTTTTTGGCAGTATGGAACCAACCAGGAAGCATTGTGGGAAGAGCTGAATAGGAGGCTGAGGGCCGCTGATAACCAGAGACCTCCCCATACCCGATCCCTATATCGGGACGATCCAGCGGATCGGGGGAGCGTGCGGCCACAGCTCCAGCGGCATGCGCGGGTCCAGTAAGTGATCAAGCCGAAGCGGGTCCATGCTCGGTTTCAGATCAGAGACGAGCGCGAACGTCATCCTGGTCCCCATCGTGATGATTGCTACGCCGCGCAGGCAAAACAGACCCCCACCGTCTCTGTCTCCGGCGGGAAGGCAGGGGTGGAACGCACCAGCCCGCGGGCAGATAGGATTGGGGAACTTGTAGCCTGGCAGGAGGAATTGCGATGGCGGCGAAGTTACTGGCCACAGACCACAGATTTCACGTGCGGACCAAGCTGCCTGCTCATGGCAGCGCAACTTCTCGGGGTTAAGGGGCAGCCAGGGTGCAGCCCTGAAGGCCTCGGCTTGGCCGCTTTGCGCCTGGGGCTCGAAACCACGATCTATCAGTATGATGCGCTGGAACTGCTGCAAGATGAGTGTGAGGCTGTCGAGCACAAGCTCATCATGCGCGCCGTTGTGGAGAGCGATCGAGTGCATTTCCTGCAGGCCGGCGGCGAAATGAAGTTGGCGTTGCCTGGGGAAGAGGATCTGCGGCGACACATGGCGAGGGGCAATGTACTTTTATGCCTCGTTAAGGAGCTCGAGGACGATGGCAGCTTGGCGCTGCATTGGGTGGTCCTGGCCGACATTGGTGTCAGAAGCGTGCTCGTCCTTGACCCCTGGAACCAAGACACACCAGATCCCGTGCGGCTGGAGCGTTTCTCTATAAAAGACTTCTTGGGGCGGATAAGCCACGGAGGCGAAAGGCGCGGGGCGGTCCTGGCATTGGGCAAGCGGAGGGCTCAACTAGCACCCGCCTGTCTGGAAAACAGCGGCTCATCGGAATCGAACCTACTCTAGGTTAGATCAACAGGCCCTGCCGCTGGTCTTTCGGACACGAGGTTATATTGCAAGCCAGCATGGCGCTCGATGCGGCGAACCCAGCGATCGCTGCATGCATCACGTTTCCGGGCCGCGGTGGCGTCATGGCCTCGCTCGGACCGGTCCCGCGTAAGGCCCCGACCTGGCCAGACACCTCATGACACGCCGCGCACCGGCACGCTCGCACTGTTACGTCAACGAGGCTCTTCGAAATCGATCCTTGCGAGCTCCTCGCTCAACGACGTCGGTCTCCTGACCGCTAGGCCATCTGGCTCATCAGGGTGCCTGTGCGCCAAATGGCGCACACCGGGTGCTCGTGAACCGAGCCCGCTCATCTTCGGCAGGCTCAGGCGGTCTCGGCCATACGGCTTCGCCCCCTGGCGCATGCAGCCCGTGCGGGCTGTGACGGTCGCCGCCCTTGCGGGCGACGCTGTCTTTTTGGGGTGGCCTTCCCGGCGGCGCGGTGTGGGCGGCTCTCCCTTCTAGGCCCGCCGCGGCGCCCCGCAACCCTCCGCTTCCCGCTCCGGGTCCTCCACTTCGTTCCGGTCCTGCGGATGCCGGCCGCCTCTGACGGCGAGCCTTTCCGGTCGTTTTTCGCCGCCCACCCCGCTTCCGGGGAAGGGGCGCAGCGAGATTTTCGAGCGGAGGTCAAGTCATGCGCAGAACCGGCAAGCGCGGTGCTCGTGGAGAAGTGCTAGCCAAGAGCGGCGAGCCGCCGAGGGCCAGCCTCTATACGGAAATCACAGATCGGATCATCGCCGATCTGGAGCGGGGTTGCGTGCCATGGGTGAAGCCTTGGGGCAGGGCCAAGGCATCCCTTGGCCTGCCGAAGAATGCCGTCACCGGGCGCAGCTATTCCGGCATCAATATCCTGATCCTGTGGGGCGCGGTGATCGAGCGCGGCTATGCCGGCCAGTACTGGCTCACCTTCTGGCAGGCGCTTTGGCTTGGCGGCAATGTCAGGAAGGGCGAGCACGGCACGACCATCGTGCATGCCGACCGCTTTATCCCGAAGGACGAGAAGGAGCGCGCCAGAGAAGAAGAGGCCGAGCCTCGGGCGGTTCCCTTCCTCAAGCGCTTCACCATCTTCAATGTCGCGCAGTGTGATGGCCTACCCGAGCACCTTTACGGCCAGCCTGAGCCGCTGCCCGAGCGCGCGATCATCCCGCAGGCGGAGGCGCTCATTCGTGCGTCTGGCGCGGATATTCGCATAGGTGGCGATCGCGCTTTCTACATGCCGGTTCGCGATTTCATCCAGCTGCCGCCGCAGCCCGCGTTCCTTGATCAGATCAATTATTACCGCACGGCCCTGCATGAATTGGGCCACTGGACCGGGCATCCCACCCGGCTTGCGCGCGACTTCTCCGGCTCGTTCGGCACCAAGGCTTATGCCCGCGAGGAACTGGTGGCCGAGCTGACAGCTGCCTTCACCTGCTCCACGCTTGGCATCGAGCCCACCGTGCGCCATGCCGACTATATCGCTTCGTGGCTCTCGGTGCTGCGCGAGGACAACCGCGCCATTTTCCGCGCCGCCAGCCTTGCCTCGAAAGCCGCCAATTTCCTGCTCGCCTTCGGCGCCGACGCAGCGGACGCGGCAGACTCTGGGGAGATCGCGGCATGACCGCGCGCTACGCAAAAGCCGATCGATATCGGTCTCTTCGATGGTGAGGCGGACAAGCGGAAGGTCCAGTGAACCTTCCTCCCGCCGAACGCCCGCAATCAACCCGACCTGTTCTGAGAAGGAGCTTCGCCATGATCCTGATAACCCAAGACCTGCGCGCCCGGCTGCTCGCCAATGGTGCAGCCCATACCGAAACCGATCATGTCCCGGTCGTGAAATTGTTCAATCCGGTCGGCGCCGCGACCTGGCTTTTGACCGAACTCGACGCCGATGGCGATACGCTGTTCGGCCTTTGCGATCTCGGTTTCGGCTTCCCGGAACTCGGCAGCGTCAGCCTTGCCGAGCTTCAAGCCGTGAAAGGGCCGCTTGGTCTCGGCATCGAGCGCGACCTCTTTTTTCACGCGCGGTTTCCGCTCTCGGTTTATGCCGAAGCCGCGCGCCTTGCCGGCCACATCACCGAGGCCGAGCGGCTTTTGCGCCAGGCCGCCGCCGGCCTTTCGATCCCCCTTCCCGAACTTCCGCCCGACATGGCGGAACGATCGCGCCGATAGGCGCAAAACCGCCCGCCGCTCGGCCTGCGGCCTCGCGGTCAGGGCGATTTCAACCAGTGTAAAGGAGACGGAACCATGCAGCTTGCCCATGTCGCAATCGACCATTTGAATATCTCTGCCGCCAACATGCGGCATTCCAGACGAGCGCCGGATATCTCCGATATCCTGCCGTCCGTGAGGGCGCGCGGCGTGCTCGTGCCGCTTCTGGTGCGGCCCAACGGGTCGCCCGGCAGCTTCGAGATCGTCGCCGGGCGGCGGCGATACTTTGCCGCAAAGACCGTCGCCGACGAGCGCGGTGAGACGGAGCCCTTGCCATGCGCCATCATGGAAGATGGCGACGATGCCGGCGCGCTCGAAGCCTCGCTGATCGAGAACATCGCCCGGCTCGACCCCGACGAGGTTTCGCAATGGGAGACCTTCACCCGGTTGATCAAGGAAGGGCGCGGTGTCGCCGATATTGCCACTACCTTTGGACTGACCGAACATCAGGTGAGGCGCATCCTGGCGCTTGGCGATCTTCTGCCGAAGATTCGCGAAGCCTATCGCCGCGAGGAAATCGACACCGAGACCGTACGCCATCTCACCATGGCTTCGAAGGCACAGCAAAAGGACTGGCTGGCGCTCTACGCGGATCCAGATCAGCGCGCGCCGCGCGGCTGGCAATTGAAGCAATGGCTGTTCGGCGGCCAGTCGATCTCGACCAAGGTGGCGCTGTTCGCCATCGAGGATTATGGCGGACTGGTCGTGTCCGATCTATTCGGCGAGGACAGCTATTTTGCCGATGCCGACCTGTTTTGGCAAAGGCAGAACGAGGCGATTGCCGCCAGACGCGGCGCCTACATTGAAGCCGGTTGGCTCGAAGTGATCGTGCTCGAACCGGGGCAGTATTTCCACTCATGGGACTATGAAAAGACGCCGAAGAAGAAGGGCGGCAAGGTCATTGTCACCGTCTCGCACCGTGGCGCGGCCGAGTTTCATGAAGGCTACCTGTCGCGCAAGGAAGCCTGCCGCGCCCGCTCCGGCGGCGAGGATGGCGAGGATGTCGAAACGCCTGCCAAGCCGTCGCGTCCCGAACTCAGCGGGCCGATGCAGAACTATGTCGATCTGCATCGCCACGCCGCTGCGCGCACGACATTGTTGGACCATCCGGCTGTCGCCCTGCGCCTGATGCTGGCGCATGCCATTGCCGGTTCGAGCCTCTGGCAGGTTCGCCTTGAAGCGCAGCGCGCAGCCAACGAGGCAGTGGCGGCAAGCATCGCCGCAAGCAAGACCGAAGCGGCCTTCGCCGAGAAGCGGCGCGAGGTTTTGGCGCCGCTTGGGCAAGCTGACGATGACACCAGCATCGCCGGCGGCAACGGCGAGGACTTTACCACTACCAGCGTGTTCGCCCGGTTGCTTACGCTTGGCGATGACGATGTCGCGCGCGTTCTGGCCATCGTCATGGCCGAGACGCTCGCCGCCGGCAGCGCCATCGTCGAGGCGCTCGGCAATCATCTGAATGTCGATATGCGCAGCTGTTGGCAGCCGGACGATGCCTTCTTCGAGCTGCTGCGCGACCGCGAAGTCGCGAACGCCATGCTTGCCGACATTGCCGGCAAACAGGTCGCTGAGGGCAATGTTTCGGAGAAGGTGAAGACGCAAAAGAAGATCATGCGCGACGTCCTTGCAGGCGAAAACGGCAGGCAGAAAGTCGGCGATTGGCTGCCGCGCTGGATGACATTCCCGGTTGCGAGCTACACCGATCGCGGCGGTTTTCGCACTGTGGACCAGTGGTCGAAGGTCCAGTCCCTGTTCGTGTCTGAATGATCCTTGGGGCGTGGCGACGGCAGCGATTGGGCTGCCGCCGCTCGGCCGTCTGCCGGGAGGCAGTGGCGCTGAGCTTCTCCTCGCAGACCACTGCGCATCTCCGTTCCCGGTGCCATGTCCCCCGCGAAATGACTGCTGGCAGACAGGTCGATTTGTCCGTTTTAGGCGCGTACCGGATCGGAACGATGGCGCCGGCGCGGCGTCGAAGCGTCCGCATTTCGCTAACCGCCTGACCGACTTGGTGTCGCAGCGACCGCGTATATGGCCTGTCCTGAGGCGCTCTGCGAAGACCATTCCCCTGCCGCTGGCTTGATGACCTATGAGCGGATCCGTCCCGCCCGAAACCCTCGCCGTCAACTTTTTTCCCCGCCGCCTGCGGCGGCTTCCTCGCGCCGCTTCGCTTCAAAAAAGCCGTCCGCTCGGATCCTCCGCTGACGCTCCGGCCCAAGGGGGTTCGGGCGGGCCGGACGCGCCCATCACGGTCCGCCATCGCAGGGGAATGGTCCCCGGCGAGCACCAAAGGAGACTAGCATGACCGCGATCGGATACGTCACCAAGCAGGATAACGGCGGCTACAAGGGCCAGCTCAGGACACTCAGCGTCCGCGCCGACATCGACATCGTCCCCAACCAGGCCAAGAGCGCCGAAAATCACCCCGACTTCCGGGTGCTGACACAGGGCGTCGAGGTGGGCGCCGGCTGGGTCCGGATCGGCGAGGCCTCCGGCAAGGACTATGTCAGCCTGTCGATTGCCGCACCCGAGTTTGGGCCCCGCAAGCTCTACGCCAATCTCGGTCGCGCCGCCGGCCAGGATGACGACGACAGCTTCGCCATCATCTGGAACCCGGTCGACTGACCGGCCTCTGAAGCCCTCGCGCCGCCGGCGCGGGGGCTTCTTCCAACCCCAGCACCGTCTGCCCAGGGGGCGGCGAAAACTCCCAACCGACTCTTCGCCCGTCCCGCAAACGCCCTCGCTCGCCGATCCTCGCCGTCATCTTCAGTTGGCGAAACGAGGACCATCATGGACGACGAAAACGACCGCGCTGCCCGCGCCAAGAAGGGCAGTCCGTTCCTCAACACCGCGCAGGCAGCTTTCTATATCGGCCTCTCCCAGCGCACCCTCGAAAAGATGCGCACGCAGCGCCTCGGCCCGCAGTTCCGCAAGCACGGCCGCTATGTCCGCTACCACATCGACGAACTCGACGAGTGGTCGAAAGGGCGCCAGCAGGAAGCAGGCTCCAAGGATGGAGGCCGCTCATGAAGACGCTGGCATCCATCCATTTGATCGGCTCTCGCCTGCGGCGCATTCGGGCACGAAAGACAATCGCTGTCGCTGCAATCGGACTGGGCCTGATCGGTCACGGGCCTCGCCAATCCATCGCCCTGGCTGGTCTGGAACGCCTCGACCAGCGCGCCGGTCGGGCTCTACCGTGTCGCTGGAGGAGCCCCCGCACGCGGTGATCTGGTCCTCGTCCGCGCGCCCGATCCATCGCCGACCTTGCCGCCGAACGCGGCTACCTTCCCCGCAGCGTGCCGTTGGTGAAGCGCCTTGTCGCTCTTCCCGGCGAGCATGTCTGTGCCTTCAACGAGGCGATCATCATTGGCGGCGAGATCGTCGCGAGCCGGCTGGCGACCGATACGCAGGGCCGTGCATTGCCTTGGTGGAGCGGCTGCCGTGCGCTCTCGCAAAACGAATTCTTTTTGCTCAATCGCGAGGCCCCACGCTCCTTCGACAGCCGCTATTTCGGGCCGGTTCCGGCCAAAAACATCATCGGGAGGCTCGTGCCGCTATGGACCGAATGACCCTCCTGGTGCTGGGCATGGTCGCCATTGGCCCATGCGCCTGTTCCGCCTCGACCGGCGCTGAGCCGGTCGCCATCTCCCATAGTCCGCAGCTTCGAAAGTGGCAGGTGTTCGTCTCGGAAGCAAGCCGGCGCTTTCGTCTTCCTCAGACCTGGATCTACGCTGTCATCGATGCTGAAAGTCGTGGCAAAACCATGCTCGATGGCCGCCCGATCACCTCGCGCGCGGGCGCAATGGGCCTCATGCAGGTGATGGCCAAAACCTATGAGGAGATGCGGATCGAGCACGGTCTGGGCTTCGACCCATACGACCCGCGCGACAACATTCTGCCGGAACCGCCTATCTCCGCACCATGTATGACCGCTTCGGATATCCCGGCCTGTTCGCTGCCTTACAATGCTGGACCCGATCGCTACGACGACCATTTGCAGCGTGGACGGCCGTTGCCGACCGAGACGGTCGGCTATCTGGAAAAGCTCGATGCGGCCGGGATTTCAGCCGCCGACATGGAGCAGTTCGGGGGCAATCCCCCGGCCGCGAAGACTCCGAATCGCCTTCCGGACGGTCGCTGTTTTTCTTGAGAGATGGCGTTTCCGCCAGAAATCCGAACGGCGACATTCTGGTGCCGCTCGGTTCCGGACGGATCGGATCGACGGTGCCGGGCGCGAAGTGAAAGCGCTAGGCGTTCCTGGCTGCGCGGGGTGCTGATTTCTCGATCTGGAAGGGGCTGAGGATTGGGTCGGCGTAAGGCAAGATAAAGGTACCGCCTCCAGGAGGCGGTTAAATCTTTGTCTGCACATCGTTTTTCCGGGAGGCTGCCGCCGGTGCCAAGAGGGTTGGACGTGTAAGTGTCTGATTTTGCTTGATATGTCTGGGAGGCTCGCATTAAGGATGACGAGTTCAGGCCGAAGCTCGGCAAAATCGGGTCGCGCGGCTCGAAGGCCGGCAAACGCTATGCCGGCCAGG
>NZ_SRUS01000079.1:0-460 GCF_004794715.1 Mesorhizobium sp. M8A.F.Ca.ET.207.01.1.1 | reverse complement strand
CAAAGGGGGGACAAAGACCGCGCATTCTCCGCAGCCGAGGTTATCCGAAGATGAACCCGGCAGCGTGAGGATCCGTCCTCAGGCGCGATCACCAAAATACTCGCGGCACCACTGCACCACCGGCGGCAGCCCTGCTTCGATCGGGGTCACCGCATCGAAGCCGAAAGCGTCATGCGCGCGCCGGGTATCGGCCATCGTGCGCACCATGTCGCCCGGCTGCATGGGCTTGTAGACCTTCTGCGCGGGGCGGCCGGCAGCCTGCTCGATCACGCTGATGAAGCGCTCCAGCTCGACCGGCGTATGGTTGCCGAGGTTGAACACCCGGTGCGGCACCGGACCATCGGACGGATGCGCGAGCGCGCCGAGGATACCCGACACGATGTCGGAGACATGTGTGAAATCGCGCTGCATGCGGCCTTCGTTGAACACGTCGATCGGACGCCCGGCCAGCACCGCGCGC
>NZ_SRUS01000078.1:0-475 GCF_004794715.1 Mesorhizobium sp. M8A.F.Ca.ET.207.01.1.1 | reverse complement strand
CAGGGCGACCAGCAGGTTAATCACCGGCTGGCCGGGCCAGGTCACGCGCTGGTCAAGGCGCCCATCGAGCTTGGCCCAGGCGATCACCGAACCGGACAACGACACCGCGCCGATCGCCGCGCCCACCCCCCCCAGCAGCAGCATCGTGCCCGACGGCTGGCGCGCGGCCAGGTCGGCCAGCGCCTGCGCGCTCCAGTGGCTGGTATCGCGGTGGGCCAGGAAGGCATAGCGCAGCAGTTCCACCGCACCGATCGCCGCCGCCGAGCCACCGCCCATGCCGTTGTACAGCGCCACCATCTGCGGCATGTCGGTGATGGCAACCTTGCCGGCCGACCACCAGGCCAGGCCCGCGCCCAGCAGCAGTGCCACCAGGATCAACGGCACGTTGTGCAGTTCGGGCAGGAAGAAGGTGGCCGCGGTGGCCAGCAGCATGCCCAGCCCGGCCCAGCGGATGCCGCTGCGCGCGGTCAGCGGC
>NZ_SRUS01000077.1:0-476 GCF_004794715.1 Mesorhizobium sp. M8A.F.Ca.ET.207.01.1.1 | reverse complement strand
CAACGCAGGTGTGTCGCAGGGGTGCAGCAGGGCCGGTACCTGCGCGCTGCGCGCGAGTACCCCGGTCTGCAGCAGGAATTCCAAGTCCACCACGCCACCGGCACCCTGCTTCAGGTCCAGCCGCGCGGCGTCGCTGCGGTCCAGTTCGGTGCGCATGCGGCCGCGCATCTTCAGCACGTCGGCATACAGCGTGGTCATGTCGCGCTCGCGCCCCAGCGTCTGTGCACGCACCTGTTCGAAGTGGGCCAGCAGGCTGGCATGGCCGGCCGCGCCCCGCGCACTCACCAGCGCCTGGTGTTCCCAGGTCCACGCACGCTCGCGCTGGTACTCGGTGTAGCTGGCCAGCGAAGATACCAGCGACCCCTTGCCGCCGTCAGGGCGCAGGCGCACATCGATGTCGTACAGGCGGCCGGCGGCAGTGACCGCACCGAGCAGCGCCATCACCTTCTGCGCGAGCCGCGCATACCAGCGCCCCG
>NZ_SRUS01000076.1:0-478 GCF_004794715.1 Mesorhizobium sp. M8A.F.Ca.ET.207.01.1.1 | reverse complement strand
CTGCGCAGCAACCGCGCCGACCTGATGCTGGTCACCCTGCTGCCGCTGCTGATGCTGGCGGTGATGGCATGGATGTTCACGCCCTCGGTGATGCGCGATATCCCGATCGCCGTGGTCGACCTCGACCACAGCAGTGACAGCCGCCTGCTCCTGCGCATGCTCGACGCCAGTCCCGGCGTGCGCGTCGCCAGCCAACCGATCGATCTGGAAGAAGCACGTTCGCAGCTGCGCAGGCTGGACGTGTTCGCGATCGTGCTGGTGCCGCGCGATGTCACCCGGCAGGCGCTGCGTGGGCGCCAGGGCACGGTGTTTGCCTATTACAACGCCACCTACATGACCACCGGCCAGTCGGCGTCGCGCGACATCGGCGACGCGGTTTCCGCATGGAACGCACGCCTGCTGCGCGAGCGCATCGGCCTGCAGGTCGGCCCGGGCAAGCTGCGCGCGGCACCCATCGCGGTGCAGTCGGACATTCTGT
>NZ_SRUS01000075.1:0-479 GCF_004794715.1 Mesorhizobium sp. M8A.F.Ca.ET.207.01.1.1 | reverse complement strand
TCTTGCTTCTTGGAAACAACGAACTCTCGCAGGTAGTTGGCACGAAAAGCCTTGATTCCTGCTTTTCTGTCCGAATCCATGACCTCAAAAATTGCGTCTTGATAGAAAAGTTCTATGCGACGCATCTTTTCGTCAAGAAGTGAGTGTTTATGGATGATGGTATGTCGGTCTTGAGCGTACGAATCTAGGGTTTTACGCAAAGCTCTTAGCTTTGCAACGACGGCGGGACGGTGCTGAACTTTGGTGTTAGTGATGATAATGGAGTGCGTTACGTGCTCCTCGTGAACGCAGAGGTGGAATACTGAATTGACAAGTTGAAGTGCTCTGTCATACGCGGAGTTGGCGCGAATCAGATAGTTCTCAATGTTGTAGATCAGATGATCTGCGCGAGATGCGGAAATCTTCTTTGAATAGTCATAGTTGGCAAGGAGCTCAACAGCGAAGTCTAATTGATCAAGCCACGTCAAAGCGTGTGCGAG
>NZ_SRUS01000074.1:0-479 GCF_004794715.1 Mesorhizobium sp. M8A.F.Ca.ET.207.01.1.1 | reverse complement strand
CCGGTTCAACCGATGGTGAAGGCATAGGCCTGCACGCCCGCATCGAGGAACTCGATCTCGAAGCGGTGCGGGCCGACCGTGCCGCGCTGGCGGACCAGCTGGTACAGGCGGTGCTCGTCGACCACGCCACTGCCATCGGCACCGACATCACTGCCGGCGTCGGCGGCGGGCAGCGGCTTGCCATCCAGCCAGACGCGGAAGCGCACCGGCGTTCCTTCCTGGCCCGGTGCCAGCACCAGGTGCAGGTCGCGGGCATGGAACTGGAAGGCGATGCGGCCGCCGGCCTGCTGCAGTTGTGCGGCCTCGTCGGTGATGGTCCAGCGCCCGGACAGTCCCCACTGGTTCAACGCCAGGCTGGCCGGCAGCGTGTAGTCGAACGCGGCGTCGCTGCGCTGCCCGCCGGGCGAGGCGAACTGCTCGGCACGGGCGTGGCCCAGGTAGGTTTCCGGCGAACGCAGGTTGCTCATGTCGGCCTGCGC
>NZ_SRUS01000073.1:0-480 GCF_004794715.1 Mesorhizobium sp. M8A.F.Ca.ET.207.01.1.1 | reverse complement strand
CTTCCAGCGTCATGCCCGGCGTGACCTGCGCGGCCAGCGCCGGCGGTGCAGTGAACACCAGCTCGTTCATCGTCGGGTCGGCGACATCGGCCACCGCGCTGCCGGCGGCGACTACGCCACCCGGGGTGACCTGCACGTTGCCGACGATGCCGGCCACCGGACTGGTGATGCGCACACGGCCGCTGCTGTCCGGCGAACCGTTGGCGGCGGCCTGGGCCTGCGCGGCGGCGGCCTGGGCCTGTGCCGCCAGCGAACGTGCGCGCGCGGCTTCCATGTCCTGGCGGGCGACCACGCCCTGGTCGACCAGTGCCTTGTCGCGGCCATAGGCCAGGCGCGCAGCCTCGGCTTCGGCCGATGCGGCGAGCGCATTGGCGCGGAACACCGCGGCTTCGCCACTGACTACGATGGCCAGTGCCTGGTTCTGCTTCACTGCGGTGCCCGGTGCGACCAGCACGCGTTCGACGCGGCCGGTGACGGTCG
>NZ_SRUS01000072.1:0-481 GCF_004794715.1 Mesorhizobium sp. M8A.F.Ca.ET.207.01.1.1 | reverse complement strand
CTGTCGGCGGCCTGGTGAGCGGCCTGGGCAGGGTCCGCGCCGTCCATTTCGGCGGCGGCTCCCCGACGATGCTCAAGCCCGACGACATCCTCATGCTCGGAAGCGCGTTGCGGGACCGGTTCGACTTTCTCGATGACGCCAGTCTCAGTGTCGAGATCGATCCGAGCGACATGGACGAGGGGCGGCTTGACGCTTTCGCGGCGATAGGCATGACGAGAGCAAGCCTCGGCGTCCAGGACTTCGATCCCAAGGTGCAGAAGGCGATCAATCGCGAGCAGAGCTTCGCGCTGACCAAGAGCATTGTCGATGCGGTGCGGGCGCGAGGCGTCACGTTCGTCAACCTGGATCTGCTTTACGGACTGCCGCACCAGACCTGCGAGAGCGTTGCGGCGACTGTCTCCCAGGCGCTGACGCTGGCGCCAGACAGGCTGGCGCTGTTCGGCTACGCGCATGTGCCGTGGTTCAAGAAGCATCAGACGAT
>NZ_SRUS01000071.1:0-481 GCF_004794715.1 Mesorhizobium sp. M8A.F.Ca.ET.207.01.1.1 | reverse complement strand
GCCTCGCGGCGCAGCATGGCCATGTGGCCAGCGAAGGCTGGCGGGTACGCCGGGACGGTTCGTCGTTCCGCGCCAGCGTGGTCATCGAGCCGGTCATGGAAGCCGGCGAACTCCTTGGCTTCGTCAAGATCACCCGCGACATCACCGAACAGTGGCAGGCGCAGCGACTGCTGCGCGATGCCCAGCGGGCGCTGCGCAACACCCAGCAGTTCGAGACCGTCGGCCGCCTCAGCCGCGGCCTGTCGCACGAGTTCAACAACCTGCTGACCACCATCGGCAATGCGCTGGACCTGCTTTCCCTTCGCGTGAGCGGCGATGATGCGCGCACGGCCGAGCTGCTGGATGCCGCGCAGGCCGCCACCGACCGCGGCGCGCTGCTCACCCGGCAGCTCCTGGCATTCAGCACCGGCCAGACCCTGATCCGCGAACCGGTGGACATCAACACTCTGCTGCAGCGCTGGCTGCCGGACCTGCAACGAAC
>NZ_SRUS01000070.1:0-482 GCF_004794715.1 Mesorhizobium sp. M8A.F.Ca.ET.207.01.1.1 | reverse complement strand
TTGCCGCCGTCAGGGCGCGCCGCGCCAGGGGCATCGGCCTAATGACGCCCTACGCGCCCGAGATCAACAACGGCCTCGTCAGCTATTTCACCGGACGCGGCCTCGACATCGCGGCCGTCGCCACTTTCGACCGCCGCGACGACCGCGAGGCCGCCCGCATCTCGCACGCCTCGATCGAGGCGGCGGCCGAACACATGGCAAAAGTGCCGGGAGTGGAGGCGATCTTCATCTCCTGCACCAGCCTGCGGGTTGCCGAGGCGGTGGCGGAGCTGGAGCGGCGCATCGGCATTCCCGTCACCTCCTCCAACCACGCCATGGCCTGGCACTGCCTGCGGCTCGCCGGCATCGACGACGTCGTGCCGGCGGGTGGGAGGCTGTTCGCGCTGCCTGCACGGTAATCAGCGCGGCGAACTTTCAGGCGACCGTCATGCATTGTCCAATGCAGCGCTGATCGACCCCCACTCCGTCTCGGCTTCGCCGAG
>NZ_SRUS01000006.1:517450-553404 GCF_004794715.1 Mesorhizobium sp. M8A.F.Ca.ET.207.01.1.1 | reverse complement strand
GCTGAAGCCGGAGGAATATCAGGGCGGCACCACGGCGGTGTCCAACCTCGGCATGTTCGGCATCAAGGACTTTGCCGCGGTCATCAACCCGCCGCACGCGACGATCCTGGCGGTCGGCGCCGGCGAGGAGCGCGCGGTGGTCAAGGACGGCGAGGTCAAGATCGCCACCGTGATGTCGGTGACGCTGTCGACCGACCATCGCGCGGTTGACGGAGCGCTGGGGGCCGAACTCTTGGTCGCCTTCAAGAAGTTGATCGAGAACCCGATGGGCATGCTGGTCTAGGAAAGGGAAGGGCTGTGCGAATATTCTTCACCAGCCTTTTCGCTTTTTTCATTTCCGGGTTGGCTGGCGGTCTGATCGCGCAATGGTTGGCTGTCGCCACAGTCGCCGAGGAAGAATACATCCTCGTTTTCATGTTCTCGGTGCTGGTGACCTTGGTCGTCACCTTCGTCTTCTTCGTGGCGCAATTGACGAATGATCCGGTCGCGGTCGTGGCGAGGGCGGGCAAATCGACGCTGATTGTTTTTGTGGTGCTGCTCGTCATCTTGGTCGCGCTGATCCTCTACAGCGACGGCAGCGCCGCGTTGGTCAGGAAAGACATGCCGATGGTTGCCGGTCTCGGTCTGCCGGGCTTGGTGACGATCATCATCCATTGGTTGTTCGTGCGCTGGCGCGTGAAGCGCGGCGTGGCCGACATAAAGGCGGGTTGAACGGATGAAGACGGTTCTTTGTTACGGTGACTCTCTGACTTGGGGCTACAATGCCGAAGGCGGGCGTCATGCGCTGCCGGATCGCTGGCCAAGCGTGCTGCAGGCCGGCCTCGGCGAAGGCGTTCAGGTCATCGCCGACGGCCTCAATGGCCGCACCACCGCCTTCGACGATCATCTGGCCGGAGCTGACCGCAACGGCGCGCGGCTGCTGCCGACGGTGCTGACGACGCATGCGCCGATCGACCTGATCGTCATCATGCTCGGTGCCAATGACATGAAACCATGGATCCATGGCAACCCGGTTGCCGCCAAGCAAGGCATCCAGCGGTTGATCGACATCGTGCGTGGCCACGACTATCCGTTCGACTGGCCGGCGCCGCAGATCCTGATCGTTTCGCCTCCTCTTGTCAGCCGCACGGAGAATGCCGATTTCAAGGAGATGTTCGCCGGTGGCGACGACGCCTCGAAGCAGCTTGCACCGCAATACGCAGCACTCGCCGACGAAGTCGGTTGCGGCTTCTTCGACGCTGGCACAGTGGCGCAAACAACACCTCTCGATGGCGTCCACCTCGACGCCGAAAACACGCGAAACATCGGCAAGGCGCTGACACCAGTCGTGCGCGTCATGCTGGAATTGTGATTGAAGGAGAAGACCGTGGCTGAGAACTACGACGTCATCATCATCGGCTCCGGTCCCGGCGGCTATGTCACCGCGGTCCGTTCCGCCCAGCTCGGCTTCAAGACGGCGATCGTCGAGCGCGAACATCTCGGCGGCATCTGCCTCAACTGGGGCTGCATTCCAACCAAGGCGCTGCTGCGGTCGGCCGAGATCATGCACTATTCGGATCACCTGAAGGATTATGGCCTGAAGCTCGACGGCAAGGTCAGCGCCGACACCGCGGCCGTGGTCGATCGGTCGCGGAAAGTGTCGCTCAGGCTCAATGGCGGCGTCGCCTTCCTGATGAAGAAGAACAAGGTCGATGTCATCTGGGGCGAGGCCAAGTTGTCGAAGCCCGGCGAGATCGTTGTTTCCAAGACGGCCAAGAAGCCGATGGAACCGCAGCCGCCGGTGCCGAAAGGCGTCAAGGGCGAGGGCACCTACACGGCCAAGCACATCATCCTGGCGACCGGCGCCCGGCCGCGCGCGCTGCCCGGCATCGAGCCGGATGGCAAGCTGATCTGGACGTACTTTGAAGCCATGGTGCCGAAGGAGATGCCGAAGTCGCTGCTGGTGATGGGTTCAGGCGCCATTGGCATCGAATTCGCCTCCTTCTATCGCACAATGGGTGCCGACGTCACGGTGGTCGAACTGCTGCCGGCGGTCATGCCGGTCGAGGACGCCGAAGTCTCGAAATTCGCGCAAAAGCAGTTCGAGAAGCAAGGCATGAAGATCATCCTCGAGGCCAAGGTGACCAAGGTCGAGAAGGGGGCGAACTCCGTCACCGCGTATGTCGAGAGGAAGGACGGCAAGGTCGAGAAGATATCGGCAGATCGCATGATTTCGGCCGTCGGCGTCCAGGGCAATATCGAGAATCTCGGCCTTGAGGCACTCGGCGTCAAGACCGAGCGCGGCTGCGTCGTCATCGACGGTTATGGCAAGACCAATGTGCCCGGCATCTACGCCATCGGCGATGTCGCCGGTCCCCCGATGCTTGCCCACAAGGCCGAGCATGAGGGCGTCGTGTGTATCGAAAAGATCGCCAATTTTCCCGGTGTTCACGCGACCGACAAGCTCAAGATTCCCGGCTGCACCTATTGCAACCCGCAGGTTGCCTCGGTTGGCCTGACGGAAGCGAAAGCAAAGGCCGAAGGCCGGGATATTCGCGTCGGCCGCTTCCAGTTCGCCGCCAACGGCAAGGCCATCGCGCTTGGCGAGGACCAGGGCTTCATCAAGACCATCTTCGACAAGAAGACCGGTCAGTTGCTCGGCGCGCATATGGTCGGCGCCGAAGTCACCGAATTGATCCAGGGCTTTGTCGTGGCGATGAACCTTGAAACGACCGAGGAAGAGCTGATGCACACGATCTTCCCGCATCCGACGCTGTCGGAGATGATGAAGGAAAGCGTGCTCGACGCCTATGGTCGCGCCTTGAACGCATGATAGATTCGCCGCAGGAGACTCAGCTTCGAAGGCCGCGAGATCGCGACGGCGAGGCAGTTCGTTTCCGGATGCATTTTTACGCGCGCAAGGAGAAGGCATATGCACCTGAACGGCGTGGGCTGGATCGCAGCCATCATCATCGGCGGCCTGGCAGGCTGGCTCGCCGAAATGGTCATGAAGAGCAACACCGGCATATTCATGAACATTATCATGGGCATCGTTGGCGCGGTGGTGCTGAATGCCATCCTACAGGCGCTCAACATCGGCGTGTTCGGCGTCGGCTGGACCGCCTATCTGATCACCGGCTTCATCGGTGCCTGCCTGCTGATCTGGGTCGGTCGCCTGGTGCGCCGCTAGTCGATATCCTTCCCGGCTATGCGAAAACGGTTGTGGCGGCATGCGCCTCCGCAGCCTTTTTCTTTGTGTTGAAAAGTCCTAGATGACGTAAACGTGACGATCGCCGACGGGCGGTCGCGAGAAAAGCCAGGGTTCAGATGGTCACTGTCCTCGACACGATCGCCAACGCGCCGCGGCTGCGGCATCCCGAGAAAGCGCACAAGCCCGACCAGGAGGTGTTGCGCAAGCCGGACTGGATCCGCGTCAAGGCGCCGGTATCGAAAGGCTATGCCGAGACACGCGAGATCGTCAAATCCCACAAGCTGGTGACTGTATGCGAAGAGGCCGGTTGCCCGAACATCGGTGAGTGCTGGGAAAAGAAGCACGCCACCTTCATGATCATGGGCGAGATCTGCACGCGCGCCTGCGCCTTCTGCAATGTCGCCACTGGCATTCCGACCGCGCTCGATCCGGACGAGCCGGCCCGCGTCGCGCATGCCGTCAAGCAGATGGGCCTTACCCATGTCGTCATCACCTCGGTCGACCGCGACGATTTCGCCGATGGCGGCGCGCAGCACTTCGCCGATGTCATCCGTGCGATCCGGGCGGCAACGCCTCTGACGACGATCGAAATCCTGACGCCGGATTTCCTGCGCAAGGACGGGGCGCTGGAGATCGTCGTGGCGGCCAGGCCCGACGTCTTCAACCATAATCTCGAAACCGTGCCGTCGAACTATCTGAAGGTCCGGCCAGGCGCCCGTTATTTCCACTCGATCCGGCTGCTGCAGCGGGTCAAGGAACTCGATCCCTCGATCTTCACCAAGTCCGGCATCATGGTGGGACTGGGTGAGGAGCGCAACGAAATCCTGCAGTTGATGGATGATCTGCGTTCGGCCAATGTCGACTTCATGACCATCGGCCAGTATCTGCAGCCGTCGAAGAAGCACCACCCGGTGATCCGCTTCGTCACGCCGGAGGAATTCAAGTCCTTCGAGACGATCGGCAAGACCAAGGGTTTCCTGCTGGTGGCGTCGAGCCCGCTGACGCGCTCGTCGCATCACGCCGGCGACGATTTCGCCAGGCTGCGCGCGGCGCGCGAAGCACAGCTCGCGAAATCGCTCTGATGCGTCTTCGACGCGACGCCCTCTAGAGCCGGGTTCATGCCGAAATTCGAAGCCACCCGCCGCGTTGCTCACACGCCGCAGCAGATGTTCGTGCTGGTTGCCGACATCGAAACCTATCCGCAATTCCTGCCGCTTTGCGAGGCGCTGACGGTCCGCTCACGCAAGGAGCGGGATGGGCGCACCATCCTCGTCGCCGACATGAGCATCGGCTACAAGGCGATCCGTGAGACCTTCACGACCCAGGTGCTGCTGAAGCCCGACGAAAACGCCATCGATGTGAAGTACATCGATGGCCCGTTCAAATATCTGAGCAATGTCTGGCGTTTCGAGCCGGACGGTGCCGGCTGTGCCGTGCGCTTCTTCATCGACTATGAATTCAAGAGCCGCATCCTGGGTGCGCTGATGGGCACGATGTTCGACCGTGCCTTCCGCATGTTCGCAGAGGCTTTCGAAAAACGCGCTGATGTCATCTACGGCAAGACACCGGCGGCCTGACTCTCGCCAAGCGCCTGCAAGCCAAGCTTGAGCGCATGGTTGACCGTTTCCCGGCGGATGAAGTCGCGACCATTGTCGGCAAACAGCTTTCGTTCAGCCGTCACGGGTTGGCCGTTCACGGCGACGCCGAACCAGACCAGCCCGACCGGCTTTTCCGCAGAACCGCCACCCGGACCGGCAATGCCGGTGACGGCCAGGGTGAGGCCGGCGCGCGACCGGGCAAGCGCACCGGCTGCCATCTCGGTCGCCGTCTCGCGGGAAACCGCGCCATGCGTGTCGAGCGTGGTGGCACGAACGCCGAGCATGTCCATCTTGGCTTCATTGGAATAGGTGATGAAGCCGCGATCGACCACGGCGGAGGAGCCGGCAATGTCGGTCAGCGCGGCAATGACCATGCCGCCGGTGCAGCTTTCCGCCGTCGCCAGCATGATGCCGCGCTCGCGGCAGGCCTCAAACAGGGCGATTGCCAGTTCGCTGTTGGTCATTCCGGAACCTCGCCGGGAAACACCACGCTGGCGGTGGCGATCGCCGCTATGCCTTCCTCGCGGCCGACAAATCCGAGCTTCTCGTTGGTCGTCGCCTTGACCGAGATGCGGTCGGCGGAAATGCCCAGCATCTGCGAAAGGACTGACGTCATCGCCTCACGGTGCGGGCCGACGCGCGGTGCCTCGCAGATCAGCGTGATATCGGCATTGGCGATGCGCCCGCCGCGCTCGCGCACAAGCCTTGCCGCATGTTCGACGAATATTCGCGACGCGGCGCCTTTCCACTGCGCATCCGACGGAGGAAAGTGCGTGCCGATGTCGCCGGCGCCGCACGTCGCCAGCAGCGCGTCGGTCAGGGCGTGCAGGCCGACATCGGCGTCGGAATGGCCCGACAATTTCCTGTCATGCGGGATGGCCACGCCGCAGAGCGTGACGTGATCGCCGGGCTCGAAGGCATGGACGTCGTAGCCGTTGCCGGTCCGGATGTCGGGGAAGTGCATCCGTTCGCTGGAAAGCCGCTGGTGTGCCATGGCGATGTCCCGTGCCCAGGTGAGTTTGACATTGTCCGGCGAGCCGGGAACGAGCTTTACCGGCATTTGCATCCATTCGGCGATCGATGCGTCGTCGGTAAAGTCGGTCTTGCCTCTGTTGTAGGCTTCCTCATGCATGGTCATGATCGCGAGGAAGGGAAAGCCTTGCGGCGTTTGCGCCGCGTGCAGCCCGCTCCTGGGAACTGTTTCGCCGACGGTGCCGGTGGCCGATTCGCGTTTCAGCGTGTCGGCGACGGGCAGGGCGGGAAGCGCGCCCTCGCGTTCGCCGATCGCCGCGATGGTGCGGTCGATCAGATCCATGTCGACAAAGGGGCGCGCGGCGTCGTGAATGAGGACCTTGTCGGGCGCGTAGCTTCTCAGCGCCTGCAGTCCGAGCCGAACCGAATCCTGCCGGGTCGCGCCTCCGGCGATTGCCGTCACCCGATCGGCATCGGTGCCCACGGCTTGCCGAAAAAGCTCGCGGTCCTCCGCATGAATGGCCACGACGATCCGGCCGATGAGCGGGTGCGCGAGAAAAATATCGATGACGCGCGCGATGACGGCGCGCCCGCCAATTCGTTGATATTGCTTCGGGCCATCGGTCTGTCCGGCGCGCGCGCCGCGACCGGCCGCGACGATAACCACCGCGACTTTACCACCCGGATCCGAAGCCTGATTTTCAGTTGCGCCAATCATCCAAGTCTGGTCCTAGTCGCGGCCAAGGCCGAAGGCCAGCATTTTCCCAATTGCGCCTCAATGTGGCGTCATTCCGCGTTGCACATTTCTCTCGATCTGGCTAGAGAATGTGCAACGAATGGACATGCTTGGTTTTTGTGCATGGTTAACTTGATCAGATTGGCCGCGCCTCTCGACGTCGGCGGCGTGAGAATCCGCAACCGCGTCTTCCTCGCGCCGATGTCCGGGATTACGGATGAGGCGTTCAGGCAGCGCGCCCATTCGCACGGCGCCGGCCTGGTCGTATCCGAAATGGTTGCCAGCGGCGAACTCGCCAAGGGCAGGGCTGGCTGCGACCTGCGCATACGTCATTCCGGCCTGCCCGTCCATATGGTTCAGCTTGCGGGCCGAGAGGCGATGCATATGGCCGAAGGCGCTCGAATCGCCGCCGGCGAGGGCGCCGACATCATCGACATCAACATGGGCTGCCCGGCCAAGAAGGTCACCGGCGGCTATGCCGGCTCGGCATTGATGCTGGACCTCGACCACGCGCTCTCGCTGATCGAGGCCGTGGTCGGCGCCGTCAAGGTGCCGGTGACGGTCAAAATGCGGCTCGGTTGGGACGAGGCGGCACTCAACGCTCCCGTCCTTGCGCGCCGCGCCGAGCAGGCGGGCGTCAGGATGGTCACGGTCCATGGCCGCACACGCTGCCAGTTCTACCAGGGCAAGGCGGACTGGCGTGCCATCGCTCGCGTCAAGGAGGCCGTTTCCATCCCGGTCGTCGCCAATGGCGATGTCTGCTCCCCGGCTGAAGCCTCGGTCATTCTCGAACAGTCCGGCGCCGACGCCGTGATGGTCGGCCGCGCCCACTATGGCGCGCCGTGGGTCGCCGGCAGCATCGCTACGGCCGCCGCTGGGACATTTTCGCCCGGCGTTCCCGAGACCCGCCAAGCGCTCTCCGACTATATCATTGCTCATTACCAGGACATGCTGGCGCTTTACGGCATCGAGAGCGGCCTGCGCCAGGCGCGCAAGCATCTGGGCTGGTATCTCGATCGACATGCCGGGGGTGTCGCCGGCGACAGTAGAAAAGCGATAATTACCGCGTTCGAACCCGCTCGCGTCATTTCCTTGCTGCGCGATGTGTTTTCGCGCGATCCGCAAACCATGAACCTGCGGAGCGCCGCATGACCGCCACTGCTGGCCAAGGCACCGAAATAGCGGATGCCGCCCAGATCGTGCTGAATACGATCCGTCGCCCGGTGATCATGATCAGCGAGGAAGGGTTCATCATCTTCGCCAACGCCGATGCCGAGGATTTCTTTCGCTCCAGCGCGACCATGCTGGCGCGCAACACCTTGTCCAAACTCATACCTTTCGGCAGCCCATTGCTGACGCTGGTCGACCAGGTGCGCGAGCGCCGCGCGCCCGTCAACGAGTATCGGGTCGACGTCTCGTCACCGCGCCTCGGCATCGAAAAGGTCGTCGATCTCTACGTCGCGCCGGTGCCGGAATTTCCGGGCTCCGTCGTGGTCATGTTCCAGGAGCGGTCGATGGCCGACAAGATCGACCGGCAGATGACGCATCGGGGCGCGGCGCGCTCGGTGACCGGCCTGGCGGCGATGCTGGCGCATGAGATCAAGAACCCGCTGTCCGGTATCAGGGGGGCGGCCCAGCTGCTCGAACTGTCCGCCTCCGATGAGGATCGCGCGCTGACGCGGCTGATCACCGACGAGACGGACCGCATCGTGTCGCTGGTCGATCGAATGGAGGTGTTTTCCGACGAGCGGCCGATCGATCGCTATCCCGTCAACATCCACGTCGTGCTCGATCACGTGAAAGCAATCGCAAAGAACGGTTTCGCGAAGAAAATCAAGATATTGGAGGACTATGATCCATCATTGCCTCCAGTGTTCGCCAATCGCGATCAACTGATCCAGGTGTTCCTCAACCTGGTCAAGAACGCCGCCGAGGCGATCGGTAGCGATCCCCACGGCGAGATCGTGCTGTCCACCGCCTTTCGGCCCGGCATTCGCGTTTCGGTTCCCGGCACGCAGGACCGCGTATCGCTGCCGCTGGAGTTCTGCGTGCGCGACAATGGTTCGGGCGTCTCGGAAGATATCCTGCCGATCCTGTTCGATCCCTTCATCACCACCAAGCCGAACGGCTCGGGGCTGGGGCTTGCGCTGGTCGCCAAGATCGTCGGTGAACATGGCGGCATCATCGAGTGCGATTCGACGCCGCGCGCAACGACGTTCCGGGTGCTGATGCCGGCCTGGAAGGAAACGGCGCTAGGCGCCGATCAAGACGGCGAAGGAGATCGCAAATGACCGTTCGCGGCAACATTCTCGTCGCCGATGACGATGCGGCGATCCGCACCGTGCTCAATCAGGCCCTTTCGCGTGTCGGTCACGAGGTGCGCGTCACTTCCAACGCCTCGACCCTGTGGCGCTGGGTGGCGGCTGGCGAGGGTGACCTCGTCATCACCGACGTCGTGATGCCGGACGAGAACGCCTTCGACATGCTGCCACGCATCAAGAAGGCGCGGCCGGAACTGCCTGTCATCGTCATGAGCGCCCAGAACACCTTCATGACGGCGATCCGCGCTTCCGAAACCGGTGCCTACGAATATCTGCCGAAGCCTTTCGACCTGACCGAACTCCTCAACATCGTCAACCGCGCGCTGTCCGAGCCCCGGCGCCCCAAGATCGATGCGCGGCAGGAAGAGCAGCCCGAAACGATGCCGCTGGTCGGCCGTTCGGCGGCCATGCAGGACATCTACCGCATGCTGGCGCGCATGATGCAGACCGACCTGACGGTGATGATCTCGGGCGAATCGGGCACCGGCAAGGAACTGGTGGCGCGCGCGCTGCATGAATATGGACGCCGTCGTGGCGGTCCATTCGTTGCCATCAACATGGCGGCGATCCCGCGCGATCTGATCGAATCGGAATTGTTCGGCCACGAGAAGGGCGCCTTCACCGGCGCGCAGAACCGCTCGACCGGCCGCTTCGAGCAGGCAGAGGGCGGCACGCTGTTCCTCGACGAGATCGGCGACATGCCGATGGAGGCGCAGACGCGCCTGCTGCGCGTCCTGCAGCAGGGCGAGTACACGACGGTCGGCGGCCGCACGCCGATCAAGACCGATGTGCGCATCGTTGCCGCCACCAACAAGGACCTGCGCACGCTGATCAACCAGGGCCTCTTCCGCGAGGACCTCTTCTACCGTCTCAACGTCGTGCCGCTCAGGTTGCCGGCGCTGCGCGAACGCTCCGAGGATGTGCCCGACCTGGTGCGCCATTTCTTCAAGCTTGGCGAGATGGAGGGGCTGCAGACCAAGCGCATCTCTTCCGGCGGCATCGAGCTGATGAAGCGCTATCCCTGGCCAGGCAATGTGCGCGAGCTGGAAAACCTCGTTCGCAGGCTCGCCGCGCTTTATTCGCAGGACGAGATCTCCGCCGAGATCATCGAGGCGGAACTCAAGACAGGCGAGCGCCCGGTGGTACCGGGCGCCGGCAACCTCATTCCCGACGATCTTTCCATCGGCCAGGCGGTGGAGCACTTCCTGCAGCGCTATTTCGCCTCCTTTGCAGGCGAATTGCCGCCCGCCGGTCTCTACGAGCGCATTCTGTCCGAGGTCGAATATCCCTTGGTGCTGGCTTCGATGACGGCAACCCGCGGCAACCAGATCAAGGCCGCGGAGCTTTTGGGCCTCAACCGCAATACCCTGCGCAAGAAGATTCGCGAGTTGGGCGTCAACGTCTACAAGTCCTCCCGCCAGACCTGAGCCCGCGCCAAGCACACGATCTTTTCAGGGGACCGAACGGGGAAAGAGTCCCGCTGCTGTCACACTTGTTGCATAATCGCCACAATGCATTGCATAGATCCGACGCAATCACTGGCTCTAGACGGCGACATGGCTCCGCAGGCACCTGTACTCAACAAACCGCTTTTCAGCGAACCTGGCGCGCGCGACGGGCGCCGGCTGCTGGCGCTGCCCGGCGTGGTGGCGGTCGTCGGTGCCCTGGTCATGGCGGCTATCTCGTTCGCCATCCTGGTCGGAGCGACGCCGATTGCGCCTGACGCCAAGACGACCTGGGCGCTGATCGCGCTCAACGCCGCCTTCGTGCTCGTTCTCATCGCGTTGGTCGGGCGGGAGGTGCATCGCATCGTCATGGCGCGCCGCCATGGCAAGGCGGCTTCTCGGCTGCATGTGCGCATCGTTGCCATGTTCGCGCTGGTTGCCGCCATTCCCGCCATCATGGTGGCGATCATCGCCTCGATAACGCTCGATATCGGCCTTGATCGCTGGTTCGAGATTCGCACCAAGACGATCGTCAATTCTTCACTGTCGATCGCCGACGCCTATGTGCAGGAGAACGCCCGCAATCTGCAGGGCACGACGCTGTCGATGGCCTATGATCTCGATTCGTCCCGCACGCTCTACGGCCTCGATCGCACCGGCTTTCTCGACCTCATGAACAAGGAAGCCGTGGGCCGCTCGTTGGCGCATGCCGCGCTGATCAAGCCCGACGGCTCCTTCGTCATGAGCGCCAAGACCGATGCCGATTTCGCCATGCCGGAACCGCCGGAAGGAGCGGTTGCCACCGCCACAGACGGCAAGCCGGTGCTGATCGAGCCGCGCACGCGCAACATCATGGGCGCCATCGTCAAGCTGCGGGAGATCGAGGGCCTCTATCTCTACACTATCCGACTTGTCGACCCCGAGGTGATCAAGGCGCGGCAGATCGTCAGGTCCAACACCGACGAGTATCGCAATCTCGAGGATAACAGGCGCACCTCGCAAGTGGCATTTGCGCTGCCCTATTTGTCACTCACCTTGATCATCATCCTGTCGGCGATCTGGACCGGCATCGCTGTTGCCGACCGGCTGGTGCGGCCAATCCGTCAGCTGATCGGCGCCGCCGACGAAGTCGCGACCGGCAATCTCGACGTTGCGGTGCCGGTGCGGCCATCCGATGGCGATGTCGCCTCGCTTGGCGATACGTTCAACAAGATGCTGCTGGAGCTCAAATCACAGCGCAACGAGATTCTGTCGGCGAAGGACCTGATCGACGAGAGGCGGCGTTTTTCCGAAGCCGTGCTTGCCGGTGTCACCGCCGGCGTCATTGGCGTCGACCCTTACGGCATCATCACCATCGTCAACCGTTCTGCCGAATCGATGCTGGCCATTTCCGCCAGCGCGGCGCTCGGGCAAAACCTTTCCGCGGTCCTCCCGCATGTCGGCCGTGTCTTCGAGATCGGCCGCAAGTCCGGCAAACCTGTCTATCGCGAGCAGGTGACTTTCTATCGAGCCGGCGCCGAGCGGACCTTTAACGTGCAGGTCACCATCGAGGCAGGCGATGACGGCTCGGAGGAAAAATCCTATGTCGTGACGGTGGACGACATCACCGATCTGGTTCAGGCCCAGCGTTCGTCCGCCTGGGCAGATGTGGCGCGGCGCATCGCCCACGAGATCAAGAACCCGCTGACCCCGATCCAGCTTTCCGCCGAGCGTATCAAGCGCCGCTACGGCAAGGTCATCACCGAAGACCGCGAAGTTTTCGACCAGTGTACCGACACCATCATCCGGCAGGTGGAGGACATCGGCCGCATGGTCGACGAGTTCTCGGCCTTCGCGCGCATGCCAAAGCCCGAGATGAAAGCCATCGACCTGCGCGAATCGCTGCGCGAGGCCTCTTTCCTGGTCGAAGTCAGCCGTGCCGACATCACCTTCGAGCGGATATTCGGCAACGAACCGCTCAAGGGCACTTTCGACAGCCGGTTGATGGCTCAGGCCTTCGGCAATGTGATCAAGAATGCCGCCGAGGCGATCGACGGGCTGGAACAGAAGGACGGTTCGCACGGCATAATCCGGATTCAAGCCGGCCGCCAGAATGGCGCGATTCGCATCGACGTCATCGACAATGGCAAAGGCCTGCCGCGCGAGAATCGCCAACGCTTGCTGGAGCCCTATATGACCACACGTGAAAAGGGCACTGGGCTTGGTCTCGCTATCGTCAAGAAGATCGTGGAGGACCATGGCGGCAGGCTGGAACTCCATGACGCGCCCGCGGATTTCCATGGCGGGCGCGGCGCGATGATCAGCATCGTCCTGCCGCCCGCGACCGGCGCGCCGCCGCGCGGCGAAAGCAGGGCGGACCACGAAAGAGAAACTGAAAAGGTCGGTAATGGCGTCTGATATTCTCATCGTCGATGACGAGGAAGACATCCGTGAACTCGTCGCGGGCATCCTGAGTGACGAGGGTCATGAAACCCGTACGGCATTCGATGCCGACAGCGCCCTGGCGGCCATCGCCGATCGAGCGCCGAGGCTGATCTTCCTGGACATCTGGCTGCAGGGTTCGCGCCTGGACGGGTTGGCGTTGCTCGACGAGATCAAGACCATGCACCCCAACCTGCCCGTGGTGATGATTTCAGGCCATGGCAACATCGAAACGGCGGTTTCCGCCATCCGTCGCGGCGCTTATGACTTCATCGAGAAGCCGTTCAAGGCCGACAGGCTGATCCTCATTGCCGAACGCGCGCTCGAGACCTCGAAATTGCGCCGCGAGGTTTCCGACCTCAAGCTGCGCAGCGGCGAGACCTTCGACCTGATCGGCATGTCGTCGGCGATGAGCCAGTTGCGCCAGACCATCGAGCGCGTCGCGCCGACCAACAGCCGCGTGATGATCGTTGGCCCCTCCGGTTCGGGCAAGGAACTGGCGGCGCGTGCCATCCATACGCTGTCGACCCGCAAGGGCGGGCCGTTCGTGACGCTGAGCGCCGCCAACATCACGCCCGAGCGCATGGAGATCGAATTGTTCGGCACCGAATCGAACGGGGTCGAGCGCAAGGTGGGAGCGTTGGAGGAGGCCCATCGCGGCATTCTCTACATCGACGAAGTGGCCGACATGCCACGCGAGACGCAGAACAAGATCTTGCGCGTGCTGGTCGAACAGCAGTTCGAGCGGGTGGGCGGCACGAAGCGGGTCAAGGTCGATGTCCGCATCATTTCCTCGACCTCGCAGAACCTGGAGGCAATGATCGCCGACGGGCGTTTCCGCGAGGATCTTTACCACCGGCTCGCCGTGGTTCCGGTCATGGTGCCGGGGCTGGCCGAGCGGCGCGAGGACATCCCCTATCTCGTCGACAATTTCATGAAGCAGATCGCCCGCCAGGCCGGCATCAAGCCGCGCCGTATCGGCGATGACGCGCTGGCCGTGCTGCAGGCGCACAACTGGCCGGGCAACGTGCGCCAGCTGCGCAACAATGTCGAGCGGCTGATGATCCTGGCGCGCGGCGAGGACGTCGACGCGCCGATCACCGCCGATCTGCTGCCGTCCGAAATCGGCGATGTCATGCCGCGAACGCCGAACCAGTCGGACCAGCACATCATGGCGCTGCCGCTGCGCGAGGCGCGCGAACAGTTCGAAAAGGACTATCTGATAGCCCAGATCAACCGTTTCGGTGGCAACATTTCGAAGACGGCCGAGTTCATCGGCATGGAGCGTTCCGCCTTGCATCGCAAGCTGAAGTCGCTGGGCGTCTGACGCGGCGTCCATCAGCCGCGCCTGGGCCAAGCATTTGCCGGTTACGGCGGCGGCGGAATCGCATAAGAAAGCCCGAGAATTTTCCAGGGGTCGCCAATGCCGCGCATTGCCTATGTCAACGGGCGCTACGTCGCTCATGCTGACGCTTCCGTACATATCGAGGATCGCGGCTATCAGTTCGCCGACGGCGTCTACGAGGTCTGCGAGGTGGCGCGCGGCTTCATCGTCGACATGCCGCGCCACCTTGCCCGCCTGAACCGCTCGCTGACCGAGCTGTCGATCGCCTGGCCGGTGACACGCAATGTGTTGCCGCTGATCCTGCGCGAGGTGGTCAACCGCAATCATGTCGTCGACGGTCTGGTCTATGTTCAGGTGACGCGCGGTGTCGCTAGCCGCGATTTCGTTTTTCCGTCGGCGGACACGAAGCCGGCTTTGGTGGTGACAGCCAGGAAGGCGGATCCTGCCGCCGGCACGAAACGAGCCGAGACCGGTATCGCGGTCATTACCGTGCCGGAGAACCGCTGGGACCGTGTCGACATCAAGACCGTCGGGCTGCTGCCCAATGTATTGGCCAAGCAGAAGGCCAAGGAATCCGGCGCCCAGGAAGCCTGGTTCGTGGACACGGATGGCAATGTCAAGGAAGGCGGCTCGTCGAATGCCTGGATCGTTACCAGGGACGGCGTTCTGGTCACCAGGCCGGCCGAACATGGCATTCTGCGCGGCATCACGCGCACCACCATGTTCGAAGTCGCGGCAAAGCTCGGCCTGAAGATCGAGGAGCGTGGATTTTCCGTCGCCGAGGCCAAGGCGGCTCGCGAAGCATTCATCAGTTCGGCGACGACTATTGCCATGCCAATCGTGGCCATTGACGGTGATCCCATAGCCAATGGACACCCCGGCTCAATAACACTTTCGTTGCGGCAAGCCTTTTTTGACATTGCGGAAAAAAGTCCAGCCTGATAACCGCACAGGTGGAATGAACATCAATATATCTCGTTCTGCTTGTCGTTACTGACGGCAAGAGGGTGTTTGCGCGCTTGACATGTGCCCGCTAATTTGGCGCATTGGCTGCAAACCGAAGGGGATCGGCGAAAGACAAAAACAATGGCGGAACGATCGCAAAACCTTCAGGACCTGTTCCTGAACTCAGTTCGCAAGAGCAAGAACCCGCTCACCATCTTTCTCATCAACGGCGTGAAGCTGACCGGCGTGGTCACTTCCTTCGACAATTTCTGCGTCCTGTTGCGCCGCGACGGCCACTCCCAGCTCGTCTACAAGCACGCCATTTCCACGATCATGCCGAGCCAGCCGGTTCAGATGTTCGATGGCGAGGAAAGCCAGGGCGCCTGATTGGCACGTGAGAAGGACGCGGACGGCACGGTTCGCGGAAAACCAGCGCATCATCCCGGGGCGGCCGAAGCCCCGACCCGGGCCGTTGTCATCGTACCGGTGCTTACCCGCCAACCGCGCAATGACGATGACACGAGCCGTCCCCGGCTGACGCGCTCGGCCGAGGCGCGCCACGACGAAGCAGTCGGCCTTGCCCGCGCCATCGACCTTGATCTGATCCATACGGCGGTCGTGACCGTCAACGACCCGCGTCCGGCGACATTGCTGGGCAGCGGCAAGGTCGAGGAATTCGCCGAAATCGTCAAGGAGGGCCACGCGGAAGTGGTCATCGTCGACCATCCGCTGACGCCGGTGCAGCAGCGCAATCTCGAGAAGGAATTCAACGCCAAGGTGCTGGATCGCACCGGGCTGATCCTGGAGATTTTCGGCGAGCGGGCGCGCACCAAGGAAGGCACGCTGCAGGTCGAGCTTGCCCATCTCAACTACCAGAAGGGCCGCCTGGTACGCAGCTGGACCCACCTGGAGCGCCAGCGTGGCGGTGCCGGCTTCCTCGGCGGCCCCGGTGAAACGCAGATCGAATCCGATCGGCGTCAGTTGCAGGAAAAGATCATAAAGCTGAAGCACGAGCTGGAAACCGTGCGCCGCACCCGCGACCTGCATCGCGCCAAGCGCAAGAAGGTGCCGTTTCCGGTGGTGGCGATCGTCGGCTACACCAATGCCGGCAAGTCGACGCTGTTCAACAAGCTGACCGGGGCAGGGGTGCTGGCGCAGGACATGCTGTTTGCCACACTTGACCCGACACTGCGCCGCGTACGCCTGCCGCATGGCACGCCGATTATACTTTCCGACACGGTGGGCTTCATTTCGGACCTTCCGACGCATCTGATCGCTGCTTTCCGCGCGACCTTGGAAGAGGTGGTCGAGGCCGATCTCGTCATCCATCTGCGTGACATTTCCGATCCCGATACGGCGGCTCAGGCCGAGGATGTCGAGCGCATCCTCGCCGACCTCGGCGTCGATGCCGGCGACACCAAGCGCGTCATCGAAGTCTGGAACAAGATCGACCTTCTGGACGAAGGCAACAGGCACCGGCTGCTTGCCGACGGCGCCGACGGCAGCAAGGAACCGCCAATCGCCGTATCGGCGGTATCAGGCGAAGGCATCGATGTGCTGAAAGCGGTCATCGAAACGCGAATGGCCGGCGAGCTGCAAGACCTGACGGTGACGATCGAGCCGGCCCAGTTTGGCTTGGTCGATTGGCTTTATCGCAATGGTGACGTCGTTTCGCGGACCGACAATGACGACGGCAGCGCCACCATTTCACTGAAGGCCACGCAAAGCGCTCGCGAAGAGATCGAAAGCCGATTGCGGCGCAAAAACAACGGCTAACGCGCAGCAACTCCAGGAAAAGTGTATCGCGGTTTTTCGCCCGGCATTGCCGAGCTATAGGCTTACGTCGCGGTTTTCGCTTCCTGCCAGAGCGCTTCCATTTCCTCCAGGGTCGCTTCCTCCAGCGTGCCGCCGGATTTCTCCACGGCCTGCTCGACGTAGTGGAAGCGTGAGCGGAATTTCTCGTTGGTGCCGGCAAGCGCCGCTTCCGAGTCGAGCTTCAAGTGACGGCCGAGATTGACGACGGCAAACAGCGTGTCGCCGAACTCGTCCTTGATGTCAGCCGTTTCGCCCTTGGCCAGAGCCTCGCGCAACTCCCCGATCTCTTCCTCGATCTTGTCCAGGATGGGAACGGCCTCGCTCCAGTCGAAGCCGACACGGGCAGCCTTTTCCTGAAGTTTCAGCGCTCGCGTCAAGGCGGGCAGGGCGACTGGAACACTGTCCAGGAAGCCTTTGCCATTATCCTCGGGGTCGAGGCCACGCGCGAGGCGGGCTTGCCGCTTCTCGGCCTTCTCCTGCGCCTTGATCTTCTCCCACATGCCCTTGGCCATGCCGGCGCTGCGAGCCTTCTCGTCGCCAAAGACATGCGGATGGCGGCGGATCATCTTGGTGGTGATGGCCTGGACCACGTCGCCAAACGCGAACTCTCCGGCCTCCTGCGCCATCTGCGCGTGGTAGACGACCTGCAGCAGGAGGTCGCCGAGTTCGTCGCGCAGGTCGTCGAGATCGCCGCGCGCGATGGCGTCCGCCACCTCATAGGCCTCCTCGATCGTATAAGGGGCTATGGTCGAGAAATCCTGCTCGATGTCCCACGGACAGCCGGTCTTCGGCGCGCGCAACGCCGCCATGATCTCGATCAGGCGTGAAATGTCTTTGGATGGCGTCATGCGGCGAATGCTATCGCGCGAACCGCCGCGCGGCCAACGCTGTCAGCCGGCGAGGGGACCTTGTCCACAGTTGCACGTACCCGTTTCGTCAGTCCAGCACGGAAACGATCGCCTTGGCGAGGTCATCCATGCCGTCCTCGGGCAGGCCGGCCACGTTGATGCGGCTGTCGCCGACCATGTAGACGGCGTGCTCGGCGCGCAGCCGTTCGACCTGCGCTTCCGTGAGGCCAAGCCGGGAGAACATGCCGCGATGGCTGGCAACGAAGTCGAAACGATCGGAATTGGATTGCCGGCGCAACGCCTCGGCGAACGCGACCCGAAGCCTCAACATACGCAGGCGCATCTCTTCGAGCTCGGCTTCCCAATCGGCACGCAGCGCGGCGTCTTCCAGCACGATGCGCACCGCGGCCGCGCCATGGTCCGGCGGCATCGAATACATGGCGCGCGCCGCCGACAGCATCTGGCTCATCGCCACGTCGGCCTGCGCGCCGTCCCTGGCCAGCACCATCGCCGCCCCGACACGGTCGCGGTAGACGGCGAAATTCTTCGAACAACTCGACGCCACGACCATTTCCGGCACCTTCGCGGCCAACAGTCGCAAGCCGACTGCGTCCGCCTCGAGGCCGTCGCCAAAGCCCTGATAGGCGATGTCGACAAATGGCAGCAGGCCGCGCTCGACGACCAGATCCGTGACGCGCTCCCACTGAGCCGCGTCGAGATTGGCGCCGGTCGGGTTATGGCAGCAGCCATGCAGCAGCACCACGTCGCCGTTGTTGGCGCCCCGTAGCGCGGCCAGCATATCGTCGAAACGAACCGCGCCCGAGGCCGCATCGAAATAGGGATATTCGCGGATCTGCAGACCGGCGGCACGCATCACCTGCATATGGTTCGGCCAGGTCGGGTCGGAGACCCAGACCGTCGCGTCCGACCGTGTGCGCTTGAGCAGTTCCGCCACCAGCCGCAGCGCGCCGGAGCCGCCAGGCGCCTGTGCCGCCCGGATGCGCGACAGGTCCGCACCGGGACCGAAGGCGAGCTTGGCCATCACGGTATTGAACCCGATATCGCCCGCGAGGCCGAGATAGGTCTTGGTATCCTGTCCCTGCAGCAGCCGCTTCTCGGCCTCGCGCACGGCGCGCATGACCGGCGTCTTGCCGTCGCGATCCTTGTAGACGCCGACGCCGAGGTCGACCTTGCCAGGGCGTGGATCGGCGCGATAGAGGCCGATCAGCGCAAGAATCTTGTCGGCGGGAGCTGGCTGCAGGTCTTCGAACATCATTATGGTTCCGTTGGCGCGGCGGAGTGATACGCAAATTGGCTACGTTTCACCAGCGGTTTCGGTGCGCCGACACGAAAGGCGGCACTGTTGGTACAGCTTCCACCCGCTTCAGAGAAAGCATGCTCCATGCTCGTCCGTCTGACCATGATCTGCGCCGGCGCCACGGCGGCGACCCGGAAAGGATCGTTTCCTTCGGATGAACCGCTGGAGCCACGATCGCTGACATTGGCAAACGCGATGCGCGGGACGCTGCGTCGCGCCGACCGTGTGTGGACAGCGCCGGCGCTTCGCGCCTGTCAGACCGCGCAGGCGCTATCGCTGGATGCATCTATCGATCCGACGCTGGCGGACCAGAACTACGGACGATGGGCAGGCAAGAGCCTTGACGAGGTGGAGGCGCGACAGCCCGACGAGATCGGCGCCTGGCGCACGGATCCGAATGCGGCCCCGCATGGTGGCGAATCGCTGGCCGAGGTTGCCCAAAGGGCGGCTGGATTGATGGATCGATTGATCGCCGAACGTGGTCACACGATCGCAGTAACGCATGCCAGCGTCATCCGCGCCGCGATCCTGCATGTTCTCGGCGCGCCGCTTGCCGCCAGTTGGAAGATCGACGTCGAGCCGCTGAGCATCACGGATTTTCGCAGCGATGGCCACAGGTGGATGCTCCGCGCCTGCGGCGTAACGCTTCCCAAACCGGCAAAACACTTTGGACCAGAGGGCGCCTACGACAACTGAGCGAGGTGAGGGCAGCCGCCGACATATCCTCCAGCGAAGAAAAAATGGCGCCAGCGGGATTAAAGTCCCCACATGCTCCGTAAACAGGGCATGAAACCGTCGATGCCACGCTTTGACATCATAGGACAGCTCGGGTCGCTGCGGCGCTATGCGCGCTCGCTGACGCGCGACGGCGTCGAGGCCGAGGATCTCGTGCATGACGCGCTGGTGCGCGCCTATGAGCGGCGCGGCACCTTCCGCTCGGGAGGAAACCTGCGGGCATGGCTGCTGTCGATCGTCCACAACACCTTCATCGACCGCGTGCGTTCGCGCCGTTCGGAAGCGGCGCGGCTGGAACAGGCCGGATATCTGGCCGACGGCAGCACGCCGGCGCCGCAGGAACATTCCGTGCGCCTGGCGCAGGTGCGCGAAGCCTTTTTCAGCCTGCCGGAAGAGCAGCGCTCGGCGTTGCATCTGGTCGCCATCGAGGGCCTCTCCTACCAGCAGGCGGCAAATGCCAGCGGCGTGCCGCTGGGCACGCTGATGTCGCGTATCGGCAGGGCGCGCGCGGCTTTGCGCCAGATGGAAGAGGCGCCCGCCCGTGGCAAAAATCATCTCAGGATCGTGGGAGGCGACTCATGACCGCTCTTGTCGACCCGGTTACGGACGCCGATCTCGACGCCTATGTCGACGACCAGCTCGACGTCACCCGCCGCATCGAGGTCGAGGCTTTCCTGGCCGCGCGTCCGGCGGCGGCCGCGCGCGTGATGTCCGATCTGCGCACCCGCGACGAACTGCGCGTGGCGTTGGCTGGCTCCGATGGCATGGCGCGGCCAGCAACGGCCGATGCCGCACGGCGGCTGGAGAGGGGACTTGGCCGGGGCCGTATCTTCGGCGTGCTGCAACGCGCGGCGGCGGTTGCTGCTTTCGTTGCCGCCGGCTGGCTGGCCAACGGCATCATCGGGCCGATATCGGTGACAAAGGTCGTCGCTTCGCCGCAGCCGCCCGCCTATGTCGACGAGGCGGTACAGGCACATAGGACGACGCTGCTGCGCGAGAACATGCCCTCGCAGACCGAGGCGCCCAATTACAATGCCGGCGAGATCCGCGCCGCCACCGCCATTGTCATGCCATCGCTGCCGACGGACTGGAAAGTCCGCGACGTGCAGATCTATCCGTCGCGCTTCGGCCCGAGTGTCGAGATTGCTGTTGAAACGAAGGAGATGGGCCTGGTGTCGCTGTTCGCAATCCGGCCGGGCACTTTCGATGTGGTCAAACCGACCGTCGCGCCCTCCGGCGATATCTCCTCGGCATACTTCCAGATCGGCGATGTCGCCTACGCGGTTGTCGCGAAGAGCGAGGTTCATGATCTCGACCGCGCCGCCGAAACGCTCGCCAGAACGCTTTACTGACCGATCCACAAAGGAGACCTGAAAATGAATACGCCCAATCTTGGATACCGGGTGGGCACAGGCGCCCGGACCGGAGCCGTCTACGACGAGGGCCTGCGCCAGCACATGCTGCGCGTCTACAATTACATGGGCCTCGGCCTGGTGGTTACGGGCCTTGTCGCCTTGCTGGTGTCGTCGACGCCCGCTCTCTACGTGCCGATCTTTTCCAGCCCGCTGAAATGGGTGGTGATGCTGGCGCCGCTCGCTTTCGTGCTGCTGTTCTCGTTCAAGATGCAGACCATGTCGGCGGCAAGCGCGCAGGCAATGTTCTGGGCCTTCTGTGCCGTCATGGGCCTGTCGCTGGCCTCGGTGTTCCTGGTCTTCACCGGAACCAGCATCGCGCGCACCTTCTTCATCGCCGCCACCATGTTCGGCGCCACCAGCCTCTACGGCTACACGACCAGGCGCGACCTGACGCAGTTCTCGTCCTTCCTGATCATGGGCTTGATCGGTGTGGTGATCGCCAGCATCGTCAACATTTTCCTCGGCTCGACCGCGCTGCAGTTCGCCATCTCGGTGATCGGCATCGCCGTGTTCATCGGCCTGACCGCCTGGGATACGCAGACGATCAAGGAGCAGTATGCGGAGAATTTCGATGCGGAGTCGCGGCAGAAGCTCGCCGTCTTCGGTGCGTTCTCGCTCTATCTGAATTTCGTCAACATCTTCCAGCTGCTGCTGAATTTCACCGGCGAGCGGGAATAGTCCGAACCGTAGCAGGCAACACCTGGCATTCTGCCGTGGCCGGAGGAAACCTCCGGCCACTTTTTCATTCGAGACGACGCTTGGCCCGCGGCGCCGTCGATGTTCATAAATGCAAATGGATCGGCGGCCTTGAGTTCGAGCCCGGCCATTTGCTAGCCTGCTGGCCACACCAGACAAACCGCGAGGACATATGGGACAGGACAGCCTGACGCTCGACGGTGACGGCATATCGGCAACCATCGTTGCGGATGGCGCGGAACTGGTTTCGCTGCGGGATGCACGAGGATTTGAGTTCCTGTGGCAGGCCGGACCGGCCTGGCGACGCCATTCGCCGGTGCTGTTTCCGATCGTCGGCCGGCTGAAGGGCGATCAGCTGCGCCATCGCGGCCAGACCTATCCGATGACGCAGCACGGCTTCGCGCGCGATAAGCCTTTTGCGTGGGCGGAGAGGGGGCCCCGGTCCTGCACGCTGGTGCTCACCGATGACATGGAAACCCGAACGCACTACCCGTTCGCATTTCGCCTGGCCGTGACCTATACGCTGGGCGAGGGGCAGCTCGACATAGGATTAGAGGTCACCAACACTGGCGACGACCCGTTGCCGGCCTCGATCGGGGCGCATCCGGCATTCAACTGGCCGCTTCTGCCCGATGTAGCCAAGGACGCCTATCGCCTGACGTTCGCCGAAGCAGAGCGCGCTCCGATCCGCCGGCTGAAGGATGGCCTGCTCACCGCGACGCCGCAGCCAACGCCTGTCAAAGGCAATATCCTCGAGCTGTCCGAACGGCTGTTTGATGGGGACGCCGTGATCCTGGACCAGCCGGCCAGCAGCAGCGTTCGCTACAGCGCCGATCGCGGTCCGGCGATCGAGCTCTCATGGCAGGGATTTCAAGAACTGGGCATTTGGTCCAAACCCGGCGGCGCACCGTTCCTGTGCATCGAGCCTTGGCACGGTATTGCCAGCCCGCTGGATTTCGATGGCGAGTTCACCGACAAGCCGGGCCTGATGCTGATCGCGCCGGGCGCGAAGCGTTCGCTGAGTTACCGGATCAGGCTGGAGCAGGGGCCTCGGTAAAGTTTCCTGCAAGCCGGGGACCGGAGCCGTATTCGACCTCAGGTCGGGTTTCAAACCTGCCGGACCACGGCGCCGATCACATTGACGAGAAGGCGCGCGGCGATGAGCGCCGACAGGCCGTCAATGTCGTTTGGCGGATAGAGCTCCACAAGATCGAATCCGGCGATCCTCGCCCGCTTGCCGAGGCCTGCGATGAGATCGATGATCTGCGTATAGGTGAGGCCGCCGGGCGTACGCGCGGCCACGCCAGGCATGATGCCTGGGTCGAGACTGTCGCAGTCGAAGGTGACGACGACCCGCGCGCCTTCCGGAATATGGCGCAGGGCGGCTTCGACACCCAGGGCGTGAACCTCGCGGGCGGTGACGAAACGGCTGCCATAGTGCCGGGCCGCTTCGATTTCCGTGAGGCGTGCGCTGCCGACGCTGCGCAATCCGACCTGCACCATGCCGGCGACATGCGCCATCTCGCTCGCCCTGCGCATCGGGCTGGAGTAGCCGTAGCGTTCGCCATGCACTTCGTCACGCCAGTCGATATGGGCGTCGATCTGCAGGATCCAGACAGGCCCGTGATCCGCGAAGCCTGCGAGGAAGGGACTGACCACGGAATCGTCGCCACCGAGCAGGATGGGCACGGCCGGCAATGACAGGATCTCGCGCGTCTTCGCCTCGATCCGGGCACGGTTGCCTGCATTGTCATGCATGATGGTCAGGATGTCGCCGGCGTCGATGCAGCAGATCGGCCTGCCGTCGAACAGCGGGCCGCCGAGATCGAAATCCCAGTGCTCGACGAGCGGGGCATCATCCTGGGTCGTTAAGCGGATGGCCTCGGCGGCCAAGGCATGACCGCTGCTGTCTTTGCCGGGATAGGTGCTGCCGTGACCAGCTCCGAAGATTACCGCGCGGGGCGCCGTGCCATCGGCGAGGCGATCGGGCAAGCCTAGAAAGGAAGATCGAGTGGTCATTTCTGATCGCCTTCAGTCCCGCCGACGCATGATGAGTGGATTGGAGCAGGGTGGTTGCTTTGTATGCCGGATTCCATCGAGCGCATCCAGATCCATCGCATCCTGCTCGAAGCTGCGCTGATCCGATCCGGATATAGGAACACACATGGAGAGCATCGCGCGGCACCGCCGCGTCATCTACAGTGATATGTTGGGTGCGGGCGGTCCGCAAACGGATGTATTGTCTCGATCGACGCGCCGGTATCGGCGGCGTGTTCGAAAATCCGCTGCGAGGCCGAAGACCTCAGGAGGTGAGCGGCATTAGTGGGCTTCACTGCCTGGAGCGGACGAGGGTCAGGAGGTCGGGTGAAGATCTATGTTCCGAGTGTAGTGGAGGGGCAGGAATGGGTTCTTCCCGAACAAACCGACCGACCAGCTACCAGTTGGCTCCTGATGTTCTGTGTATCGTCGCTTCATTGGCCCATTGGATGATACGTGTTCATCTTTCCTGCTTCTCAGGTCGAGACCTCGCCGATTGATCGGTGCCGTCCTTACGACGCCGTCGGGGCAATCAATGCGTCCGGCCTGCCAGACCGACAGGATGCGCCAGGCGCACGCCTCGGCCTCCGCCGCCACTGCGCTCATGATCGCCAATCAGCTCGATCCCTGCTGCTCTGAGGGCGATTACGACGTTCTTCTGCATGTCAAACGCGCCGGGTAGATCGCTCTCGCCGGCCTCCATTCGTTGGATGGCTGACAGGGAAATGCCGGCACGCTCAGCTAGGCTTTTCTGGTCGATTCCAAGCAATGCCCGGGCTGCGCGAATCTGCGAAGCGCTAATCACATTTTGGTCTCCAGGCTACGCTGCTCCGCATTGAAACAGTCATCGACCAACGCGACGGCGTATGGAAAGACGGCAATTGTGATCAGTAAAGGGATCATCCCGGCTCGTCGTTTTTAAGCCGCGAAAACCAGAACGCGCTGATCAAAGCGCCTTTTATGCGGGGTAACAAAAGCAGTATCAGCGCTACAATAATAAGAGAGATCAATACCATTGTGACGGCGAAGTATGACAGAAGAAGCCCTTGGAACAAGAAATACAAGGGGGCTGCAAAGACGCCCGCAATGAGGATAGTGAACCAAGGCGCCGCATCGTCAGATTCTATGTCACCAAAGTGTTCTCCACAAACTGCGCAACGCTCCACCTGCTTCAGGTAGGTGCGATACAATTTCCCCTGACCACAGTTAGGGCATCGGCCCACCAAGCCTCGTGAAAGGGCGACTGGCAGAGCCGGCCGTGCAAATATGTCGCTTCCTTTGTCCATCAATGATAATGTATAATACATGACACTCAATGGTTCAACACCTAGATATACACTGTCTGACATGATGCTGCACGGGTCCAGCGTTAGGTTGCGGGGCTGCTGCGCCATCAGATGGACACTGTCTGACCATGCGCGCCTTGCGGACTCTCATTTCAGATGATCGGCCAACTCGTAAGGCCCACTAGGACGCCTGAGCGTTGCACTCAAGCCTGCCGCGGCTATCTCGCCGACTGTTCACGGCGGAGGGCATCGGTTCCGTGAGGAACACCGGAAGCTAGCTGCTCGTCGGGTGATGGTTCCTGCCCGCTTGGCCGATGCAGTCCAGCGCGCTCATCACTTCCTGATCTCGGCCTGCTCCCTTGCAATCTGCGGCAGCCCGTCGACCAGTTTGCCCTGCTTCTGCTTCACGCTGCGATCGTTCAAGGCTCCGTTTTCACATCGAAACCTGGTTAGTCGGGATGCCATTTTAGGCCTGGAGGCTTTTGCTCCCCTTGTGGCGGAAGAGCCCTCCACATCGATAGTCAACTTCGAGCAACGCCAGCCTTTGAACTCACTCCCTCAAGCAAGGCGAGCAGGCCTTTCAGAATTTCGATGGGCGGCGGTGGGCAGCCTGGAATATGCAGGTCGACGGGCAGCGCCTCCGACACTCCGCGCATCACGGCATAGCCGCCGGCGAAACAGCCGCCGTTCTTCGCGCAATCTCCGAGCGCGACCACCCATTTGGGATTAGGAGTTGCGTCGTATGTCCGCTTCAATGCCTCGCGCATGTTTTTTGTGACCGGACCCGTGACGAGCAGCACATCGGCATGGCGCGGCGATGCGACGAACCGGATCCCAAAACGCTCGATGTCGTAGAAAGCGTTGTTGAGCGCATGCATCTCGAGTTCGCAACCGTTGCAGGAACCGGCGTCGACAGCCCGAATGGCCAGGCTTCTCCCCAGCCTTTTGCGAGCGGACCCGTTGAGGGCACGCGCCAATTCCTCGACTGCCGAGTCGCGTGCCACCGGTGGACGCTCGGTGAGAGGGGGGCGTATCAGGCTTTCGAAGAGAAGCTTGCGCATGACGACGTGCCTTCAGAGATCGTGGCCGGAATAGGAGCAGTTGAACGATTTGTTGCACAGCGGGAAGTCGGCGACGATGTTTCCCTCGATCGCAGCCTCAAGAAGCGGCCATTGAAACCACGACGGATCACGCAGGTGACAGCGCTCCACCAAGCCGCCCTTGCCGATGCGCAGCCAGGCCAGAATGTCGCCCCGGAAACCTTCGACAAGCGCCATGCCTTCATGCGGCCCGCCTGTCTGCGCGAAGTCGACACGGATCGGCCCATCTGGCAGTTGTGCCAGGATTTGCTCGACCAGGGATAGGCTCTGTTCAACCTCGTGGATACGAATCCAGACACGTGCGTTCACATCGCCCTCCTGGAGGACAGGCACATCGAAGGCGAGCTTGTCATAGGGTGGATAGGCGACATTGCGGCGGGCATCGAAGTCCCGGCCGGAGGCCCGCCCGACATACCCTCCAGCACGATATTGTCGAGCAAGCTCCACCTTCAGCCGGCCAGTTGCGACTGTCCGATCCTGGAGCGACGCCGTGTTGTCGTAGAGTTCGACCAGTGCGGGAAACCGCCGCCTGATCTCTGCGATCAGAGACCTGACCGCTGTCGCCCCCTCATCGCTGAGGAAGCTTGCCACCCCTCCCGGCACGATGCGGTCGCGCATCAAACGATGGCCGAAGGCTATATCGCTTGCCCGCAACACACGCTCACGCAGCACTCCGCAGTGGGCATGCATCAGGGCGAAGGCGGCGTCATTGCAAATGGCTCCGATGTCGCCCAGATGGTTGGCCAGGCGCTCCAACTCGGCCATGAGCGCTCTCAACCAGATTGCTCGTGAGGGAATCTCGACACCCAGCGCCGTTTCGACCGCGCGGGCAAAAGCCAGTGAATACGCCACGGTGCTGTCGCCAGAGGTCCTGCCCGCCAGTTTGGCTGCACGGTCGATATCGGACCCCGCCATCAAGCCTTCTATGCCCTTGTGCGTGTATCCGAGGCGCTCCTCCAGCCGGACGACCGTTTCGCCGCTCGCTGTGAATCGAAAATGCCCTGGCTCGATGATGCCGGCATGCACGGGCCCGACCGGAATCTGATGCAGGCTTTCCCCCTCGGCTGACAGGAAAGGGTACGGGGACACCGTTGCAGCAGACGTCCGGACGCGGGTATTCAATGGATAGCTGACACCCCAGTGGCCATGATCAAGCCACGGTCGCGTATCAGGCGCGCCTTGTGGCAAGAGGCCGAAAAGGTCAGCGGCCGCACGTTCGAGACGCAATGCCGGCGGATGCAGCCGACCGACCGATGGGTAGCGGCCGTCCGGGCATTTCAGGCTGATAACGCCGATGTTCCCGGCCGTTTCGTCAAGAAGCGCCATGTGGACGACGCTTGGCTCACCCCAAAGACCGAGCAAGCTCCAGTGACTCACGACCAGCTTTTCAATAGCAAAGCCCCATATTTGGGGGGTCACCACGGCGCGTGGCCAAGGGAAATGTTTTTTTACACGTCGGCCATCAAGTATGAGATCGATCAGCTCGGGCATGGCTCTTTTCTCATCCCAGGATACTTGCGACATGCTGGAACCATGTGACCAGCGATGGCGGCAGGTAGATGCCGGCGGCAAACACCAGCGCCAAGTGGGAATACATCGGAATGTAGGAAGCCTCGGAGGGTGCGGTGCTGCCGCGCGGTTCGCCGAAAGCGACGCCAGTCAGTCGAAGCAGCAGGGCTCCGAAAGCGAGCAGAATCCCGAACACCAACGGCATCGCCAGGAGGGGGTGTCTGGCAAATGTCGAACTCACGACCAGGAATTCGCTCATGAAGATGCCGAGCGGAGGGAGGCCGGCAATGGCAACAACCCCGATGACGAGCGCCCAGCCAAGCCCCGGATGCGTCTCTGTCAGCCCCCGGATCTCGGCTATGTTCTGTGTTCCCTTGACCTGGGCAATGTGGCCTACCGTGAAAAAGATCGCCGACTTGGTCAGGCTGTGCATGACCATGTGCAGCAGACCGGCAAAATTGGCGAGCGGGCCACCCATGCCGAAAGCGAACACGATGATGCCCATGTGCTCGATCGAAGAGTACGCGAACAGACGTTTGATGTCGCGGCGGCGGTAGAGCATGAAGGCCGCGAAAACAAGCGACGTCAGCCCCATCGTGATCATCAATGGCCCAGGCGCGATCGCTTCGGGGCTAGCCGCAAGCAGCAGCTTGAAGCGCAGCACTGCATAGAGCGCGACGTTCAACAGCAGGCCTGACAGCACCGCGGAAATCGGCGTCGGGCCTTCCGCGTGCGCATCCGGCAGCCAGGCATGCAAGGGCGCAAGGCCAACCTTCGTACCGTAGCCGAGCAGCAGGAAAACGAAGGCGACATTCAGCAAGGCCGGGTCGAAGTGCGCCGCATGCTCGATGAGCACCGTCCAGACCATGGCATTCGTGCCCTCGCCGACAACCGGCTGCGCGGCCATATAGACGAGGATGGTACCGAAGAGCGCAAGCGCGATGCCGACGCTTCCCAGAATGAAATATTTCCAGGCGGCTTCCAGCGCTTCGTGCGTGCGGTAGATCCCGACCATGAGCACGGTGGTCAGTGTGGCAAGCTCCACCGCCACCCACATCAGGCCGATATTGTTCGACACGAACGCCAGGTTCATGCCGAACATCATGATCTGGTACATAGCGTGATAAAATCGCAAGTTTGGTACGGTCAGCCGCCCTGTCTCGAGCTCGTGCGCAATGTAGGAGGCGCTGAAGACGCTCGTCGTGAAACCGACGAATGCGTTGAGCACGATGAAGACGATATTGAGATCGTCGACGAGCAGGTATTGGCCCGGCAGCGGCCGATCCGTGACGAAGAGCGACACCGCGGCGAGCAAGGTCAGCAAGCTCGCGCCGACATTGAGGCCCGCCGATATCCGGTAGTTCGGCAGCGACGCCAGAAGTGCGGCCGCGCTGGCCGGTATCAGCAAAACGGCAGCCACCGCATCGAGGGATAACGCGGTCAACGGTGTTCTCCCCTGTAATCGTCGAGCGCGCCGACATCCACCGAGTCGAACCGTTCGCGTATACGGAACAGGAAAACCCCGATGACGATGAAGGCGATCAGGATCGAGAAGGCGACACTTATCTCGACGACCAGCGGCATGCCCTTTGCCCCCGTGGCGGCAAGGACCAGACCGTTCTCGAGCGACATGAATCCGACAACCTGGCTCACGGCATTCCGGCGGGTGACCATCACCAGAAGGCCCAGCAGTATGATGGACAGCGCGAAGGCCAGGTCCTCGCGGGCGAGGGGGTCAGCTTCGGGCGTGACGCGTAGCATCAACACCATGGACAGGGCCACCAGGCCTATTCCCGCAAGCATCGTCGGACCGATCCCGACGGCTGTCTCGATGTCGCGATGGATACCGAGCCGCTGGATGATGCGATGAAGCCCGACGGGAATGACGATCGCCTTGAAAACGAGAGCGATCGCCGCGGTGACGTAGAGATGATGGGCGTCCTGAATGTATGCCTGCCAGGCTACCGACAGCGCAAGCACGACGGCATGCAGCGCAAAGACGTTGATCAGCGCGAAAAGGCGATCCTGATAGAGCATCATGAAGCTGACCAGCACCAGGCCGCCGGCGAGCAAATGAGCGATGTCGAAGGTGAGACCGTTCATCACAGACTCCGCGAGACGAACAGCAGGAGCGTGCCGAGCAGCGCCAGCATGAGTGCGGCGCCCAAAAAATCCGGGACGCGGAAGACGCGCATCTTGGCGATGGCAGTCTCAAACACGGCGAGCAGAATGCCGCAGACGGCAAGCTTGCCGATATAGGCAACGACACCTGGAGCAAGGGATTCCGGTCCTGCCTCGGCGGTCGCCTGTCCCCAAGGTAGGAAGACGCAGCAAATCAGCGATATATAGAGCAGGAGCTTGAGGAAGGCCGCGAACTCGATCATCGCCAGATGGCGACCTGAATATTCCAGCACCATCGCCTCGTGAACCATGGTGAGTTCCAGATGGGTCGATGGGTTGTCCACTGGTATGCGGGCGTTTTCGGCGACCGCCACCATCACCAGGGCGATGAGGGACATCCCGAGCGATACCCGCAGCCCAACTTGCGGCGAGCCCATGAAGGCGGCGACCGTGGACAGCTGCGTCGCTCCGGCAACAAGCGCCAGGCTGAACACGATCAGAAGCATTGCGGGCTCGGCCAGGGAAGCGATCATGACCTCGCGGCTCGAACCTATGCCGCCAAAGCTGGTGCCGACGTCCATCCCCGCCAGCGCCAGGAAGAACCGAGCGCTTCCAAGCAATGCAACGATGGCTATGAGATCCGCAGTCCAACTGAAGGTGAGCCCGGTAGCGAATGTCGGGATGAGCGCAGCCGCGACCCATGTCGTGGCGAAGATCAGATAGGGCGTCACGCGAAACAGCCAGGAGGCGTTATCCGCCAGGACGACCTCCTTGCGCATGAGCCGTAGGAGGTCGCGATAGGGCTGGACGAGAGAGGGACCCTGGCGCCGCAGAAGTCTCGCCTTCACCTTGCGCACGAAGCCAGTCAGGAGTGGCGCCAGTAAAAGCACCAGGATCATCTGTGCGCCCTGAACGGCCAACTCAAGGATCAGGGCCATAGTGCGAGCACCAGGAGCAAGACAACGAGAAAGAGAAAGACGAGGGTCAGGTAGCGCCTGATCGTCAGGAACTGGAGATGGTTCAGGTGGTCGGTCGCGAAGTCGAGGGCCTTGCCGATGGGCAGATACAGCGTCTCCCAGATCACATCATGCATTTCGACATCCAGGCGAGCCGGACCGGTTTGGCCGGGGGGCGGCATTTCGACGGTTTCCCTCGCACGGAAAGCGAACGTGCCGAAGACGCGGCGGATAGGCTGCGCGAAGCTGACGGCCGTGTATTGCGAGCTTGGGGTCACATCCGCGAAGCCACAACCCCAGGCAGGACCCCGACGGATTGCATGCGACGCGAAACGGTGGATGACATATGCCGCGGCGGATGCCGAAAACGCGATGAACAGAAACACCAGCAGGCCGTTGTAGGAACTGCGGCTTGTCGCAATCGGCACGATCGACAGCCAGGGCTGCGCCATCTGCACCGGCATCCGGCTGCCAATCAGCGGGAGAGTCACCGATGATAGGCCGTCTATTACAAGACCTGGAACGATGCCGGCAAGCAGACACAGGGCCGCGAGGCTGAACATTGCAGTCAGCGAGTAGCGGTCGACCTCGTGCGCCGGTTCCACCGCGGCCGAGCGCGGCCTGCCGAGGAATGTGATCCCGAACGCCTTCACGAAGCAGGCCGCGGCCAGTGCCGCCGAGAGTGCCAGCAGACCACCGACGGCGGGCACCATGACCTTCAGTCCCCATTGTGGCAGGTCGGGGCTCTGCAATATGGCCTGGAAGGCTAGCCATTCGGAGACGAACCCGTTGAAGGGTGGAAGAGCCGAGATCGCGACGCAGCCGACGAGAAAGGCAAAACTTGTAAGGGGCATGCGATGGATGAGGCCGCCCAGCTTCTCCATGTCACGCTCACCGGTTGCCGTCAGCACGGCGCCCGCGCCAAAAAACAGCAGGCTCTTGAAGAAGGAATGGTTGAGGACGTGGAACAGCGCGGCGGTGAGCGCCAGCGCCGCGGCCGATGGCATGGCATTCGCCCTGAATGCTAGCGCAAGGCCAAGGCTCACGAAGATGACGCCGACATTTTCAATGGTGCTATAGGCAAGCAGCCGCTTCAGGTCCTTTTCCATCAGCGCGTAGAGGATGCCGAGAACCGCCGTCAGGCCGCCGAGGAAAAGCACAACAACGCCTGACCACCATGCCGGCTCGCCGAGGAGGTCGAAAATAACGCGTATGAAGCCATAGACGGCGACCTTGGTCATGACGCCGCTCATCAGAGCCGAGACGTGGCTCGGCGCGGCCGGGTGTGCGAGTGGCAGCCAAACGTGCAGCGGTACGAGGCCAGCCTTGGAGCCTGCGCCCAGCAGCATAAGAGCCAGGACGAAAGCGGTGGCGAGCGGGGTGGGGGAGGCGGCACGCATCGCTTCGAACGTGTAGTTCCCGCCAGGGCCTGACAGGAGACCGAACGCAAGCAGCAGTGCGAGCGTTCCGAAACTCGCCATCACGAGATAGATGTAGCCCGCCCGCGCATTGTCCTGTTCGCGATGGTGCGCCATGACGAGCGCCCAGGAGGCGAGCGACATGAATTCCCAGGACAGCAGAAAGGTGAAGGCGTCGTCTGCCATCACGACAAGGTTCATTGCGGCAAGGAAGGCCGGGAAGAACGGCAGCACGCGATGCGGCGCGGACTCGTGCCTGCCGTAGCCGAGGCCGTAAAGACTGGCCATGGCGCCGCCGAAATTGACGACGGCAAGGAAGAAAGTCGAGAGCGCATCCAAGCGGAAATGAGCGCCAATCCATGGCAACCCAAGAGGCAGCGCGGCAGTCGACGGGGTGACGGGATCATTGGCGATGCGGCTCGCGAGAACCAGGAGCACGGCCGCCGATATGCCTAGCGTCAAGCCGTAGATCAGGTGTGTTCCCGAGCCAGATCTACGGCTTTCCGAAACCGCAAGCACCGCGGTCCCCAAGAGCGCAGCAACGCCCCACAGGAGGACCGCGGCGCTCGAAATCACGCCACGCTCCTCACGGGGAGTTTGGCGTCCGTATCGATCCCGCCCAGAATTTTGGCGGGATCAAAATCTGCTTTCAGTCGCACGCCGCGCCCACCGATTTGGCTGGAGGCGCCTTCAGCAATCAATTCCACGCCGGCAAGGTCAAGAGCCCCAATCAGCTTCATGAGGGAATCGACGTTGCCTCGGATAATCGACTCACTGGCTTCCATACGTTGAATTGTCGGCACCGAAAGGCCTGATAATTCGGCAAGCCTGCGCTGGTCGATGCCAAGGAGCGCCCTCGCGGCACGCAACTGTGGAGCAGTTATCACGGTCGCATCCCCTTTTCGATCAGCTTTGACGTATTATCTCTAAGCGCTGCAGCATATATTAAAATGCGGCGCATTCAAATAATGATGCGTGACGCATCTGTCTCGAAGTTGTAGAAAACTGGGAGATACGAGGTGGGAGGCGCTGAGCCTCGCCGATGGGGTTGCCCTGCAGCTGGAAGCGGAGCCTGCTGCGATGACGGAGGAATCCCTGGGCTCCGGGTGAGTGCTGACAGAAAGAAAGTTCGTGAAACCGGCGGTACAGCGGACTTAGGAACTCAGCTGTGGTGACAAGGCATGATCCGGGTTGCGAAATATCATACCGATTTCGGCAACATCGAGGTTCTGCGGGCCAAGGACTCCGGTTCGTTCATTTATCGCCAAGGTGGCTGCTATCAAAGTGAGTGCGATCCGAATGGCGTCAGCGTCGTGCCCTACATCCACGCGATCTTTGGCCTCCTCGCGCAAGCGCAGGCGTCCGATGTCTTGATGATCGGTTGTGGCGGCGGCAGCCTGGGGACGATGCTGGATAGGGTTGGCGTGCGTGTCACGATCGTCGACATCAATCCGAAGGCTTTCCAGATCGCCCAGAAATATTTCGGACTACCCCGTGGAGTTCGCTGTTGCATCTCCGACGGGCGGGATTTTTTGCGCGCCGGCCGTCATCGCTACGATGCGATTGTTCTGGACGCATATTCCGGGAGGCGCATTCCAGACCACTTGTGTGCCGAGACATTCTTCGGCTTGGCGCAGACGCGTCTCAGCTCGTCCGGTATTCTGATCGGGAACGTTCATGCTCGACACGACCTTGACATCATGCCGGATCGTGTTGCTGCCAAACTCAGTAATATATGGGAGAACGTGAGACTGCTCGACACGCGCGGTATTCCGGATCGCAACGCGCTCGTCATGGCGGGTAAGGTGCGGGACCTCGTCCAGCCAATATTGTTGATACCGCCAGCGGTCGGAGCCGACGAGATCGCAAATGACCTCAGCCAATTGGTGTTCAGGCCTTGGCGCTAGCGCAACAGACAGCGTAATCCTTGGGGTGTGACCGGGCAGGTGCAAAAACTCCGCTGAGCTACTGCCAGAGTTGCTTCATGCGAACGGAGATATCTTCCAGGACTGGCATGGAGGCCAGCACGAGGAGAATGGCTGCGAGAAACAGCGTCGCTGCAAAGCCAATGTGCTTGAAACCCACAGCGCCGATGACACCGCCGACAAAGAACAATGCGACAAGCGATGCAAGCAGTCTCAGCTTTCTTCGATCTGCCTTCACGAACAGCTCGTCCGGGTCACTTCTTGAGATGTTCCAATAAAGCAGCTTGCCGAGTTCGATGCCCATGTCCGTCACCAGGCCAGTGATATGCGTCGTCCGGATTCTGGCTTCCGATAGCTTTGTAATGATGGCGTTCTGCAACCCCATGATGAAGCAAAGCAGCATCACCGTCATTGGTACAAAAAGCGCTTCATGACGCGCGAGATGGCCGCCGAGAAGGCCGAAACAGATCAGCAAGATCGCTTCCAGGACAAGCGGAAACGCATATTCGCTCTGCAGATCCTGCCGTCGCCCCCAATTGATCAGCATCGCTGAACAGGCCGCGCCAGAGACAAACGACAGCAAGGCTCCGAATCCGGAAAGCGCGAACTCGACGTTGCCGAGTGCCAAGTGATCAGCCATCAACGAAACGATGCCTGACATATGGGACGTATACTGCTGGACCGCCAGAAATCCTCCAGCATTGGCCGCCCCCGCGACAAAGGTCAGGAAACGGGCGAGATGTCGATCGGTCCTGTCGCTCCGTTCCTTCCCGGCAAGCCGACGCAGATAGAGGATCATGGGCGAACCCTGCCTTTCCGTGTGGAAAAGCGGAACCACAAGTTGACGTGCAGGGAGAGGCTCATTGGGTGTTTCTGGAAGGAAAAGGAGACGAAAGACGGTGATTGCGCGGGCGCCGGAGGTCCACTTTGTATGGTCTAGTTCGGCTTGCCCAATAGCGTGTCCGGATGCCGGAACCTCACGCCACGACCACCATCGTCGCTGCGCATATGTTCGCTGAGAAGTTCAACGCCGGCGCGGTTCAGCGCGTTGATCACTTTCATCAAACTGTCGACAACGCCTCGCACATTCCCTTGGCTGGCCTCCATTCGTTGGATCGTTGGCAGCGAGACGCCCGCCATTTCCGCCAGGGTTTTCTGGTCGATGTTGAGAAGGGCGCGAGCGGCGCGAAGCTGGGAAGCCGTGATCATCGAGGAATCATCGTCTTGGTATGAGAAATGATATCCTCTATCGTATCATTGATGCATAAAACATCAATACAGGGCGAAAAAATAATGATTTGATCTTGGCAGGGAGAGCCTTGGCGACTATCCTGTGCCAATGACTCATCGTTACGAACCTTTTCAGGAGCCGACTGGCACCTGGGCCGTCAATGATGCTCGGACCGGGCGGCCCGCCGAGATGGGGAGCCGGACCATCGTTGGAATGAACCGACCCGATGCCGAGGAACTCGCCGATCTCCTCAACGGGCTGAATGCACAAAGGCAGGAAGTGAAACCATGAAGGTCAAAGACAGCAACGGCACACCTCTGAGTGACGGAGATTCCGTGACGCTCATTAAGGATCTCAAGGTCAAGGCGTGACCGCTGCTGTCTTTGCCGGGATAGGTGCTGCCGTGACCAGCACCGAAGATCACTGCGCGGGGCACCGTGCCATCGGCGAGGCGATCGGGCAAGCCTAGAAAGGAAGATCGAGTGGTCATTCTGATGGCCTTCAGTCCCGCCGACGCGTGATGAACGGATTGGGGCAGGTAGTTGCTTTGTATGCCGGATTCCATCGAGCG